>CAZBTJ010000016.1:0-56026 GCA_964494325.1 uncultured Pirellulales bacterium
TCATCGTTCGCTTAGGCTCACTTAAATGACAGTCCCATGCATTTCTCTTTTGCTGAATAACGTTGATTACGCAATCCAAAGACAAGGCGGTGATATGTGACATTCATTTATGCGAGCCTAAGCGAGTATATGAGTGTCACGGTTAAATACCAGAGCGGTAGCACGCCAAGCAAAAGAGTCACGGTATGAACGGATCTGGTTAGGCCAACAATTCACCGTAAGAGAGACAATTTCTCTACTACAAACTTCTCTTTGAAACTACGAAAGGTGCTAAATGACGCAAAAAGGCTCTTGCTTCAGCTTTGCTCTTTCGCGTATTTTCGCGTATTTCGTAGTTCACAATTATTGGTTGCGGCCGAAGGCTGCGCCACGAACTGTTTAGGGATCTGTTGAGTTCACAAGAGAGTATTCCAGAATTGTCGAGTTTTTTCAGTGGCTGTGGACAGGGCAAACTTCGTTACGGCCTGGCTTCGTGCTTCCTGGCCCAATCGGGTTCGCACATCGTCATGGGTCAGCATGTGCTCGATGGCATCTGTTAATGCTTCAAGGTTATCCGGGGGGACCAACAGGGCTGATATCTGGTTCGTTAGAATCTCAGAGGTGCCGCCCACGTCTGTGGCCACAATGGCCTGGGCGCAGGCCGCTGCTTCGAGCAGGACACGTCCCAAAGGTTCCTGGTGCGCTGTATGGACGAGAAGGTCGATCTCATTAAGTATATGAGGGATGTCCTGACGAAAGCCCAAACAGAACAAATGGTCTATTTTGCCTGCGTCCCGGAAAATGCGGTGGATGCTGTGTTCGTATTCGATGCTTTCTTGCTTTTGCGAGTGACGTTCTCCTATGAAAAGATAGTAGGTCTCCGGAAACCTGTCTGCCAGTGAGACGGCTGCTTGCGCCAGCAGGGTTTGACCTTTGCGTAAACAAATCTGCCCGATGTTGGCCAGCAGTATGGCATTGTCACTAAGTCCGAGTGCCTGCCTGAGTTGGCCGGTTGGGGCAGTGGGGCAGAAAAGATCCGTGTCGACACCATTGTGGATTGTTTGCACCCTGTCCGATGCCATACCCTGGTCAACATGAAATGATTTTGTGGCATGGGATACAGCGACCAATCCTGTGTTTTGATTCAGATCAGTGATGGCCGTTTTGTTTAATTTGATGATGTCACGCAGATGGGTGGTGCAGGGTACGGATATCTGCGGGGTGATGCACCCGACCATACGTCCCATGGCCAGGCTGTTTGAATGGACCAAGTCTGGCGAAACTTGTGCGATCAGAGCCACCAGGTGAGCATTGATTTGATCCATGGGACGCTTTTGATTGTGTGAGTCCCTCAGCACCAACGGTAAGACCTGGACGCCACAACGCGACAGACGTTCAGCCAACAGACCGGACGGCGGGGCGGCTGCCACAAATTCGAACTCTGTTTTTCCGAGCCTTTCCAGTACAGCGAGTAAGGAGAACTCACCGCCATTGAGTGTGCCATATTCAAAGAATAGTAAGATCTTGGGACGCACGATATCTGTTCCGAAACAGTGCAATCCTCTCGGGTTACCCGGGGAAGATCATGGCTTCAGCAAACTCCATTTGAAAATTGAGGTCCGTGGAAAGTTCAACGTGATTGACCTGACGTGCCAATGTTTCACCTTGTGCTCTTTGTTCAGACGAGAGTAATGCGAGTTTGGCACCTGCCAGTGAGGCATTGCCCACATGGCTTATTTTGTGACGATCCATATCTGAGGGCAAGAGACCGATACGCTGCGCATGATCGCGTCGAATGAAGCTGCCAAATCCGCCGGCAATGAGCACGCGATCCAATGTTGAAGGTGTGAGATTTGCCGCTTTTAGCATGATGGAAATACCCGCCCGGATTGCGCCGACGGCCAATTGGAGTTCCCGTACGTCACGTTCGGTCAGGACCACGCGCAAGAGATTGCCCTTTGCGGTGGTTTCCGCCAGGAGGAACTCGGTGTGCCCCTGGTCATCAATACTGATTCGTTGCCTCAACGCATCTGGCAGTTCAGGCGGTAAATCTTCTGGGGGCAGTAGTTTTCCCGTATTGGAGATCATGCCTTTGTTTAGCAGTTCTGCGGCCAGGTCTATCAAGGCACTGCCACAGAGTCCAATGGGGTCGACATTGCCAATGACATTCAAACGCACATCATCCTCCAGCAAGACTTTTTCGATGGCGCCCGTGCTGGCACGCATGCCGCAGCAAATGCGAGCGCCTTCAAAGGCAGGGCCTGCTGCGGTGGAGGCGGCCCAGAGCTGATTGTTGTGGAACAGCACAATTTCTCCGTTGGTACCGATGTCAATCATAAGGACTGAATCGGTGGTGTGGGTCAAGCGCGTGGCCAATAAGCAGGCCACGGTGTCACCTCCGACAAATCCCCTGATTACGGGAAAGACGTACAGACTGCCCTGAGCATTGATGGGCAATGCCAGGGGGTGGGTTTCCAGAGCGAAACCACGTCCGTAGGCTGAGGCAAAGGGGATTTGCCCCAAGGGCGTGGGATCAATGCGACAGAGCAGATGCTCCATGGTGGTATTTCCGGCTATGGTGATTTCATAGACATGATGTGAGGGAATGTTGGCCTGTTCGCACAAACTGACAATCATTGCCTGGATCGCCTGGAGAATGGACTGATTCAGCTTGTCGAGGGCGTCTGCGCCGGTGGAGGCGTATTGTATTCGAGCCAATACATCATCTCCAAAGGCGACCTGCGGATTCACCTGAGATTTTACGGCCAGCTCAGTGCCATTCGTCAGGTCCAACAGTAAGCCCACCAGTGTGGTTGTGCCAATATCAAAGGCAATACCAAAGCTTTGGGTGGTGGTGTCGCCTGGTTCAAAGTCAATCAGCCGACCACCTGCCAAAACAGCGGTTCCCTTGAAGTCACATTGTCGCAATGTCTGTGAGATGTGGCGAAGAACCGCCGTGTGTGGGATGAAAGGACCAATGGCGTGCTCGAGACGCAAAAGGTCGGGCAGGTTGTCTTCCATCGTCGGGTTGGGCAATTCAATATATGTCTTTCTAAAGGCGGGGCAGATCTCAGGTGTTTCCGAATCAGCCGAGTCTGTCTTGATTTGATGTTGTCCGGCCAGGCGAGAGGCGTCCGGCACAAACACAATGCTGTCAGATTGGACTGCAGTTTGGCAGGCCAAACGCCATCCCTGCTCCAATGATTCTGGGCTGAAGTGGGTTTTGTCGTTGGGCCCGGCTGGACAAGCCCCGGCTGTTACCTGGACACGACATTTGCCACAGATCCCTTCACCACCGCAGGGTGTGTTAATGGTCAAGCCAGCTCTCGCACCTGCTTCCAGAAGCTTGGTTCCCTTGAGCACATAGACTGCACGTCCGCTCGGCTGGAACGTGACGCGTACCTGTTGATCTGACATCTGCTATCCTTTACTTGATTATTTGTAGCCAACTCAAATTTTAATGCCTTGTTGGATGAGCAGAATAACCCATACATGGCCCATATATCAACCAGAAAGCCGTGGAATGCTTGGCTTTACCAGGTAATGATTCCGGATTGAATAAAAAAGTGAGAAACCGATTGAACTGGCGTAATCTAATGTCATATACTAGTTGCACTAAAAAAACTGAGTTATTGAGTGGATTGAACGGCAGAGACAATCTTTTCATATTTCTTGAGCGCTATCATATCAATGATCTTCATATCGGGTTTCTGCCCTTGACACATTCACGGTTTTTGTCCCTGGGATGATGGTGCGCCTTTTGTTCGATTTGCACATTCCAAGATAGAACCGTTATGTCAAGAAATGCGGCCCCTGATCCGAATGCCACTAACTTAAGATCTCCTCCCGTCTCAACTTTGTCGCGAGCTTTGTCGCAAACTTAATCGAAACGACGACAAAGGAGCCTGCATTTGCGGCCTCCGGCCTCCTATCGACAAAGCTTGCGACAAAGAAAAGGGATGACAAACATGCTTAAGTTAGTGGCATTCCCCCTGCCCCCCATTTCTACGGTCTCCACTCGATTTCTGTGCCGTGTCTTGGGTGCTGCCCTCCAATGCTTTTAACTCGTGAGCATGTGCTTGCGATTTATCTAATCACAGAACGATGGCTTCTTTTGAAAGGAAGAATATGGAAACCAAGAATATTGGCAACGTACGGGGACGCTGTGGCTGGCTGGTTGTTTTGATGGTTGCGAGTCTGATTTATCCTGCCATGGTTCAGGCCAGGGGAGTTTTGTATGTGGATGCTCGGGTTGAAGTGCCGGGTACGGGGGAAGCTTGGGCCACGGCATATAACGATCTGCAGCGGGCTTTATGGCGTGCCCGCGATGGAGATGAAATCCGTATTGCGCAAGGGATTTATCAACCCACAAAGCCTGTCAACTTTAATGGAGGACGGTCGATTGACCTGGTCACCCGGGATTGGTACTTTTCAATACATTATTCGATTACCATCAAGGGGGGCTATGCTGGTTTGGGTGCGTCAGATCCCAATACACGCGATCTGGACCGGTTTTCTACCATTCTGTCAGGAGACCATCTCGGCAATGACAATATAAAAAGCGTTTCAGACAGGCTGGTTGGAAATCCCTGGCAGGGGGAAAATAGCCGGATTATTTTGTCCGTGGGAGGGGGATTGAACATTACCGTTACCCTGGATGGATTGGTCGTGCAGGGGGCTATGGATTGTGCGTGTCGAATCCAGGGTGCCCGTGTTGTTATGCAAGACTGCGTGTTTAGAGACAATGCCAATACCGGATATATGCAGGGTGCCGGTGCCATCAGCAGCTTGTCTTCCGATTTGGTCCTGAATCGTTGTACCTTTACCCAAAATGTGGGTCTTCAAGGCGGGGCGATATACGTTGAAGAGGGCGATTTGACCCTTCAGTCCTGCTGGTTTCAGGGCAATGTGGCTTCTGTTGAAGGGGGCGCACTCTTTCAAGTGGATGGCACGGGATATTTCCAGGACTCTACGTTTATCAGAAATGAATCACAGGGATCTTCCGGAGTCTTTAGCATACACGCAGAAAATGGTGCTTCTGGCATGATTGCTGCAGAAATTACTGTCGTGGATCGCTGCAGGTTTTTGGGCAATGCGGCCTACGAAGATTCCATCTGCTCTTTCCAGTGGAAGAGTGGAAGCTTGAATAATTGTCTCTTCTCTGGCAATCTGATCGTGGGCCAGGGTGCCATACTCTACAATGAGGGTGGAAGTGTGACCGGTACAGGCCTGACCTTTGCCAATAATTGGGCTTCGTCTTTGCTGGGGCGCGACTTTGTTTTTAACAACTGCATCTTTTGGGATGAGAAACTCTACACCAGCTTCACGGGTAGTCATGGACAGATTCTATTTGAAGATACTGTGTTCGATCATTGCAATATCTTTGCTCCAGGGGCCATTGACGGCCAGGGCAACATCAATGAAGATCCCCAATTTGTGGATCCCCTGGGACAGGATGCGGTGGCTGGTACAGAGGATGATGATTTTCGGCTGTTGGTTGATTCGCCCTGTATCAATGCAGGATCAAACAAAGCCGTTTCACAGAACCTGTTTGACCTGGATGGACAGCCCCGGATTAATCATCGGGTGGATATGGGGGCCTATGAAGGCTGGTACGTGTGGCATGTAAATGCGTCATCAGGCCTTAGTAACAATCAAGGACAGGCTGCAGACAATGCCCTTCGGTCCATTCAAAAGGCCATTGATAAGGCCCATGATGGTGACAGTATTCTGGTGCACCCAGGATACTATGCCGAAGACATCAATTTTCAGGGCAAGGCTGTTCTGGTTAAGGGGCTGCTTGGTTCAAAAGGATTACCTGTTTTAACTGTAAATCGATGGTCTACAGGTCATGCGGGAGGTGTATATGTACCCTCTATTGTATTTGATTCAAATGAAGGGCCCGATACTGTTCTGGAACACTTTATAATCTTCGGCCTGAATACGGCCATAACCCTATCCCACAGTAGTCCTACACTAAGACACCTCACAATCGCGAACAACAAAATTGGTATTCAAGCGATCGGCATGTCTGATCCCATCATCGAACACTGTATCCTGTGGGACAATAGTGATCATGATCTTTTAGGGGTGGGTGGTCGCTTCAGTTGCATTCAACGGATTGACCAGGCCCATGGTGCAGGTAATCTGAGTCAAAATCCCATTTTTGCGGAGCCAAACCAAGGGGATTATTTTCTCCGATCATTCGAAAGGGATTACCATCTCCAGTCATCTGGTGGACGATACAGTTCGGACCATGCCAGTTGGATTTCTGACAAGCAGACCAGTCCATGCATCAGCGCAGGTGATCCCAATACTCCATTCGCTGAGCAGTCTCTCTCATATAGCTCAGGGGTGAACATGGGTGCCTATGGTGGCACTATTCAAGCCAGTCGTTTGCCGAGATTTGTCCCCATCATCTCATTTATTGACTTGCGTGACGGTGACGAGGTGAGCCGGTCTGGTATGATTCGAGTTGATGCCGGGGACATTGATGGTCAGATTGTGGCAGTTGAGTTTCTCTGCAATGGCCAACGCTTAGGTGTGGATACGGAGGGTGAAGGAGAAGAGGGTTGGGCTTGGAATTTTGGTTATGTCCCCGAAGGGCCTGCAATCCTAACAGCCAGGGCGATTGATGATCACGGCCTGATTGGCCAGGTGACGATTCACGTGACTGTACGCAGACCCAATACTGGAGGGGGCCGCCGGTAAGCGACTCAAAAAAAAGCTTCCCATCCTGCACAGTGGCTGCGGAGGGCACTGTGTAGGATATATTTTATTAATTCGACTTGAGTCTGACTGATCCGCTGGAGCTTTTGAGTCGGATGGTTCCGGAGCCTTGTCCCACTGTGCCGACTAGATGTTTTTTGCTGATCTTGCCCTGCACGGTTACAGGCAAATCTGTACTGACCGAGCCACTGCTGCTGGATAAATCCACCTGGCCTGCATAATTCTGAGGTGCAGTGAGATTGACACTGCCGGAGCTTGTCTGCAAGTCTGCTTTCAATTCAGGCGGGGTGGTCTGGGCACAGACAATTGTAATGCTGCCACTGGACACATTGGCCTTGATATCTGGGCAGTCAATCTCATGGCCGTGAATGCTGCCGCTGGATGTTTGGAGACGGCATGTGTTGAGTTTTGCGTTCTTGAGATGAACACTCCCACTGGACGTGCCCAAAGTGGCAGTATCGCCCAACAGGTTGTCACATCGAACGGATCCACTGGAGGTTCTTGCATTCACATTGCCTTCAATGTCTTTCACATTGATCGACCCAGAGGAACTGCTGCAGACTATGGAGGTTTGGCCGGGTACCGTTATCTCATAATTGATACTGATTGACACATTGCTTATTCTGGGTTTGTCGGCCCTGATTTCGAGCCCTGAAGGGGTGGGAGCGATGAGTATCTCGATTTGGTCAGCAATCTCAGCAGCACGTGCTTCGGTTTTGGCCCGCACCGAGATCTTGGCAAGTACATGGCACTCATTTGTGTCGATTCCCTCTATTGTGATCGATCCAGAGGAGGTCTTTGCGTCCACAGTACGTTCGGATGCCAGGGGGTGTTGTTGTTCGATTGTCTTCTTATACAGAATCCTTGGGCCCACAGAACAACCAGTAATAAAGATATGACAACCCACACAAAGCAAAAAAAACAGTGGCATATCTATCATGAATTTTACAGAACTATGTCGTTTCATCTGTTGACTCCAAAATAATATAAGTCTTCCACAACCACCCTGGTCGAACGCCAGCGGTCCACATTACAAGAATAAACTCCATTTCAATAAAAAACCAGCCACTTTTATGACGATTTGCAGCACTTTGGCTATGTGAAACAAAAGTATGAGTTTTTGGTTAGTCGCTGAAGTTTTACAAACTTCAAGTTTTCAGTAAGCAGTAGGCAGTAGGCAGGTTACAGTATGAAAAATGCGTTTTACTAAAAACTAAAAACCAAAAACTGTGCACCACAGGGCTTTTTGAAAAAGTCCTGTTATCTATACTGTTTGGGGTTTTTGAATCCAGTCAGATTGGGCCAAGGCGGTCAGGACTTTTTCAATGTGTATTCTTAAGCCTGAAAAATGTAACACACATGCATCCAGATCATGGTCTTTGCCGGCATTTTCAAGTGCGTGGAATCGGATCAGGTCCCGGGTGTTTTCTTGACATATTTATCTGTGCAAAAAAGAGTCCTGAAATCACGATGGAAATACCCACCAGTTTTTGTACGGAGAGGGTCTCCCCCAGGACCTGCCAAGCAAAAAGGGCCGTGAAAACTGGCACGATATTGATGAACATATTGGATTTTGTGATGCCCATGTGGCGGACGCTGTAGGTAAAGAAGATAAAGGCCAAGGTGGACGCGAACAGGGCGAGCTTCACAATGGCCAGCATGGCCGGCGCATTGTAAGGCGTGTTGAAGAATGATTTGGCCTCAAATGTCAACCAGAAGGGCAGGAAGTAGACAAAGCCTATAATGCCCTGAAAAAAGATGATCGAGATGTTGTTCATTCTGCGGGAGATTCTGTGCAGCACCACAGTGTAGCCCACCGCAGAAAACACGGCACTAAACTGAAGTGTCACGCCCAACGGAGACGCTGTTAGCCCCATGCCCATTTCATAGATGACCAGTGTGACCCCCGAAAAGGAGATCAGAATACCCAGCATGTTTCGTACCGTCACTTTTTCTTGATTAAAAAAATAGCCTGCAAAGGGAGCTACCAATGGAATTGTGGCAATGATGACAGCACCCACCGTAGGTGAAAGGTGTCTGAGACCGTAGCTTTCACCCATAAAATATAGAAACGGTTCAAAAAAGGCCAACAACAGCAAGGCCTTGAGGTCCTGCTTGTCCGGAAAACGCAGCTGTTTGGCCAACGTGGCATAAACAAGAATGATACTGGCAGAAATGCCCAGTCGAAACAGGACAATGGTCAGGGGGCCATACGTTACATTGGCCACCTTAAACCATACAAACGACAAGGAAAAACAAATCATCGCAAGGGTGACAGTCGTATATAGTTTCAAGGGTTTTGGCTGGGGCATAAGATAAAAGAGATTACAAATGATACTGATAGTTTGATGGAATTGTATCTCCCCGGACATCGCTGGGCAAGAGTCTGTGTACAATTTTGTATGTTGTAGGCTAGTCTTAGCTGAGGGGGGGTATTGCCATATCCCTTCACCCGTGTCCTGGTGTATGTGGGGAAGCTTCATATCATTTGCCAATTGCTCTGATGCGATGAACGGTTTATTATTGGGCAGTTCATTGGCCTGTGTTTCTGTGACAAGCGACCATTGGGAGATGCTGTATGGCTGGACAAACTTCTCTGCGGCCTGGTATGGGGGCTATCCCCCATGCGGCAGGCACCACTTTTCGAGTGTGGGCACCGCATGCGGACCAGGTTTTTGTGACTGGATCTTTCAACGGCTGGGCCACGGAATCGTTACCCCTGACGGCAGAAGACAAGGGGTTCTGGGCAGGAAATGTGCCCGCAGCCAAAGCAGGCGATGAATACAAATACCGGATTGTTTCTTCCGCAGGCCAGTGGACACGTCTTGATCCCTATGCCAGGGAATGTGTATGTTCCAATGGCAGCTCAGTGGTGCATGATCCAGCCTATGATTGGGGGGATGTCGTCTTTCAGAGGCCTCGTACTGAGGATCTGGTTATGTATGAAATGCACATTGGCACCTTTAACCACAAACCAGGGGACAAGCCCGGCAATTTTTCCACCGCTATTGAACGGTTGACCTATCTCAGGGACCTGGGTATCAATGCGGTGGAGGTCATGCCTGCCGCTGAATTTCAGGGCGATTTTTCGTGGGGCTATAATCCTTCTTTGCTCTTTGCCATTGAGAGTGCTTATGGCGGCCCCAAGGCCTTCAAGGACTTTGTTTTGGCGGCTCATACACTTGGAATTGCCGTGATCCTGGACGTGGTCTACAACCATTTTGGGCCGGGCGACCTGGATTTGTGGCAGTTTGACGGGTGGCAGGAAAATGGCAAGGGGGGGATCTACTTTTACAATGACCACCGATCCACCACGCCGTGGGGCGAGACCCGGCCTGACTATGGACGCACTGAAGTACGCCATTATCTTCGAGACAATGCATTGATGTGGTTGGATGAATACCGTGTCGATGGGTTGCGATGGGATGCGACCACGTTTATTCGCAATGTCCAGGGCCTCAATAATGACCCTGCCCACGACATTCCAGAGGGCTGGTCGCTCATGCAGTGGATCAATGATCAGGTTAAAACCAAGTACCCCATGGCCCTGTGTCTGGCTGAAGATATTCGCTACAATGCGGCCATGACCCGACCTCAAGCGCAGGGCGGCGCAGGTTTTGATGCCCAGTGGAATGCCACGTTTGTTCGAAAAATCCGCAAGACCCTGGCCTGCCCCACAGATGATCAGGTGAACCTTGAGGATGTGGTTGAGGCGATTGCCTATCAATACAATGCAGCGCCATTTTCCCGCGTCATCTACACAGAGTCTCACGATGAGGTGGCCAATGGCAAGTTGCGCGTGGCTCAGGAACTGTCACCTGATGATCCCGGCAGCTGGGTGGCCAAGAAGCTCTCCACGTTGGGCGCAGCCCTCATGATGACGTCGCCTGGCATTCCCATGCTCTTCCAGGGCCAGGAGTTTCTGGAAGACGAATGGTTTCACGATACAGATCCCATTGACTGGTCCAGAAAGGATCGGTACGCCGGTATTGTCCTTCTGTATCAGGATCTTATCCGTTGCCGGTGTAATGTCGATGGCTACACTGCTGGGTTGAGTGGGGCGGGTCTATCTGTATATCACATCAATCACGCGAACAAGATCCTGGCCTTTCACCGATGGGACAAGGGCGGGCCGAGTGACAGTGTGGTTGTTATTGTCAATCTCATGCGACATGCCCGATTGGACTATCGCCTTGGCTTTCCTGCTTCTGGCACCTGGACGACGAGGTTTAACAGTGACAGCACACAGTATGACTCGGAGTACAGCAATCTAGGTCTGCTTGAGATTCAGGCGGATACCACCTCGCTGGATAACCAGCCCGGGTCGGGCCAAGTCCACCTCGGGCCGTACAGCGTACTCATCTTGTCACAGGGAAGAGGGGCCGTTCCCATAAACGTGGGGCCATGATCTCGTGTCCTAGGGTTGCCACTTGGGTCTAATCACGGTACTATTCCTCCATGAAAGATACTGTAGAACTTCTGGCCCCGGCGCGTGATCTTGACTGTGGGCAGACTGCGATCGAGTGCGGGGCGGATGCTGTGTACATTGGGGGACCTCGGTTTGGGGCTCGGGGCAAGGTGGGTAATAGTCTGACTGATATTGAGCAACTCATTCAGTATGCGCATCAATATTGGGCTCGGGTTTATGTGACAGTCAATACGGCGTTGTTTGACGAGGAGCTTACCGAGGCAGTGGCCTTGATCCACGAGTTGTATGCCTTGAACGTGGACGGGATCATTATTCAGGATGTGGGATTGCTGGAGTGCGATCTGCCGCCTGTCCCGCTAATCGCCAGTACGCAAATGAATATTCAAACCCCTGAGATGGCCGTCTTTCTGGACAAGCTTGGATTTAAGCGGGCCATTCTGGCCAGGGAATTATCCTTGGAGCAGATCCAGGCGATACGAAAGGCCACGTCTTTTGAGTTGGAGAGTTTTGTGCATGGGGCATTGTGCGTGTGCTACAGCGGTCAGTGCTATATGAGCTATGCCCTGGGCGGTCGCAGCGCCAATCGGGGCGAGTGTGCCCAGCCCTGTCGGCAACGTTACAGTCTCGTGGATGCTGAGGGACGCATGATTTGTGAGGATCGCCACCTGTTGTCTCCCAAGGATCTCAATTTGTCCGGATCTCTGACGCCTTTGCTTGATGCGGGCGTGCGTTCTTTTAAAATCGAAGGGCGGCTCAAGGACAAGGGATACGTGGCCAATGTGGTTCGTGCCTACAGAGAGCAGCTTAACAGGCTGCTGCCAGGGCTGGGACTTGTGCCCAGATCCAGCGGTCGGGTGACTGCCGATTTTACGCCGGATTTGGCCAAGACATTTAACCGGGGGTATACCACAGGGTTTCTTAATGGACGCAATGAATCTGTGGGATCCATTGATACACCCAAGATGCTGGGCGAGCGCCTAGGCAAGATTGTGTCCTTGGATCGAAATGGTTTTGAACTGGACAGTAAGCGGCAGCTCAACAATGGTGATGGCCTGTGCTTTTTCGATCACAAAGAACTGTACGGTACTCTGGTCAATAATGTGCAGGGACGTCGCATTGTGCCTGCCCAGATGCAGGGCTTGAAAAAGGGGTTGGTCATCTTTCGCAATCATGATCACAATTTTTTACGACAGCTTAACAAGGCAAAGATTCGACGGCAAATTCCTGTGACTCTGATCCTTTCAGAAACGGTTGAAGGATTCTGCCTGAGTGCCACTGACGAACAGGGCAATCAAGCCACCGTGACTCTGTCGACCGAAAAGACACCGGCGCGTTCGTCTGAAGGGGCCACAGAAAATTTGCGCAAACAGCTCGCCAAGACAGGGAAGACCATTTTCGTCTGTGTGGATATCCAGATCCAATGGCAGCAGCCCAGCTTTCTACCGGTGTCTGTGGTCAATGGCCTGCGTCGAGACGTACTCGAAGCCTTGGTCTCGGAGCGTGCGAAGAATCGTTCTGTTGAACAGCGAACGATTTCGAAAAACAACGCCCCTTGTCCCACAAAGGAGATTACATTTTTGGGGAATGTGCTCAATGAAAAAGCTCGGCAGTTTTACGAACGCCACGGCGCAAAGGTCTTGGAATCCGGTGCAGAATCCGGGCTCGACATGCAGGGCAAGACCGTGATGACCACCAAGTACTGCCTCAAAGACCAACTGGGCCTGTGTCCAAGCCGTGGGAAAGACCATCCTTATTGCGCCCCATTCTACCTCCAGGACGAACAGGGCCGCCGATTTGAATTGACCTTCGACTGCCAGATCTGCCAGATGAAGATTCAGTTGTCTTCACATTGAGCACCTCTTGAGACTCTTTTGAGTCTGATTGACAGGACATCAGATTATACGATACAATCATACGCACGATTATACGGCTGACGCCAGGCCGGTCAAGCTGGTATTGGTTGCTCTAATCATATCTGTGCCTTGATATTATTAGAAGCATACCTTTTAATGGGTATCACGTTGCAGAATACATGGATTTTGGCCTCTTTTCTAGAAGGTGAAGAATGCCCCAATACGCTTATCGAGTCAAATTTACAACAGTGTGTCTGGTCATCTTGCTTGGCAATGGGGTTCTGACTGCGGCTGATTGGCCTACCTATCAGGGGGACAACCAACGACGTGGTGTTTCAGAGGAGTCACTCACGTTCCCTTTGTATGAACAGTGGGTCCATCATGCGGCCAGTGGTCCTTCGCCTGCGTGGCCGGAGATGCCGGCTCAGCAGGATTACTGGCACAATATCCGTGATTTGAATCCAACCCATACGTATGATCGCGCCTTTCATGTGGCTGTGGCAGGGGGTAAGCTCTATTATGGTTCCTCCTCCGAGGACGCCGTGTATTGCCTGGATGCCAGGACCGGACAGCGGCTGTGGGTCTTTTATACAGAAGGCCCGGTACGTCTGGCACCGACGCTGTACCAGGGGAAGCTGTATGTGGGGTCTGATGACGGTCGTGTCTATTGTCTGGATGCCAGCTCTGGTCAACTTGCCTGGTCTCATTGTCCTGCAGGGGTGGACCGAAGAATTCCCGGGAATGGTCGTTTGATATCTGTCTGGCCCGTTCGATCCGGTATTGTAGTTCAAAATGATGTGGCATACGCCTGCGCAGGTTTTTTCCCCAATCAAGGTGTGACTCTCTGTGCCCTGGATGCGCACACAGGCCAGGTCATTTGGAGTGAACAGACCGATGTCTCTTCTCAGGGATACATGCGCAGTTCATCAACGTACTTGCTGGTGCCCACAGGCAGAACCGCCCCTGTGGCATTTGATCTGAAAAACGGACAAAAGATCGGAAGCATCGGCTCAGGCGGAGGCAGCTTTGGTCTGATGCTTGACGACATGAACGTACTGGCTGGCAATGAAAAGGGGCAATTACAGATCAGTGTGCCTTCCACTAGAGAAAGCATTGTCTCTACATCCGGTCTTAGCCTGATTGCCCACGGCCCCATGATCTATATTCTCAAGAAACGTGCCTTGTGCGCCCTGAATCGCCGTGACTATCTTCGGGTGAGTGCCCATATCACGGCGATTGAAAAAGTCGAACCCAAAAAACGAACACCGGATCAGAAACGACAGCTTACTCAGCTTCAGGTAGAACGCAAGGCCTGTGTGGTATGGGAGGTACCATGCCCTGAATCGTATGCCTTGATCAAAGCAGGCAGCACCATGCTGCTGGGCAGTCAAGGAAAAGTGATTGCGATGAGTGCTGACACGGGTGACGTGCTGTGCACCTCGCCCATCAAGGGTAAGGCCTATGGGCTGGCTGTGGCCAATGGCTGTCTCTATGTGAGCACAGATCAGGGGGCCATTCATTGTTTTGGTCAAGCGACCCTCGGGCACGCGGGTCCATCCCAGAACAACCCACGCCTTGCAGAAGGCCCGAGCATTCGACAATCACAAGGCCTTGCACAACTTGCCGGTGATATTATCCAGAAGAGCAGTGTTCGCAAGGGGTATTGCCTGGTCCTTGGGGCAGGCACTGGTTCGCTTGCCTGCGAACTTGCCCGGCAGTCGGATTTATCGATTGTCGGTGTGGAAGAAGAGGCCCTTCAGGTCCGGCTGGCACGTGAACAGATCAGTGCCGCGGGTTTGTATGGCCAACGTCTTTGCATTCTTCAGGGATGCCTGAAAGAACTACCCTTTCAGAATTATGTGGCCAATTTGATTCTGTGCGATTTGTCCCGTGTTGACGAAGACAGGCTTCCTGAGGCTTCAGAACTCCATCGGTTATTGCGTCCTGGCGGGGGCACTCTGGTCCTGCTGTATTCCAGCAAGACCTCGATGGAACATCGGCTTCGTGTCTGGGGGCAGGATGTGTTCGATGACCTTGTCACCCATAAAGACGGTGACTATGCATGGACACTGGTCCAGCGCAAGCCCCTGGCTCAGGCCGGGCAATGGACCCATCTCTATGCGGATACTGCCAACACGTCCTGCAGCCAAGAACCGGCTGTCACGGATACGCTACAACTGGCCTGGTTTGGAAGGCCCGGCCCTCGCAACATCATCGATCGGCACCATCGATCGATGTCACCGCTCTACAAAGACGGGCAGTTGTTTATCGCCGGTAATGATCGGGTCATTTCGTCAGATGCCTATAATGGGACCGTATTGTGGGAAACGCGGGTGCCTGGGTCCAATCGTTTCGGCATGATGAACGACTGTGGTAATATGTGCGTCAATGAGGACACGGTCTATGTGGCTGCCAAGGGCGTATGTTGGTTGATCGATGTGCGTACTGGTCTCTGCGCCAAGCGGTACGCCACACCTGCCCTGTCCACCCCAGAGAAGACACACTGGGGATACGTGGCTGTGGTTGATGACCAGTTGTTTGGCACGACACAAAAACCCTCATCGTCCTTTGCCACGTTTGGATTTGGCAATTCAACAGTCGGGCAGATTGAAGGTGACTACAAACTCAAGGCCCTGAGCAGCAGCCTGTTCTCTGTGGACCGTCATACGGGGCAGCTTCTCTGGCGATACCAGAACGGCCTTATCTTGAATTCCGCGATCGGTATGGGCCCAGATCATGTTTATTTTGTGGAGAGTCGTAATTCCGCAGTGCGCACCAGGCAGGGGCGAATCAGTGCGCACCTGTTTTGTAAAGGCAGGTTACACCTTGTGGCCCTGGACAAAGCGTCAGGTTTGCTGGTCTGGGATAGACCCTTTGAGTTTCCTTACGAGCATCAGATGTTTTTGTCCTGTGCCCAAGGACAGGTGGTTATTGTGGGGTCAGAAAACATCGACAAGAAAGTGGTCTACGATCTCTATGCCTTTAAAACCAGCACGGGCAAGTTGAATTGGCATACGCAGACACCCACCCAAACCGGTCAGGGGGGTGTTCACGGTGAGCAGTGGCAGCACCCTGCGATTATTGGCGATCGACTCTATCTCACACCCCGTGCCACAGGCACCCTGTTTGAATATGATATACACACAGGCGCGCAATCACAAAGCAAGCGTCCGAGGTGGCATGGCTGCGGTACGATCTCAGCGTCCAACTCTCACCTGTTTTATCGAAATGCCAATCCTGAAATGCAGAACCTTGCTCGCAATCAGCAGATCAAAATTACGGTGACGACTCGTCCCGGTTGCTGGATAAACATCATTCCTGCGGGTGGTATGGTTCTCATTCCCGAAGGCAGCTCCGGATGCACCTGCAGCTATCCACTGCAGACGTCCACGGGATTTGTGCCTGTGCCGGGTAAAAGATAGCTATCAGCTTTCAGCCATCAGCTTTCAGCGGTCAGCCGTATGGAAACAAAAACAAGTTAGAAAATCAAGAGATAGCCGAGACTAGAAATAGCTCCTGCCCAAGCAGGATTCAAAAAAGCTGATTGCTGAGAGCTGAACGCTGACAGCTTGAAAAAGCAACCGGAATGGTCACCTGCTTTGCTTGACAAATCCCTTCTTTGGGGCACCTCTTCACCTATGTGCTCATGAGCACGTTTTGGCAGGTGCAGTGGTTTCCGAGTTGACAGAGTGTTAATTTGTCGGCATAAAATGTGTCTCTGATTTTAACGGCATCGGCCTTTCCGTATCCCAAGGTAATATGGGGCCAGAAATGTTCAAAAGCTGATTTCTCCTTGAACGTGCTTACCCATGCCAGGCTGGATTGGGCAATGGGGCCTCTTCCCACAAACATGGTATCGGTGACGTCAATGATTAACGCCGATGCCGAGGTGGCGCAAGTGGTCTTCGATGATGTTGCCTGGGACCTCTGGGGTAATGGCCTCTAGGCTCAATCACACGGACAATCCGAGCACGCTTGTAATGCACTGAAGTATCATGACAGGTGTTCACACAACCGCTCAGCACGAATCCAATCAGAATTACGATGCCTATACCCAATATCCGTTTCATTTTCGTACTCCTTAATTTTCAATTCATCACTGACTTCACACTATAAAGGCAGTCAAGTGGCCAAGGAGTAACAGGGATTATTGAACCGTTTCGATTCTGGTTTCTAACCGTTACTTTCGGCAAAACGCTGCCTTCGCCTCTGCATTCAGCCGGGACACCTCGCGAGACGCTTCGAAGTATGAAGTATGAAGAAGTGTGAAGGTTGAAGTAATGAGCCGCTGCCCGGACTAGATAAATCAAACGCCTTGCAACCAACCAACAATTAACAACCAGAAACCAACAACCAACAAACAGGCTCCCTTAACGAAACGTCCCATCCGTTCTACCGGTAGAATGATAAGCAACGCAAACCCCTTGACCATTATGTGGGATGTGACATTCATTTAAGCGAGTCTAAGCGAGCGATGAGTGTCACGGTTAAAATCAGGGCGGCAGCACCGTGAGCCAATAAGTAACGGTCAGATACTAAACTTCCCTAAAGTAATCAAGACAGGTTTGACCCTGATGCAGTCACGCCGAGTTCGGATGGTTTTGGCTATGCGAATGTCCGTCCCACGCTGAACCCGCCTAAACGGCGGGGCGGTCCTTGCAGGACCTTACGTGGGCGACGCTGGCCTGTACTCACCGAAGTCGAGGCGACTTCTTTGTCCATTGTCCAGCCCTGCTTGCCCACCGCGTGGGACTTGGGCTGGTAAATTGAGCATTTCTTAATCGTGCTTAAGAACAGGCGGACGGTTGTTGAGAATCCCTCAAGCAACTAAAGCTGGATACCCTCTGGCCTTTCCAAGGACCCCAAATATGAGTGTACACATGACGATTGCACGAATTAAACCCTGACCCCTCAGCCTCCTGACCCCTCAGCCTCCCTGACCTCTCAGGCCTTGCTCAGGCCTTATGATGATACAAATCGGGTAAGATGTAAAGTAAGAGACGTGGCACAAGTCGATACAGATGTACTTTGATAGCGATTTTGTCAGGAGTTCTTCTTTGTATTTGCTTAAACCACCATCTTTAGTAAAATACGTCAATCATTAAACCGTTTATTCAGTAGGATTTTGGGGTTCAACATTTATAATGGCCGTTGCAAGTCAAAAACTAGTTAATAAATTTGCCCTAGCGGGAGTATCACCCCCTGTCTTCTTTCGTTCTGCAGACGATATTGAAAAATTTGCAGGTCGGCACCCTTATTCTCATTTAATGAGACGGGCGTGGGAGACAATGCATCTCAACGGCATACTATGCGTTGATGGACGACCTACTGTCTATTTCAAAGAAGTCAAACGCCTAGATTCTCTTCGGCAACGTGAGCGATATCGTAAATTTTGGAACCAGGGCCTGGCAACGCTTCTTGTTGTAAGTAGTCCTGAGCAAGTCCAAGTTTTTTCGAGCCTGGCAAAGCCCGTTCAGGATGGTTCTCCGGTAGATGGTGAATATCGGCTAGTGGAAATACTTGATTCAACGGCCAGAGTGCTCAATTTCGTCAACAGAGTTCAGAGTGGGCAGATATACAGAGATAAACCTGAATGCTTTAATTCTGACGAGACAGTCGATAAGTTCCTGCTGAAAAATTTAAGAGAGGCACGAAATCAGTTACACCGTCACAAGAAATTGAGTTATAAAGTTGTTCATGCACTTCTTGGGCGTGTTATCTTTACTTGCTACCTTATCGAACGTGGCATTGTTGATGAAAGTTTATTTGCCGAGGCAAATGCTGAGGGTGTCAATGACCTTCACAAACTTCTAACTAAATACGACAACACCAAAGCTAAAAATATTCTCTACGATCTTTTTTCCGTCTTACAGAAGCATTTCAATGGAAGCATGTTTGATGACACCGTTGAAAAAGAAAGGTCACAGGTTGATGATGAACATATTTCAATACTTCGTCGGTTTTTGACGGGCGAAGAATTAGAAAAGAGACAATCGACATTTGATTTTTGGGCCTATGATTTTAGTGTAATTCCCATCGAAACCATAAGCTCTATTTATGAAGAGTTTCTAGATGCCGAGGACGAAGACGAAAAACGGGAGAGCGGAGCATACTATACCCCAAAGCACCTTGCTGAAATGGTCGTTGATGTTGCTGTGTCAGAATGGGACAACCTTCTTGGCAAGAGTATTTTGGATCCTGCCTGCGGGTCAGGAATCTTTCTCGTAATCATTTTTAACCGGATAGCAGAACAATGGCGACATAAGAACCCAGGCGTTCATAATATAACCCGCGCAGAGGCTTTATTAGAAATTATCAGGAAAAATATATGCGGCATAGATGTCAACGAAACTGCATGTCGTATTGCCTGCTTCAGTCTTTATCTTGCTTTTCTGGACCAGCTAAAGCCAAGAGAAATCAGTGAACTGGAAGCTAAACGTGGCAAGGTGCTCGACAATTTGTTAGTTCTAAAGGACTGTGCCTATTCTAATGAAGAATCTCCTGTCATTTTTGAGGGCAACTTCTTTGAAGATACCCTACCCGCCCAAAAAAGCTTTGATTTAGTGATCGGCAATCCCCCGTGGGTAAGCAGAGGCAGGGTTTCAGATGCCAAGGCACTAGACTGGTGCCTGAGCAAAGACGACAACCCCTATTTAACCGATGCTCCAAGGACAAAGACTGATCGAAAGAAATACTTTCTTCCTGCTAAACAAATCGCTCATGCCTTCATGTGGAAATCTCCGGTTCATCTAAACAAAACGGGTAAGGCATGTTTGGTCTTGTCAACAAAGGTACTATTTAACAATTCAACAGATAAGTTCCAGGATGGCTGGTTCTCAAACGTTACCGTCGAAAAAGTTATACAACTGTCCGACTGGCGACATATTCTTTTTGAAAACGCTGTCAGCCCGTCAGTCATAGTTAAATACAACGCCCATAAACCTCAGGAAGATTACTCAATTGACTATGAAGTGCCAAAGATCAGTGATTGTGATCCGAGAAGAGGAGTAATTGAGATTTCGCCGGAAGACAGGAAATCTATTTCATTTTCAGATATACAAACCTGTGCAAGGAAAAGTGAAATATCAATAGCGTGGAAGAAAAGCTTTTGGGGCACAAGACGCGACGTTCTGTTGTTAGATCGATTGCTTGAAATGCCACGTCTGGGAGATATTACGGGAAAACCTGAAGATCCCAAACGTTTTATATCAGCACAGGGATTTCAACCCTATCTGCCGGAATATTATGAACAACTAAATGGGAAGCGTGTTCCTATTACTGATAATAGTGGTAGATTCAAACATGGAAAGCCTAAACCAATATGGTGGTCACAAGATCACCGATATGTTGATGCAAAACAAAAAAATCTAAATTTAGTTTTAACAAAACAAGACTCTTGTAAGTTTGGAGACTTTAAATTTGTAAAAGAATTCAATGAACTTCGTCGCAGTTCAGCCAAATCTGTCTTTACTCCGCCTATGGTGATCATTAATCACAGTGTATCTAGAATTGCGTATTGCGACTTTCCCATAGTTTTTAGACATGCATTACAATCAATTTCCGGAAATGATAAAGATAAGAATCTACTGATGTTTCTTTCAGCAGTTTTAAATACAAAACTAACCGACTACTACTTTTTTCATATTTCTGCTAATCTTGGAGTGGAAAGGGATCAAATTTATTTGGATGAAATTGAACTTCTACCATTCCCACTTCCTGAGGACACTGATGATCCCAGAAACTCACACAAAATAATCGATCAGATAGCTAAGCATATGAATACTCTGAAAACATCGATTGAGAAAGAGTTCATGGGACCGGAGGAAAAAACCAAATTGGCCCTCAAGGAGATTGAACCTCTCGTCTATGAGTACTATGGAATATCAGAGCGAGAAAAACTGCTCATCGAAGACACGGTAAACATTTTTAAGCGAAGTATGATGCCTTCTTCTATTAATGGTGCCGTCAAAACCATCGGAATCCCTACTCCCGAAGAACGCAAAGATTATGTGGAGTTGCTTTGCTCAACATTGAATACATGGGCTAAACGCAGTAATTTTCGTGTGAATGGAAAAGTTGAATACTCAGAAGTCCTAGGAACCTCAATAGTAACCCTTATAAAGTCTCATAAAGCCGAGCGATACAGTGAAACACACACATCCGATGATTTGCATGCTGCTTTAAAAAACATCCAAAACGCCCTGCCAAGGAAGATCGGTAAATTTGTCTATCATCGACACCTGAAAGTTTTTGATGGCCAGCAGCTTTATATTCTTAAGCCACTCTTGCGAAGATACTGGACCAAGACAGCAGCCATAAATGATGCAGATGAAATTGCCGCCGCTATACTCTCTTCAGAGGAGAGTCGGTAATGTCTATATCCATAGTTGGAGATGCAGCCGGTTGGAAAAGAGATTTATTCCCGGAAGGGTTTGTTCCAGACATACTAAAGCTTGTAATAAATGCATGGAAGAAATTCTCAAAACCTAACCGTTTAGATCTTGAAGTAAAAATCAACAAGGCATTCACAAAAATACTTCGTTCAGAAAAAACAGATCTACCTTTTAAGATTTTGCCTGAAGTGACAGTTTTCAAAGAGAATAATGACAATGAAGGGAGAATTGATATTCAGTTTTCGTATATAGGGACTGCTGACGAAGATAATTACTTTGCCTTTGAATGCAAGAGACTTCGTATTCCCTACCCACCACCCCAAAAACTATCGACCAACAACAGCGATTATGTTGGCGATCAGGGTATGAGGTGTTTTGTTACTGGCAAATATAGCAGTCGCGTAAGGCATGGAGGAATGATCGGATATGTCATGGATGGAAAAACCGATTCTGCCATCATCTCTGTAACAAAACTCATAAACAAAAAACGAACTGAACTTAAGCTAGTCAGTGGAACTAGTCTAGGTATCTCCTCAATTATGGTAAAACATCGCAATGTCAAAGAGACAAAACACAACTTGGCGTTCAGTAGAAACTTCACAATCTATCATATATTCCTTTCTGTATGATCTTTGACTTGACGACTACCTTATAGGTGTAGCAATTGATGCGACCTGCAGTAATAGACGAAAAGTAGTATTGTGGCCTGCACGAACGAATTAACAATGGAAGATTGCCACGTTGTGCCTCCTCCTAAGAAACACCGCTTTTTTGGGCCAAAAATCAGCTTTTGTTTCTTTCGCACATATGTCCCTTCAGGGGCGGTGAACTCGCAATGACAACCAGTTTTAAGGGCAGAGCCGGGCGCTACGCTGAAGTTTGAGGTGTGAAGTTTAAAGTAAGAAAGCCAGTGGCAATGGCGTGAGCCCTTTTTTTCTTCAGCCTTCTGGCCTTCACCCTTCTGGGCTTTGTCAAGCTGAGAGCTGAACGCTGACAGCTTATTTAAGAAACTTCCATCCGATTCACGTTCAAATTGAGAAGGCCCTTCCATTCGCTGAACCAAGCCGTCATCCAAGTCCAAGGTGGTATCCGTGATCAAGCTTGCTTGAAGAGAGGATACGGCCGCAGGACGCGCCGCTTCGGCGGAGGCACGCGGAGCGTGCTTTGACGGCGACATACGAGTAAGTAGGATGTTACGAAACGGCTCCTGCCCTTCATGATCTTCATGTTAAAGTGTTTTGTTCTTGAGGTTTCAGTTCTTCCTACTGTCTTTATCTGTGGCAACAAGAAGCTTTCAGTCTTCAGCGATCAGCTCTCAGCTCTTTGGAACCACTGCGTGGGCTTGTCAAATAGATGTCTCAATCCTTCGGCATGACAGGTCATTTTGTAGGGTTGTTTAGCTGGCGAACATCAGTCTCCCCTTGGAACTTTCAGTATTATCGAAGATTAGCGAAGATCAGCGGTTCACTCAAAGGCCTGATCAGAGGCCAAGTCACTGAGGATCAGTGCTTATCCTTGTTTTTCACGAGGCGATTGATAAAAAATCATTTTCCCTTTTTGCCTGGCTTGACAATCTGGACTGTGTTCGAACCGTTGATATTCCCGGTTACATTGTTCTTATCTATGACGGTTCCAACCACTGTGGCTATCACTGTCGTATTGGCCATGGCTATTACATCCTCGTTGGTCAGCAGCTCTGCTCGATCGAAATCAATGATCAGGATGTGATCAATCAAGCAATAGCGGGCTGATACTGCGTCGGCAACTTTTTTAGTACCTAAAAACAGTTCTACATCACAAACCGGGATCTGTGCACTGGTTAATGTGATACCGACATTGGCCTGTACATCGTCAGACTCGCCTTGGGCATTCAACACGATCTTGTGTGGATTGATGTTAACTGTCTGGGCTAGGCAAACACCGCCCACAATGACCATCAACCAAATACTCGCTAACCATACTCTGTGTCCCTTTACTCCAAACATAATCATTTCCTTAGCCAAAATAATGGTTTTTTTACCATAGACAAAGATTCATGATATGTTAAACAGACAGGCAGGGGAAGTAAATAAGTGAGAGACTATTTAATCTGTCAGAGTTTCGCCCGCCACGACCATATCAGGTACCTCACCGAGTATTTGCTTGAGGCCTTTTCGAACAATCATATGATCATCTGCTACCCGTATCTTCAGCATGTGTCGAATCCTCATTTCCGTCTGCAGGCACGTTGGTTCGTAGAGTTGTTCTCTTGTTTTTCTTGCCGGAGATGGCCACGGTCCCGCCCAGAGAGTCTAGTCTCTCTTTGATTCCCATCAGCCCAAAGGATTTGGGGTCTGCAATTTCTTGTTGTGTGTTCGCTATGAGTCGGCGTGTAACCGACAAAGTGCTGCATCGGTATGGTAAATGGAATAGGATGCGGACCCAAGATCTTCCTTTCTTTGTTCATTTCAAAATGCCCTGTAAACGAGGCATTTACGCCTTAAGCCCACTCAAATCTGGTGCCAGGCGCTTGTTTTCCCGTATGAGCTCATCCCAGGTAAGCTTGGTCCTTCTCCGGGCGGCTTCACGCCCCAGGATGGTGGCCAGCACGGCATTGACGCTGGGTTCGACCGTGGGATTGTCCACCTGTCCGTTGATGACTGATTTATGGAATGTGTCAATGTTGCGTTCGGCACCCGCTCTGTACAGATTTTCGACCTTGCCACCTCTGTAACCACCGCTCTTGGCCAGGCTGCGCACCTGGCTGGTGTAGCCGGTTTCAATGTATCCATCAGGCCCTTGAGCCAGACAATCACTGCGGAACTCATGGTAATTTTTCAAGTGTTCGCCACGATGGTTCAGGATTAGACCATTGGCAAACTCGTAGGTCAGAGAATACACATCGTGCGAATCCCCGTGCGGGTTCCTGCGTACAATACGAGAGCTTCCCATGGCGTTCACTGGCACGCCCTGGGCGATCCAAAGGGCCACATCAATGGCGTGGATGCCGGCATTGACCAGGTAACTGCCCCCCAGATCCACGTCGTTGACCCAAATGAGATGCTGCAGTCGACTCTCGACTGTGGCCGTAAAGGGGGGATCCGCAAAGCTCTCGTCATTGTACTCCGAGCTGATCATTCCCACAGGACCGATCAATCCATCGTGCACACGTTTGATCCCCTCAATGAAATAGGGGTCCGTGCGTGTCTGAAAATCGATCAGAAAGACCTTCTTGTCGGCCTGGGCCTGACGAGCCATGCGTTGTATCTTCAAACAGCCGGGCACGTCGCAGGCCACGGGTTTGGCCATGTACACGTGACAGCCTGCCTTGACCGCGGCCTCCACATGATTCGGGAAGCAGTAGGGCGGTGTCTCCAGTACCACGGCATCCACGCCATCGGCGATCATCTTTTCGTATCCTGACAGACCACTGTATCGGCGATTCTTGGGTATCTTGTGCGTGTCCCCTGCTGCGTTCGCTACCTGTGGGAAGTAATCTGCCACGGCCGCGATATGATATCCGCCGTGTTTCTCGATCATGCCAGCGATCATTCGGCCGCGTCCCCCCAATCCAATGCAACCCACCTCAATCTTGCTGTTGGCCTCAGTGCCGCGCACGGCGCCAGGTCTGACAATGGAAAACGCCAGGGCTGCAGCCCCTGTCTGGGTTAGAAAATGTCGGCGTGTCAATGTTCGTGAGAAAGGGTTTGATCTGGTGTCCATCTGATGTCTCCTTGAGCATGATTATCAATGGACACCATTATAAAGATTCTCTATGAAATGGCAATGGCGCGGGCTACGACTTTTTCAATGCCACAATTAATTCCCCTTTTGTCCAGACCTGGTCACCGTTTTGGGCCAGATACAGAGACCGATTAAGGTCAATCAGGGCCCTGCAGATGTCACTGTCCACGGAATATTGGCACAGCTCCAGAAATTCGTGGGCATGAACTAATGCGCGTCTCTCCTGTCTGACGCAACGTTTCTCACCGATCGCAGGCCAATCTCTACCTTGAACTCCAAGGCCCCTGTCTTAAGCAGGCGATTGATAAGTGCACGGATAGTAATGGCATTCCACGTTACTTCACCCTTCAGCCTGTCAATCAGTTCATCCGCAGTTAGATTTGGTGAAGACCATAGCGCCTGCATGACCCACCCGCTGCATCTAATACTTTTTGCAGGCGGCCCGTTAGAGTCAATGGTGGGAAAAAGCCCAAAGTGTAAAAAACTATGAACTTTTTGTTGTAACGCCAGGTATATAGCCGTATGTTAGTGAACACTAACTAACCTTGTGGCTGTTTTATCGCGTTAAGGACGGAATCATGATCACAAAAGTTACCTTGTTTGACACTAAGCCCTACAGTCGGCAGCCTTTTGACCCTGCCTATGGGGCATTCAATTGTAACAAGGGATTTGTGAGGGAAGTGTCTCAATGAAACCCTTGACCCCCAGAGGTGAGCAGATCGTTGATGTGGCCATTAAACTCCTCTCAGAAGGGGGTATCTCGGCTTTAACCACGAAGAATCTGGCAGAAGCGGTGGGTGTTTCTGAACCGGCGTTATACCGTCATTTTAAGGGCAAGATGGATATACTGGTGGCCATTCTTGATCGATTGGAATCCATCATGCGCAGGCTGTTTGAGGACAGTTTAAATAGTGAAGAGTGCGTGCTGGATCAACTCCAACTGGCGTATAAGCGCATGTTACACATGTTTGCAGCCGAGCCAGCCATGGTATCCGTGGTATTCTCTGAAGAAATTTTTCGTCATGATTCTCGACTGTCCGAACGTGTCTCTTGCATTATGGATATGGTGCAGGGGCATGTCATGCGTTTGATGCGATCCCAAAAAGGACGTGCGGAATGTCGTCGGGATGTCCCTGCCAAGGATTTGACTCGGGTGATGATGGGCTCCATACGCTTTATTGTGACGCGCTGGCGACTCAGTGGGTATAGCTTTGATTTGGAAAAAGAGGGATTGGCCTTTTGTAAATCTCTACGTTTAATGATTGCCGATCCCCGCAATTAATAACTGGAGTTTTGCAAAAAGCCCAGTGGTATTTAGTTTTCAGTAGGCAGTATTCAGAAAAATTGAGTTTCTATGCTGAAAACTGTTATTTGAAAACTGAAAACGATGAAGACGACAACAAGCCACATAAACTGTGATGGGAGTTTGGTTTGGGAAAAGACTGGTTAAAAAACAAATCTGATTTTATTGAAATGGACGTGAGAGGTCTTAAGGGAAATTTTCTTCCGGCGATCTTGAAGAAAGCGGGTCTGTTAAAAAAAGGTGAAGGGATTGGTATCGTCCAAAGCTTCGAACCGATTCCTTTGTACTCAACATTTGAGGAAATGGGGTTTGATCATGTCACTGAAAGACAGGGTGAAGGCAAATATGTGGCTTTCTTTTACCGCCTTGAGGAAAAAACAGGTGATTTAACTGATCTGCCTTTGAAACCGATTGTGATGACTAAGTATGCGGGCATTGACACGACACTCGCCGATCTGACAGTGAATTTCTGGCAATTAGTCTGGGACAAGGATAACCCTGCCATTGAGTTGAAAATGAAATTTCTGTTGTCACTGGCGAATGCTGTGGGATCAAACCGATTCAGGCAGGCCACCAGAGAATTGATTAAAGCCTACTATCTTGGTGTGACAGTAGACCAGATGGATGAGTTGTTTTCTCTTTTTGTGTGGAATCAAGGGGTGGGGCACTTCTCATCCGAGATCGCTCAGTCCCCTCTTTTTATGGCCTATCAGTTTATTAAAACATCGGAAAGCAAGGGGCTGGCTCGTAAAGAAATAATGGAAAAGTTGAAAGAAAAATTTGGCGAAAAGAACCCTGAAACCGGATTTGTTTCAAATAATAAAGGAAAATGATTATGTTTTGTTATCAATGTCAAGAAACACTGAAAAATGAAGGTTGCAGGGTCAATGGACTTTGCGGCAAAAAAGGACCGACTGCAAATCTTCAGGATCTTCTGATCTATGTGGCCAAGGGATTGTCTGTGGTGGCAGAAAAGGCGGGCACGGTTGATAAGGAAGTTGGCCATTATGTGGCGCAAGCCCTGTTTACTACGGTGACCAATGTCAGCTTTGATGATGATCGTCTCATTGACATGATCAAGCAGGGCTTGGTGCTGCGTGATAAAATCAAAGACACTTACAACCTCACAGGTGAATTGCACGATTCGGCTGTTTGGACGGCTGAGACAAAGGATGAATTCCTCAGGAAAGCTGAAACCGTGGGCGTCCTTGCCACAGACAATGAGGATGTGCGTTCATTGCGTGAACTCCTCATTTATGGCCTCAAGGGGGTCGCGGCCTACGCAGACCATGCCGCTGTTCTTGGGTTTGAAGACCCATCGGTCTATGATTATTTGATCGAGGGGATGGCCTCCACCACCCAGGATCTGAGTGTGGATGACATGGTGGGTAAGGTCATGAAAGCCGGTGAAGCGGCGGTTAACGGCATGGCCATTTTGGACAAGGCGAACACGGAAACATACGGCAACCCTGAAATTTCAGAGGTGAATATTGGTGTGGGTAAACATCCCGGTATTCTGATTTCAGGCCATGATCTAAAGGATATGGAAGAACTGCTCAAGCAAACCGAAGGAACCGGGGTCGATGTCTATACGCATGGTGAAATGCTGCCAGCCAATTACTATCCTGCTTTCAAAAAATACGATCACTTTTTTGGCAACTATGGAAATGCCTGGTGGCTTCAGGACAAGGAGTTTGCCGTCTTTAACGGCCCCATTGTCATGACCACCAATTGTCTGGTGCCCCCCGAAGACGTCTATAAGGACAAGGTCTTTACCACTGGACATGTGGCGTTCCCTGGCGTTAAACATATTGCTGACCGGGCGTCGGATGGCGTTAAGGATTTTTCTGACGTCATTGAAATGGCCAAGAATTGTTCAGCGCCCACGGAAATTGAAACCGGTAAAATTGTCGGCGGATTTGCCCACAACCAGGTACTGGCTTTGGCTGATAAGGTCATTGATGCGGTTAAATCAGGTGCCATCAAAAAGTTTGTGGTCATGGCTGGCTGTGACGGCAGGCAAAAGGGCCGAAACTATTATACCGAATTTGCTGAAAAGCTCCCGAAAGACACCATTATTCTGACGGCGGGTTGTGCTAAATTTCGCTACAACAAATTGGCCCTCGGTGATATTGGCGGAATCCCTCGGGTTCTCGATGCGGGCCAGTGCAATGACAGCTACTCCCTGGCCTTGATTGCGCTTAAACTCAAAGAAGTGTTTGAGTTGGAAGATATCAATGAATTGCCCATCGTGTATAACATCGCATGGTACGAGCAAAAAGCGGTGGCCGTGCTGCTGGCATTGCTTCACCTGGGCGTAAAAAATATTCACCTCGGCCCTACACTGCCCGCATTTCTTTCACCCGCGGTTGTCAAGGTACTCGTGGAAAACTTTGGCATAGGGGGTATCACAAACGTTGACGATGACATCAAAGCCATGGTCGGGTAATCATCAACCATCAAAGCATCGTATCTTGTCGATCAGACGGATCACTAGCTGGTCTTTGACATCAAACGTCTGTTTTACCAGATACTGACACAGGAACAGTTGGTGGCTTCCCTGGATCAATCCATCAAGGCCCTGGAACGGCATCGGACCTTTGTACAGTACGTCATTGACGTACAAAAGGCAGCATGCGTGGATGTCCGGGGTGCCGCCTTCAGGATCACGGCCGCGCGTTAGCGCGTGCAGGCTACGCAAACGGTCGTGGACCAGGGTATTGAGCCCGCCCCGTGGGTCGTGACCAGCAACCAACCACGATTTGTGGGAACAACCAAGTTTTCTGTGCATCTGGGCTCTAGGCCGACAAATCGCGTCGTTGCCAGATGAGGCTGCCCAGAATCGTGGCTGCGACCATGACGGCCACGAGCACTGTCATGTCGCGAACAGGCCACACATGTTTGACAAAGATGTCAAACCCGTTGATATAATGAAACAGGGTGGTGGGGCTGAGAAAGGCCATGCGAGGCCACCATTCGGATACAAAGGAGGTGAAGTACATGACCACCAGGTACGAGACTGTCAATCCCACGGCCACAGGACGGCGAAAGCAGGCGGCTGCGAGCAGGGCAATGGCGCCCACGGCACTGGCCATGAGCCCGGCGTTGACCGCGATCTTGAAGAAGTCAGTCAAGGGCACATCCTGGGTAAACGTATACAGGGTGGTGCCTGCCACAGTGCCCAGGAACATGGCCAGGACCATGGCAAACATACCCATTACTGTGATCAGACCTGTACAGGCATAGACCTGTGTCTTGGTGGTTTGTCTGCTGAGAATTAATTCCATGGTGCCTCGCTGTACCTCTCCGGCCAGAAGATTCGTGGGCACACCCACAGCGTAGAGCATGTACAGGATCATGACAAGAGGATGGTTGTATCCAATGGCAATGAGGCCTGCAACATTGCCTGCCTGCAGGGACTTGCCGCCCAGCATGGATTTGATGAAGGCAGGCAACATGTCCAGGAATTGGAGAAACACCTTGACCTTGTCGTTGTCGTGTACAATGGCACACACAGCAATCTGAAACAGAAAGATCACCAGTGCCATGCCAAACCACATGGGAAATATTTGACGTGTCCAGAATCTCAGGAGGGGCCAGGGAAAAGGCGCATGTCCATTATGAGTCATGGCGGTTCTCCTTTTGATAATACTGAATAAAGGCATCTTCCAGGGAGGTGTCCGGTGTGGTGATGCGTTCTACGGGGTATTGGGCCAGCCACTTGAGGACTCTGTCCGCAGACCCCTGATGCGCAATCTCCAGGCAAGATGTCTCTTTCTGAATGATTCTTGCGTCAGGAAGTTCTTTGGGCATGTCTGGAATGGGAGTCCCTTGTGCAAACCACACCTTCAATCGTCTCTGACCCTGCTGTACAATGTCCGAAATCGGGGCCAGTTCAATGAGCTTGCCTTTACGCAGGATCGCGGCTTGGTGACACACCGCCGCCACTTCGCTGAGGTCATGAGATGACAGAAGCACTGTGGTACCGGCCTCGGCAGCTTCTCGGATCAGATCCAGGACCACCTGACGCATGAGCGGGTCCAGGCCGCTGGTAGGTTCGTCCAGGATCAACAGGTCGGGTTGGTGTTGAAACGCATAGACCAGGCCGATTTTCTGGCGGTTGCCCTTGGAGAGTGTGCGTACACGTCGATCCAGATTGAGGTCCAGGCGTTCGGCCAGTTGGGCCTGACGTTTTAAGAACGCATTGCCATGCCCCAGTGATCCCAATACGCATAGGGCCCTGCGTCCTGTATGCTGTTCCCAGATTTTGAAGTCACCGGGCAAGTAGCCCATGCGGTCATGGCCTGTGGCGCGGCCCGGCAAAACAGGGTCGCCCAATACCTTGCACAGTCCGAAGGTGGGGCGGAGCAGTCCCATGAGACATCGAATGGTCGTGGTCTTGCCAGAGCCGTTGGGCCCTAGATAGCCAAATATCTCGCCCGCCTCAACGTCAAAGGTCAGACCGTCGATACCTCGGGCCGAACCGTACTGTTTGGTGAGTGATTGAACTTCTATGGCTTTCACAGGCTTCCTTCTATTTTTCCCCTGCCAGGGTCTCTGCGATATTAAGGGCGTGATCCTTGATCCGTCTGTAGGATTGGAGCATGTCCACCACAACCAGACTGGCCAGCGGCGGGGTCAGTTTTTCTTCCATGCGTTGGATGTGCGACTGGCGGGCATCCTTCATGGTATAGGTGATGGTCTCTCCAAGACTCATGGCCTTGGGTAGGATATCAGGGTTACCCTGTCTGACTGCCAGATTGACCATGCGGATGTAGTCTGCGGTCTGGTCGTGAAGGGTCAGGATATCCCTCTTGTCTTCATCGGTGAGGGGGAGATTGGAGTTGAGGCGTTTGAGTCTGAGTTTCAAAATGGTGGCGATATAGTCGCTGATGGACTCATACTCGTCGGCGATGCGTAACTGTTGGCGTGCTTCAACCATAATGTCATGGGGTATGGTACCAGTCAGCAGATCTCCAAGAAACTCTACGATCTCCTTCTGCATGACATCCAGTATCTTTTCCTTTTCAAAGACATCCTGTTCTTTTGGGTGATCCCGCGAGTCATCGGGTTGACCGACGCATTGTCTGAGTGTGTTGAGCATGTCAATGACTTCATTTCCCATGCGCATGATCTCGTTTGACGATTGCTGGATGCTGATGGCAGGGGTGTCCAGCATGCGCAGGTCCAGGAAGGTCAGTCGAGGTTCCTCTTTCTCGGGTTTATCAGGTACCAGTTTGCCCAGGAGCCTTACAAAAGGTGTGACAAGAGGCAGAAAACAGACCACGAGCAGCACATTAAAGATTGTGTGGGCAAATGCGATCTTTTTGGCAATGTCAAGGTCCACACTCAGGACATGATTGAGGAATCGGAGGTAGAGAGGGAACAGGCTGATCATCACGGCGGCACCGATCACCTTGATCAGGATGTGACCATAGGCCACACGTCTGGCACTGGCAATGGTCCCCAGACTGGCCAGGTACGCCGTGATGGTGGTCCCGATGTTTTGGCCCAGGACCAGGGCCACGGCGGTATCAAAACCAATCAAGTCATGGCGTGCCAGGGTGATGGTGATGGCTACTGTGGCAGAGGAAGACTGCACTATGGCGGTGACCAGTGCACCCACCAGCACACACTTCATGCGTCCACTCAGGGAGTCCGGATTGAATTTGGAAAACCACGCCAGGACCTCCGGTTGATCGCGCAGGGGGGACAGTCCGTTTTTCATGAGGCACAGGCCAAAAAACACCATGCCAATGCCCATAATGGTCATGGCCGTGAACTGGACCCGTTCCTTTTTGGCGAACAGATAGAAAAAACCCGAGAGCCCGAGTATCAACAGGCCGTAGTCAATGACATTGATTGATACGATCCAGGCCGTGATGGTGGTGCCGATATCCGCGCCCAGGACCACACCTATGGCCTGGGTGAGTGTCATGAGCCCTGCGCTGACCATGCCAATGACCATCACAGTGGTGACTGAACTGGATTGGATGACCGAGGTTACCATGGCCCCGGTGGCGCAGGCCTTCAGTCGATTGCTCGTGACGATCTGGATCATCCTGCGAAGTCGGTTGCCTGCAATGGCCTGCATCCCTTCGGACATGTTCTTCATGCCCAGAAGAAAAATACACAATCCCCCTAGGACTTCCGTAAACATAGTCAGACCATTCATCAGATTGAGGTCCCTCAGGCTAAAATCGTCAACTTATTGCTTCACAGGCTGTAATAATAACCTCTGTGAGAATGTAGGTCAATCGCGAGATGAAAAAGCGTCACCCATCGGATCTGGCATTGTGTCCCTGTCCTGCTATGGGTATAACAGGCCGCGTTTCTCACGGCCTTTCTGCTGCAAAGGTGTATCTCACGTCATCTTCTGGATGTGCCTGAACATTATAGTGACCATTGGGCTCAGTTGTGGAGTCACCTATTTCCGCAGAGTTGTAGCGATCAAAAAATCTGAACCACCTTAGCGAAATGCTTAACTTTGCCAATGTATTACGCATTTTCGAGGTTGCTTGCCCCGGAATATTCTTATAGGATTCATGGCTGATCTTCATTCAGCCAGTTCATTTGGGCTGTTGAACGCAAACATAGTTGAAGTTTATGGGTAAGACAGTATCATTCCTGCGGGTAAACACTGACATTAAGGACTAGGGCATGGTAGACAACAACCTCACAAATGTTCTCATTGAAGCATTTCTCTTTAAGATGGTCGGCGGGTTGGGCATTTTCCTGCTGGGTATGAAGAACATGTCTGAGGGCATGCAGGCTGTGGCAGGCAACAGGCTTCGCACGCTTATTGGTACAGCCACAGATAATCGGTTCATGGCCTGCCTGGTTGGGACTGTGATTACCTGTCTCATTCAATCCAGCTCCGTGACAACGGTGATGGTGGTGGGGCTTGTGAATGGTGGATTCATGACCCTGATGCAGGCGCTGGGTGTCATTTTAGGGGCCAATGTCGGCACCACAATTACCGGCTGGATTCTTGTACTCAAGATAGGTAAGTATGGGCTTCCTCTCCTGGGCATTGCTTCTTTCGTGTATCTGTTCTCCAGCAAGGAGCGGGGCCGTTACATCGCCATGGCCGTGATGGGCATTGGTATGGTCTTTTTTGGTCTTGAGACCATGTCAGCCGGTTTCAAGGATCCCCACGTATACGAATTGCTGACCACTGTGTTTGCGCGTATGAATGCAGGGACGTTTGGCGGTGTTCTCATGTGTGCGTTTGTGGGATGTACGGCCACGGCGATTGTCCAGTCATCCTCTGCCACACTGGGCATCACCATTGCGTTGGCCAGTTCAGGCATCGTGGACTTCCCTACAGCCGCGGCCCTGATCTTCGGATTGAATGTGGGTACCACGGTTACGGCCTTCCTGGCGTCACTGGGGTCGACGACGAATGCGCGACGTGCTGCCTATGCCCACATACTGTTTAATATTGTGGGCACAGTCTGGCTGTTTCCCATATTCTATCCCTATGTGGCTACGGTGGAGAGAATTGTGGGTACCATGGGAGGTGGTGAGAACGCCACCAGTGCTGTGGTGGCAAAAATTGCGTTGGCACATACGACCTTCAATATTGTGAATACCCTGGTATTCCTACCCCTCATGGGGATCTTGGCACGTATCGTGACACGCATGGTACCGGACAAGCCTCACAAGGAGGTCCCACATCTCACCTTCCTGGATGTACGCATGTTGGATGTGCCATCCATTGGTATCCAACAGTCACTTGATGAAATTTTTCGCATGGGCGACCATACGCAGAAGATGCTTGGCCTGTTGCGAGAGTTGATCGCGACCGAAGATATTGATGAAGACAAGGTGAGAAAGGTCTTCCATCGGGAAGAGGTTATGGATGTGGTGCAAAAGGAGGTGGTTGAGTTTATCAGTCACATCCTCGCAGGCACTATTCCACAGGATGTGGTTACTGCAGGACGCATGCAGCTTCGTGTGGCTGATGAGTATGAATCTGTGAGTGATTACGTGGCAAATATTCTCAAACTACGCATGAAGCTGCACAACGCCAATCTTCAGATTTCCAAGGAGGGCACAGATGATATCCTTCTTCTGCATGACAAGGTGTCAGCCTATGTGGACACCATCAGTGACGCACTGCGCAGCAACAACACCGACATCTTGAGCAAAGCACGCACCCAGGGCGATGCCATCACACTCCACATGAAGGATCTGCGCTCCAGACACTTTGACCGGGCTGAATCGAAAAATGTTTTACCGTTCAAGAGTATGACGTATGTAGATATCCTCTCTGCCTACCGAAAAATAAAGGATCATACGCTCAACATTGCTGAGGCTCTTGCGGGTGAGAAATAGTCTCTAAGCGGTTTCTCTGGCTGCGCGTAAACGTGATTTGACAGTGCCCTTGGGAATACGCAAGGCAAAGCTTATTTCAGATACAGACAGTTGTTCAAAATAATACAGGCTCAGCACACTCCTTTTGGCGGCACTCAACTGGGCCATGAGTGCCCTGACGCCCGTGTCACTTTCAAGAGGTACAGGATCTGATCCTCAATCTTTTGATGTTTGTTTTCCATGGTCATCGTCTCAATACTGCCTTGGTGAAGAGGTGCTTTGGGAGGGGGAGATTAAATTCTACGGATTCCACAACAAGCTCAGTCCCCTTGCCGGTCTTGAGGACGTCCTTGAAAGTCATACGCCATGGGAACCAGCGATTGTCACTCTGCTTGAAATCCATTAATTCAGTTTTTTTCAGCAGCTTTCCACTCTTGGCGTACAATTCTTCCTTGACGGGCACATAGCGTTCTTGATCAACCCACATGAGTCTCGTGTGGTAGGCCACATTGGCCTTTTTTGCCTTGAGTCGAACCACCCAGCAGGGACGATCATCAATCATCTCTTCTTTTGTGACGTTCGCGTCATAGATTTCCGACAAATGGGGATCCTCCATCATGTCTTCATAGGACAGGTCGGACCCCATGACCGACTGGCGGAGCATATGGCCGGAAATCTGAATGATCCTGTCCGTGGTGGGGGAGTACATCCAGAGCCTCTCCTCCAGTTTCAACATTTTGGTCCCCTTTTCCCGTTGCGGTGCCAGATATTCCGTGTAGGCTTTCTGGTCGCCCTTGGCCCAGGTCCTGGACTTGACAGTACGCGTGTGTCGCCGGCCATGGATGATCATCTTTGAGGTGATGATGCGTGTGTCAGAGGCCATGTTTTCGTCTATCTTCGTCAGCACCTCGTGACCCGAAGGGAACTGGGCATGGCCTGTGACAGATAGCAACACAGATATGATAAAAACGATCGTTCTCATGTTTCTAGTTCCTTGAAAAGTTGTGCCGTTTCTCGCTTATAGATACCCATGCCGGATAAGGCGGCACCCAGCACTGTGGAGAGCATGCCCGGTATGAAGCCGATGTAGCAACTGACAGGCGTAATCCGGGCACGCATGATATTGGACATCATCATGGAGGAGTTCTTGACCATGTCACCGATATCAAACCCGTGTACTTGGAGATACCAGGCCACAGCCAGGCCCAGTGCGGTACCCACCGCAGATCCGGCAAAGCCAATCATCACGGATTCCAGTATCACAGAGCCGTACACATGACGCTTGTCCTCGCCAATGGCCAGACGAAGGCCCATTTCGCCGTATCGACGCAGGCCACCAATCAACCCCACATTCCAGAGCACAATGGACATGGCCACCACAAAAATGCTGGACGCAATAAACGAGAAATAAGACGCCATACCCAGATATTCACCCAGTCCATCCTGATCGTGCAGTGTACACATGACGGGTCTGTACAGATCTTCAGGGTCAGTGAGCTGCGTATTGAACTCCTGTGTGAGTTGCTGGGCCTTGTCATTATGGTAGATGCCGTCTCTGAAAAAGCCAAGCAGTTCACCGGCCGCATCGTCCATATCCAGAACGTCGCGAATATCCGTCATGTCTATCAGCACGGCACCTCGATCCATGGCATTAATGCCGAACCGAACTGTACCGGCAATGGTGAAGTTCTGCATGCCCATGCTGCCCTGCATGGTGGAACTCAGCAGCGTGACGGTGTCACCGGGATTGACCTTGAGCTTGACAGCAAAGTCGTCACTGATGAGGATCTCGCCGGATCGGGCGGGCAGGCGCCCACGCACCATGGATTTCTGAATGTTCAGAGTTTCAATTTCCGGGCTCTGGGAAGACAACAGATCCACGGCCAGTCCGCCAGCCGGCCCCTGGGTGCGTGTTTCACCCTGTTCATCGGGCACGTCCAGAAGACCGCCAAAACGGATGCGTGCCACCCAGGCCATGTCTGGATGCTGAGTTCGAAGCCTGTCCAGGAGACTTTCGACACCCAACAATGCCAGGTCATTGGGGATCTGAGATTTGTTCTGGGCATAGGCGTGACTCATGATCTTGACATGCCCTGTGGAGAAATTGGCATTCGAGCGGGCAATGTCACCCATGGCCCCTGCAAGCCAGGTTTGCAGGAACACGGTGAGCATCACCCCGAGGCTCACGATCAGGATCGGGAACAGGCTTCGCGAACGGTCCCGCACCAAACCTTTTAATAAGAATCTGATCATGACAATTTCCCCTTGATGGCATCCGTGGGATTCAGGCGGGCAATGTGGCGGGCGGGCAGAAAGCTTACCACGGTGACGGCAATCAGCACAATGGCTGTGGTGCCTGTCACCAGGCCAACACTGTAGACCGGGAACATTCTTGCCCCCATGGCCATACCAAAGCTGTTTGCGGCCTCAGGCATGGCAAGACCACGCATCGCCTGCAGGCTCAGCAGGGGAATCCCATAGGCGGCTGCGGCCAAGGAGGCAAGCACACCATGCATGGCCCCTTCGAGTGTAAACAGGCGAATCACGGCGTTGCGGGTCATGCCCAGGGCGATCAACGTGCCGATCTCCCGGCGACGGCGGAAGATCGCCAGCACCTGCGTGTCAAAGATGGCCAGTAAAGCCAAAGAGAGCAGTATGGCATAGGTGATGGCGCCGCTGACTTTTTTCATCTGAATCATGTCGGTCAGATCTTTTGACAGAAAGGCACGATCCTTAAATACCCAGTTTGGCAGGGGGGGGACGCCTTCTGTCCCTTGCCCGGTGACAATGAGGGTGGCCTTCCGGGGCATCTGCATCATGGTTTGCAGGCGTGCCAGAGGCAGCCATATCTGGCCTTGATCGACTGTGGGGACATTGGTCTTCATGAGGCCCACAACCTTGGCCTCGGCTGCATCAAACATCCCGTTTGTATCGCGCCAGCGTATTGTAACCACATCGCCCCTGGCCAGATTGGTGCTCTTTGCCATGCGTGTGCCAATGAGTATGGGGATTTCAGAGATATCAGTCTGAAGATCGGCCGTGGGCAAGCTGAGTACGGTTTGATCCGGTTCAATGCCCTTGAGAATGACCGCCTGCATACGTCCCTGCGGATACAGGGTGCCCTGGACAATGAGAATGGGGGCCACGGCCCTGTCAGCAGGGGCATTCAACAAGACGTCCGGCAGGGGCGCATGGCTCTCTTCAAGGGTGAACGGGTCATAGGGGTCGTATTGAGGATGCCAATACTGACCCTGGCCAATTTCCCAATCCGTCATGTCACGCAGGGCCTGTTGATTGAAACCATCCAGCAGGCCCTGCTGCCAGATGATGATCACATAGGACATGGACAGGACAAAAACATTCAGCCAGGTGCGAAGTCCGGCACCGATCAGATTACGAAAGGCCAGTTTGAAGGCAATCATACGGACTCCCTTTCTGCGTTTGATGCCATGGTGCACTTGTGTACAGGACGGGTCACAGGCTCGTCACTGACGACCTTGCCATCGTTCAGTGTGATCTTTCGACGCAAATAGCCGATCACCTTTTCGTCGTGACTGGCAAAGATAAATGTGGTGTGAAACGCTTCGTTCAATTTCACCATGGTCTGTAAAATATGGTGTGAATTTTTGGCATCCAGATTGGCAGTGGGTTCGTCAGCAAGCACAATGTCCGGTGACTTGACCATGGCGCGGGCAATGGCCACACGCTGACTTTCACCACCGGACAGTTGGGCAGGCCGTGAATCGACCTTGTCCTGCAATCCCACAGCCTCCAGGGCATCCAGGACGGCTTTGCGCCGTTGTGGGGTGGGCATCTTGAGCAGTAACAAAGGGAATTCGACATTTTCAAAGACCGTGTACACAGGCAACAGGTTGTACGTCTGAAAGATAAATCCGAGATGTTTGTTTCGCAGCTTGGCTGCGTTTACATGGCTCAATGCACCGATCGATTGATCCAGCACCATGGCTTTTCCTTCGGTGGGGACATCCAATGAGCCAATGATGTTCAGCAGCGTGGTCTTGCCCGAACCGCTCGGCCCCACCAATCCGGTGAATTCTCCCTTGCTGAATGTCAGGTTGATGCCATTGATGGCCGTAAACTGACGGCCCCCAATGGGGAAGCGCTTGACCAGGCCGTTGATTGATACAATGGTTGAATTGTCCACGTGTTTGTCCTTCCAGTCGATGATTGAAGTTTTGCAAACTTCAAGTTTTCAGTTTTCAGATGACAGTATACAGTATGAAAAAAGCGTTTTTTAAAAACTAAAAACTAAAAACTGTACACCACACACAGGGCTTTTTGAAAAAGCCCTGTTAATGATTAAACACCAGCATGAGCTGTGCGCCTTTACCTGTGAAGCTGTTAACGGCTGTTGACTCTTGAGTCACCGAGGTCCGGTCCGGATTCCAGAACGCGCTGACGTGTATCTGCCACTGGTCATAGGTGCGTTGCCATTGGAGTAACCGTGACCATTGATTTCTGTCCCAATCATAGTACAGGATCGCCATGCCTCTGTCGAGCAGGCTGAAGGGATAATCCAGGGACAGGGCTGAAATCCAGTGGCCTCGACCTGGGCGTAAAACACGGTCTGCTTCATCTTGCACAAACTGTTCAACAAGAAGATGCGGTCCATTGCCAATATCAAAGGTGTAATCCGTACCCACTGTGAGGCGGTGGACATACTGAGGAATCGACACGTCATAATTTCGGCGGGTCACTGTGCCTTCGAACCAGAGACCCACGCCGATATCCCATTTCCCATCGAGCCCAACCTGTTCTTCTGAGAACTTTCCTTGAGTTGGATAGAGGGTTCCAAACACCGAGCCGTTGGGATTCACCCTCCGTCGATGATAGGACAGACCCATTTCTCCCGCCTTGACCGGCACCTGCACCCGGCCTCCGAATTCAATGTTTCGTGGGTCAGTAGACAGGGTTTCCCACCCCTTGAGATCTTCGTTTCCGTTGAGTGCCCATAGCCAGATACTGGCATTGCTTTGGAGGGTGTATCGCCCCAGAAAGCCGGTCACACCCTCGGTTAATGCAAGAGGATCACGCGGATCAATGCTGTCAAACCATCTCAAAGGACGCAGTAGGGTAGCAGAACCGAAGCTGATTTTTTGCAGGCCTGCACGTGCTTCAAACTGGGGCGATGCCCAACGGGCCCACACACGATAGGGGTCTACTTTTGAGGCGTTTTCAATAGAGTCTGCCCCGTCATATCGGGTGAACCAGTGGGCATTGACTGCCGCTTCAGCACTGACTTCATGGGTCTCAGACAGATTTTTGGCCAGAGACAGTTCGGGTATGTATCGTGCCCCGATCTGTGTCTCATCACGATTCATGCCAACCCATCCAGAAGCCTGACCCGTCAGATCCACAGTCTGGGCAAAAGCAGAGGTGCACCAGGTGAGAAGTACAACCATATTGTAAGACATTGTATTAATGGGTATGCATGGCCTCAAGGTGTGTGATGCGTTGTTCAAGGTGCTCTATTTTTTCATCAATTTCTTTGGTGCCGTGGTAATGCTTGTGCTCAGATGTAAATAGACTGGCACCACAATCAGACCCCAAAAGGATGATCATCACACAGAAGATAAGGCCAACACATGTCTGTCTCGCTTGTTTCATAGTCGACTCCTTAAATAAATGGACATTCAGGCTTTATCCATAATAGGCCCATTCCTGGCCATGAGCCACAAAACATGGGTGCTATCTTTTAGAATATTGACAAATTATCAGGGGTTTCATACAAAGGGGGCTTTCTGTGACCCTATGCTGGGGTGTGGATGATTCAGAGTTTTGAAAAGCAGACCGTTATGACAAAAGATGAATTACAAGCGTATCTTCTAGAACAGATCCCGCTGGCAGGGGCCATGGGTATGGAAATTAAAGAGGCCACAGACACCGAGGTCGTTCTGTCGCTTCCCCTGGAACCCAATATAAACCACCGAGACACGGCCTTTGGCGGCAGCCTTTGTGCGGCTGGAACACTGGCCTGCTGGACGCTCGTACATTTGCGTCTGAGTCGTCTGGACACGGACACACGCCTGGTTATCCACAAGAATCGGATGGTCTATCGAAGACCCATATGCGGTCGTTTTGAGGCGACCTGTACATTTGCAGATGACACAGCTTGGCAACAGGTCCTGGCCATGCTGGAACGATGGGGCAAGGCCAAGCTTCAACTTACATCCACGATCACCTGTGACGGTGAAGAAGCGGCTGTATTTCGGGGTTCTTTTGTCGTGACCACGGCTGAGTACCATCCTGATTGAGCCCAAAACACGCTGTGCGTTTACTGCGTGATTATGCTGTCAGCCATACAATTCTTAATTGTGAATTAAGAGAGAACTCAACCAACTGAGAATTAATAACTAAGAATCAAGAACTAGAGGCGCAGCCAACCGGTGCTCGTAATCGTCTTTGTCTCGTACTGAACCACCTAGCTAACAGAGATGCTGATCGCCATCTGAACAAACCTACGCGCCGACCCTGTCACGCCGAAGAACTGAGGGGTCTATTTAACCAGCCCACGCAGTGGCTCCAAGCAGTTGAGAGCTGACCGCTGAAGGCTGAAAGCTAAAACATTGCTTAACCGCGAATTATACGAATCTTCACGAATTGGCTGACGCTGGGTTCGGGTGATCCTGCTTATTCGCTGGGGCACATTGTCTCCGAATGGCGGGATTTAGACAGGAAGGTTTGAAGGGCAGGAGCCAATGCGGGACTCCCCTTCGGCTGTGTACATCGCCGTCAAAACACGCTGCGTGTGCCACTTCGTGGGAGTCCTTCGGCTGTCACCACTTAGGCTAACAAGTTTTCCACATGGAGCAAGGCTCGGCGCAATATTAATGCTCGGACCACGATATCTCTTTATCAATAAGATGCTTAATGCTATTTGACCCCCTTCAAAGTATGCTTAGCCACATTTTTCGGGGGCCAAAAAGAGCTCTAAGAAGAAAACAAACGTGAGATTAATGTGCAATGCCCAGGGCGGCTAACGGTCACCGGATCTTAGTATTTACTTTCCACGGTAGAGCGAGAAACGCCGTATGAAGGTTGGTCGAACGAACAATTAACAACGGAAGATTGCCACGTCGTACCTCCTCCTAAGGAACACCCCATTTTTCGGCGAAAAATGGGCTTTTTGTTCTTTTCTTACATATGCCCCTTCTAGGGCGGAGAACTCGCAATGACAGCAAGTTTTATGAACTGAGCCGGGCGGTGCGCTGAAGTGTGAAGTGAGGTGTATAGAATCGTGTTAAGTGTTAAAGGAAGCCGTTGTTTTCGCATCATTCGTGAAATTGGCGGTTAAGCAATGTTTTAGCTTTCAGCCTTCAGCGGTCACCCTCCGCTTTTTTTGAACCACTTCGTGGACTGGTTAAATAGACCCCTCAGTTCTTCGGCGTGACAGGGTCGGCGCGTGGGTTTGTTCAGGTAGCGTCAGTGTCTCTGTTGAAAAGTAGTTCTTAGTTATTCGAGCAGGGCTCGAATCTTTCTGTGTCCTTCTGCGTCTTCTGTGGTAGAAAGAAGGTTATTAGTTATTGGTTTGTTGTCGTTTCGCGGCCAGTTAAATAGATGCCTCAATCCTTCGGCATGACAGAGTCGGATTGCGCGGTTGTCCAGATAGCGTCAGCATCTCTGTGAGCTTTGTGGCTCTGTGTGAGATTGTTTTTGTTTTTCGTGGTTCGTTATTGGTGGTTCGTTCAAAGGAGGTTTCGGGGGCAAAGGCTTATTCCGTGTTTATTGGCCCTCCAAAGACGGCAATTTCCCGATAGACGTTAAAGCCCTGGGGACCATCCTTGAATACAAAACGGAGGCAGCCCACGTCTTTCACAAGTGGTTTCTTTTTAATCGACCTGATTTCGACCTCGTTTAACCCTTCTGATCTGCTGTAATCCACATCTGCAAGTTTTACATAGTTCTTGGGCGTTGTTGCTTGGGCCGCGTACAGGGAATAGGCTTGCGAGGCACGTGCATCATGGTGTCCTGCATAAGTTCGAATTGCGTCAATCGACAGACCTGCGGGGTTCTTTTTCAGGTCAAATTTTAGATCCAGAGTATTGCCACTGGCCAAACCCACGAAGGTTTTCCCATCATTCACGATGGTTGTGTCACCACGATCGTTGACGGCGGTGGCATTAAACAAGGCCGAGAAGTCGTGGCCGCCACCGTCGTGCGCTCGGGTCCCTGATACAGATTTGAGAACGCCTGGCTGCTGCAACAGATTGTGGTTTTTCTGAATCATACGATCCACAGTTTTGAGTGGCTTGTTTGTGATAGCCGTCTGGACATTCCCAGTGTTGGTTATACTGTTCTCATCTGCAGCATCCACCGGCGCCGAGGATGGGGCTAGTTCACCCGTGCGCCAATCCTGTGACAATAACCGTACTGGCCCCATCAAGCCGGACACGGGTTTGCCGCGGTAGCGAGAAGGAATGGTCTGGTAATGATTGGACAACGTATTGTACACCAGGACCTCCAGGGTATTCTCTCCTGCTTTGAGGCATCCCGTGACATCCAGAGACCAGGGTGGCGCCACACGCACACCCACGTTTTTGCCGTTGAGGTGTACTTCGGCTGTTGCGGCTACGCGGCCCAGATCGATTTTGACCTGGCCCTGTGCCTGGTCTTGCGCCAGCCGAAAGGTGGTGCTGTATCGCACGCCGCCGGAGTAATTGTTGAGAATGCCCATGTGCGACCAGTCACCCAGGGGGAGGATGCCGGTACCGCTGGTCTCTATCATGATGGGTTCTGGAATAGCAGCGCCGCCGCTGCAGCCTGTCTCCGCAATTACACGGAGTGCCACAACTGCAGCGCCTGTGGCTGGTGAGGCTGCCACAAATCGCCCGTTGCCACCGTGGTTCATGGGCTTGCCATCCATCCAGGCCTTGACCTGACCCTGGGCCTGGACACGGATTGCCTCTGTGCCTGGCGCAGAAAGAAATCTAAACCATTCAGCCGGTTGATGTCCCCCATAGACGTCAAAGGGAATGACACCAGGGTCATTATACCAGGACATGGCCAATGGTGATCGTGCCTTAGGCTTTGGTTCATCTTGAGACCGAAGCACAAAATGACCTCGGCCAGCATGGTCATAGCGGATGAGTGTCGGATTGGCACCGGCTCTCAGTGAGACGGGCTTATCAAGACTATTGATCCTGGCACCATTGATGTAGACGGCAGCAGGTGTGATCACGGGCGACGTATGGCTCTTGTCCCTGGGTGGGATCTGGCTGGCAATAATGGAGGCTGAAACAGCCTTGGATGTTGTGGCCGAGGTCCAGAGATAATAAGCGTGGCTCTCACCCTTTTTCTCATCCACATAACGTGTCTCATTCAGTGCGCCCTGTGTCTTGCCCAGGCAGATAAAATCATCTGTCACTGTACGCTTCAAACCGTGATAGCCCTGGTGTCCCAAGTCGCCTTCCTTACCGTATCGCCAGGAGAAATCATAGGCCTTCCAGGTCAATCTCTTGCCGGCCATCTTGATCGGAGTGGCTGGGTCGACTGTCTGTAGTGACGCCAGTCTGGCATCCAGCAAGGTGACATCCACGTCGCTGGGTACGGGGCCGAGCACATAAAATTGGGTGCCATAGCCGTGGAGTTTTTTTATCCAGGTTTGATCACTGGTCTCCGGCAGCATGGCAGTGGCTGCCAGTGCCTCGGTCTCAATGGCCCAGGCAAAGCGTCTGGCTTCCACGCCGATCTTTGTGTTGTTGGGGGTGACTGGCAAACGGAAATCTCCGTACGTGTTGTCCATGGTGGGCACAAAGGAGGCTGTCCATGCCTGGGTCAGTGTTTTCTGCCGCAGAGGTCGGGTATCAGGCAACGCCGGGTTGAGTTGTTTTTGCCCCGGCGTAAACACCACAATCTGTGCTTCGTAGGATTCCAGCGGCAGCTCAACCTGTGTGCCAGTGACTGTTTCCTTGACCGTACGTAATGGGCTGACCTTACCAGTCCAGGGATCCCATAGCTCTACAGCGCCTTTGGCTCGGAATTCAACTACGCTGCCAGGATTGGCATCCATGACCAGGTAGACATCTCTTGGCCCCACCTTGCGGTGCAGTGCACGCACTGTGTGACCAACTCCGGCCACGTCTTGAACGAAGGCTTGACGGATTGCCTCGACAGCCTGGGCTGGGTTTGTCAACCGACACGCCGGTTTGAACGCAAGCGCGTTCATGGCCGCAAGCTGGGGGTCGTTGCGCCCGGCGTGGTCTGATGCAGACGGCAGGGCACCGACCGCAACCACATGACCGCCGTCCTGTGCAAAGGCTGCTGCTTTGGTGATACTCGGCCATCGCACAGCCGCCATGTCCGGGAAGACCAGTGCCTGGTAGGATGCCTTGGCAGCCTCCACCACAAGACGTCCGTCCTTGACCTGGGCGCGTGCCAGCGAGTCATTGTCTATGAACTCAAAATTGATGCCAGCGGCCATGAGGCGGTTGCCCAGGTCAAAGGCCGTGTTCCTGCTGCGGTTGCCGTTCATCTCTGCTTCATAGGACGCCACGGGATAGACGACCGCCACATCGCAGACCATATGACCCTGGCTCATGAGATATGAGAGTCGGTCAAAGTATTTCAGGAAGACGTCCATATGGGCCCAATACGGCATGCGGAAATGGTAGCATGGCGGTGCCCATTCCCAGTGGGAGCCATAGGTGCTGTAGTAGAGGCCATGCAGATTCAGGAGCGTGCAGCCGTAGAGGTAATTCTCGCGTGTGGCGAACATGAGCAACTCGGGTGCTGCGCCCCAGCCAAGACTGTGATAGCCTTCGAGCCACACACGCGGTTGCTGATACAGATTGGCGATGGAGGAAGACACCTTGCCCTTGATCAGATCTGCCTTGCCACCCGGTGTATCGTGGCCTGGTGCTGAATACCAGCGAGTGGCACGGAAGTAGTCACCAAATTCATGCGGATTACGACCACGCCCGCCACTGTCACAGGCATAGATCATGCCACGCGATGCATGCCAGGTGTAGATCGGCTTGAAGTAGCGTTCTTCCATCAGACTCATGCGCACATCCGCATAGTCCATGCGAACCTTGGGTGTGATGTCACCCATGTCACCCCACATGGCAGGTAATACTTCGAACAGGTTGTACCCTTTGCGACGTCCAAACTCCGACGCAAAATCCGAGTTCCATGCAAATTTATCCACGCCGATGTGCAACTCGTCGTTAAAGAAGTAGTTCAACCCCTTGGATGATTGCCCGGGGTTTCGATCCTGGAATTGCTGAAAGAAGTCCTGGATCACACGGTCACCTGACCCCATCATCAGTGGATTCAGCGATCCTGGCTTACGCACCGCACGGTAAGTCCAAACTTCCCAGTGGCCTCTGGGGGCCGTCCAAATGATCTGGCCGGCTTTTTTCAAGGGCGTCAGATCCATGCCGCCTCGCTGAATTTTTCCATCCACTATGGGGTAAGCCCAGGCTGCACACTGATCCGGTTCGCTGGGTAGGGTCTTTGTCTCGCCCCCTTGCAGTTTGAGTTTTTGTCCCACCTCAAGCTGGATGGCATTCAGTGCCGGCTTTCTATAGAAAAGATCGTAGAAAAGATTCTTGGCACCCCGAGGCCAATCAATGGTATAGGTGCTCAGGCCAATACCCATGTTCAGCTTGGCACAGGCCTCAGAGATTTTTGAATACACCTCCCACCAGGCTTCAGTGAAGAGGCGTGGTTCTTTCTGATCAGTCATCCAGCCCGGCGTGTCGAAATGGGAGTAATTGACCTGCACACCGCTGATACCCTTCTTGTGCAGTTCATGAATCTGGCCAATCATGCGGTCCACATCCAGGTCTTCCCCGGTCCACCACCAGAAGGGGACTTCTCCATACCCGGATGGAGGCGTCTGGAAACCGGGTAGGACATCCAGATTTGCATCTCGACTGGGATAGCCCATGGCCGTGACAGGCGGACTGGGGCGTTTTGCAGGGTCGCTCAGTCCAGGATCACCAGCCCAGGCCGTGCCCGAGCCCACGAATAATAGAACAAGCCCAAACACCCATGATGTATGTGCATGATTCGTTCGGGCGGAAATCCAATGTGTCGGTACTTGATTCGGGGAAGAAAGTTTATTTTTCATGGATCGTTTTTAGGGGATTACGGCCCAAATTGCAATATGAAAGTGACTACTTATCGGGTGCTTTTATCTCATGGCCCATGCATTTCGTTGTTTCATTTTGTCTCTTTTTCGAGTTAAATTCATGGACGTATTCAAATACAAAGCTTCAATGAGAATACGATGGTATGCCCTGTATTTCAATCGCGGGCAACAGGTGCCTCTTGCTTGAGGCATGATATATTGTGAAATCTGACAGACCAGGAGCCCATGATCTTATGAAAGCCCACAGACTTTTACTATTGGTTGTCCACTGTCTTCTCATCACAATATGCAATTCAAGTCAGGCGCAGGACTGGCCAGAATGGGGAGGCTCACCAGCACGCAACATGGTGTCCAATGCGCATGATCTCCCCACCTTCTTCAATCCCGGAAAACTCAAAGCCGGTGTATCCGGTCAAGCACATGTCGATATGACTTCGACTCAGAAAATCAAGTGGGCTGTGCGCCTGGGCAGCCACACCTATGGCAATACTGTGGTGGCTGATGGCAGGGTCTATATGGGTACGAATGACGCTTCCCTAAACGATCCCCGTTTGCAGAAAACCCGAGGAGGACTCATCCTGTGCCTGGATGAACACACTGGAAAACGACTCTGGCAACTCAAGATACCTCCATTTCGCACGTCTCAGAAGAGTTTCAACTACGACGATATGAATCTCGGCATCTGTGCCTCAGTCACAGTCCAAGGAAAACATGTGTATGTGGTGAGCAACCGGGGAGAGGTCCTCTGCCTGGATGTGGAGGGCCAGGCCAATGGCAATGACGGGCCTTTTACCCAAGAAGCACAGTTTATGAGTGACAACAAAAATACAGACATTGCCCTGCAGGCCACAGACGGGGACATTGTCTGGATTTACAATATGATCAGTGAGTTACCCTGTTGGCCCCAAGATGCCACGAGCAGTGCTGTCCTGGTTTTTGATCACTATCTGTATGTGGGTACGTCCAATGGCGTGGACAAATCCCATAGTCACGTACCGTATCCAGATGCTCCCTCCTTGATCGTTCTGGACACGAAGACGGGCCGCCTTGTCGCTCAGGATAACGAGAGAATCGGCCAAACCCTCTTTCACGGGCAATGGTCGTCGCCCTGTCTGGGAAAGGTCAATGGCCGGGCCTTCATTTTCTACGGTGCTGGCAACGGACTGTGTTATGCCTTTAGAGCCCTGACAGGTCCCTTACACACTGATACCGTGATCGGACTGGGAAAAGCCTGGTCCTGCGATTGCAATCCTTCTGAGTACAAGTCACATCCCTACCAGCGGGGAAAGTATCACAGCTTTCGAAGCGGCTTTTACGGTGAAGGTCCCAGTGAGATCATCGGGACGCCTGTCTTTGTTGATAACCGACTCTATGTCACCATTGGTCAGGACACTCTGCACGGTCGCGGGCGCGGGGCCTTGACCTGTATCAACGCCACCAACGGTCAAGTTGTCTGGCAGTCTAAGGAGATTGACCGCAGCCTGGCGACTGTCTCTGTGGTGGATGATCTCGCTTATGTCACGGATTACAGTGGCAATATTCATTGTTTTGACGCACACACCGGAGACCCTCAGTGGAAATGCAGTACCGGCTCTCCCCTCTGGAGTTCCACGCTTGTCGCGGATGGCAAGGTCTATGTGGGGACTGAAAAACGAGACCTATGGATTATGGAGGCAGGTCGTCAAATGAACCAACTCAATAAAATCCGCTTTCCTCACAAGATCTACAACACACCCGTTGTGGCCAATGGCACAATATACATTGCTACAGAGCGATACCTCTACGCAATTGGACGTTAGGCGAGTCATGCACGCTATTGCGTGCCTCCGTCAAAACGGGAGCATCCGGCGATGTTTTTCGTTCCATTCCCAGGGGATTTCATGGAACTCACCTGGGAGTTGGGTGACCGGCAACATTCCGGGATTGGGTGACAGCCGTTCTTCTACGCCAGTTCATTGAAAACGTTCACGATTCCCTATTCTATGAGGCATTGTTAATACAACACTTGTATCGGTCATTTCATCTCGGTTCCTTTACCACCTCCGGTCTTCCCATCCATCCTTCGGCCATTGCAGCTCTGTCCATGGAATTGTATATCCCGTGGTTGTGGGCAGCTTGCCCCAGATCTCGGCAGCGGTCAACGGACGCAGTTCGCCGTCAAATGAGCGCGGTGGCTTTCCGAATGCCCCGGCAGGACTGTCCCACATGGCCCGCAATGCCCCCGGACCCGTATACAGAACCTTTGTCCCAGCATGCGTTTGTCCTTTATCATTGAAGAATTCAAGTGTGGTAGTCGGGGGATCGATCTCTGTATTTACTGTCACCAGCCCGAATCCCCGCGACCATGGCTGCGCCTCGTAGTCCCGGTTTGGATTTACCAGCCGGCCGGCCATCCATTCATGCAAATCATAACCGCCCCAGCTCTCCCGAGGACGTATCGATACCTTGCATGTATGCTGATCACCTCCGAGCAGAATCAATCCCGATATCCGATGCTCCCGCACATGAGACAGAATTGTATCATATTCATATAAGAACTGGTGGTTCCATGCCTCTTTGCCACCACAGTGCCAACTGCTGCCGGAAACGGGGAATTTGAAAAGCGCTTTCGACTTTGCCAGCGAGTTCATGAACCACGCCCGCTGCTCCATACCCAGCATGGTCTTATTGGGACCGTCCGGGTTTTTGTTCGGTGATCGGTGATACCGGCCGTCCAACAGCCAGAATTCGCACTGGCCCGCCACAAACCGGGTCCATATGCCCGGTTGTTCAATGGTCTGTGCCGGTGGATTTGCCCACATTTCGAAAAAGGTCCGTAAGGATCGCTCTTTGCCCGGTTGAGTACGATCGGAGTTATTAGCACCGAAATCGTGGTCATCGTAAACCGCGTACATTGGCACCTGTGCTCCAAAGGACCGGAACCGGGGATCCGCTCGCATCTGCAGGTACATCGAGCGTTGTTTGGCCGGTTCGGTGCTGTTGGAGTAGATATTGTCCCCCATAATCAAAAAGAACATCGGCTGTTTTGCTGCGATCGCATCCCAGATCGGCTGGGGATCCTTGCCGTTCACACCGTGGCCGAATGCGAACCGGATGATACCGGGCTTTCCCTCCGAAGGATAGGTCGTCACTTTCTGTGCAACCGGTGTTGCCTGCTCTGCCCCATCAAGGAAGATCTTGTATGAATACGTCGTTGACGGTAACAGCCCCTTGATGTGAGCCATGCCACAGAAGTTGTTCTCACCATTCAATGTGACGGTTTTCGACGTGAGTTTCGTGCCGCCATGTGCTGCCTGCAACTGTACAGAATACGCGCATGTTTCGTCTGCCCGAACCCAAATACTGACACTCTGATCGGTTGCATGCCCCGCCATTGGTCCGTGCGTCACTTGCGCCGCCTGGAGCGGGTTGCCGAACATAAGCAGGACCAGCAAGAGCATTCCGGTATTTCGCATGTTTTCTCCTTGGTACTTTGATTGAACAGACATTCACAGTATGAAATTGTGCCCGCCAGCGTTCTTAAAGTTATATCGAGCGAAGCAGCAGGATCCAGTCGCCCGAGTCAGGTGCAAGAAACGACTGAGCCCCACCAACGCTCGTGTTGCCGTCTGTCCATGCGGCGGTTTTGGGTTGGAACCATTGAACCGAGAACCTTCCATCGGGCACCTGAACCGTCACCGACGGCGGGCGGGCAGAAGGTTGATCGGATTCAGGACTTGAGCCACTTGGATTGGCAAGATAGACGATAAAGACTTTGTCACTGTGCGTGCACTTCCACTTGGCGCTGTCCCCACCCACGATGGCATCGTCAGGCAGTAGGCCAACGAGCGTTAGACTCGCGTCGGAAAAAAATTGATGAATATGCACAAAATCATCCGCGCCGCGCTTGAGTTGGCCCTGACTGACCGCGTCATAATACCCATAAACCCCTTGACCTGCAGGGTGCTTCATGTCTTGCGGTTTTGCTGCCATAGACTCTTTGGGCTCGTAGGTTCGAAGTCCACCGTAGGTCGCTGACCCTCCTGAAAGGAGACTGCTCCACATCAGACGTCGAAAAAAATAGCGTGGATGTTTAGGTGCCCGGTACAGTTCGTAGCGATCTTCGTCCAGGACGATGGGGTCATTCCCCTGGGCTCGATATGCGGTGATGACCTTACCAGAGGTCTGATCAAGATCTTCCAGCGTGATGATGTCTGACCATGGTGCGTCGACGAACCTGTAGCCTTTGAAGCGTGATTGGTGATTCGTGATCAACGTCCTCCAGGGCTTTCGTTTGGCCATGTCACGACCGATCAGATCAATCGTCTCGGCACGAATTTGCCGTCCTGTCAGGGGTTTATCGCTATCGACGATCTCGCGGTCATTTGAGATGCACCATAGAATGTTGGGATAGGCCGAGAATCGGGCCTGTGCATAGCGGATCGCCATGATCGACGCCCGGTCGCCGCGCGCGTAACGTTTCAGTTCCTCGGTGTCCTCTCCAAAGGGAATAAGCTGCAACATGACGGTCGGGTGATGCTCGGAGGCATAGGCAATCCGGCGATCAATTTCTCGCCAGTACGCCAGATCCAACCCGCTGCGATCTTTGTCAAAAAGTGCCTCGATACCGTGACGAGACCGGCAGAACCATGTTCGTATCTTGGTTGCGCCCATCTTGGCCGCCTGGTCAATATAGGCCTGCCAGTGGGGTTCATCGTCGACCACGTATCGGTAGCCCGTGTCGCCCAAGTGCAAAAACCACGTGCCGTCATCGTAGGCAAATTGTCGTGAATCGCTGGCGTGTTGGCGAAGTTTGCCGGGCAGTGACGATGAAACAACCTTGAATGCGCCCTGCTTTCCGTCAAGGGAGGGCCAATTGGACCTGGTGCTCCATTGCCACTGGCCGACCGTATCACAGTAAGCCCGCGCCCGAAAGATGTCGCTGCCATCATAGAATCCGTCCACACGCACTTCAGTGCCGTCTGGACGATAAAACATGACCTGGATCCTCACGCCAAAATAGGGATCCGTGATGGGCTTAGACGTTCGCAGCTCGATCTCATAAATCCCTCGATGCAAGGCGATTGGTTCACCGCTGGGCGTGATGGCATGGGCCACTGCAACCTCCTTCATCCCTGCGACAGCGTGATTTGCCGGGGAAAGAAGCCACAGAAGAGCCATTAGGGTAATGACTGGTTTTGCTCGTCCTGTTTGTCCTGTCACAATGAATCTCCTATTAAGTGCCACCCTTGAGACATTCTGAGGCAACGGTGGCTCCAATACTGGATCCCGCAAGAGCCACGGTATTTTCGTCCCGGTGCAGGGCGGAGAGTCTTCGGACTGATTCTACCCTCATAATGCTGCAGTGGCTCTGTTTCAACGTTTACTTCTTCACGAGTGCGACGACCCAGCCGCCTTTGTACGGCGCCGATAGCGGTACGATGCGGCCACCCTGGAGCGTCTTGCTCATCTTGCGATAGCCGCCGGCCGCCGACGACTGCGTGGTCACGCCCATGGAAACACTGATCCATGTCACATCGAAAGCGCCGGGTGCATCAGATAGATCAAGGCTCACGGATCCGCCGTTCGTGAAATAGAGCGCATAGCGATCTCCGGGTTTAGCTGCGAGATAGGCCTCATTGCTCTCGCGGTCCGACAGTAGATTCATCTGAGGCGTGATATCCCAGAACTTGACGAGGCCCTCCAGAATGCGTGCCGCCCTGATGCTTGCCTTGGCCTGATCATTGAGTCCGTTCCCGGCGTCCGGTCGATGGAACCGGGCGCTGGCTGAGCCGCCCAGGATGTTTCGCCAGAATCGCTCAACACCATCTTCCGGCCCACCTGTTCCAAAGGTATAGTATCCGCTCCCATATATCTTGGTGTGATTGCTGGGACGCGGATGCTTGTTGACATGTCGCAAGAGCCACTGAAGCGCATCCCAGTGGGCCTGATCGTAGTTCCGGCTGTTCACCTGTGATATGTCGGCAAACATGTAGTGCTTGGGGTCGTTGAAGATCAGCGGAGTATGCTTAGCCTTTTCGGCCTCGAACGCATCGTCAAACATGTCGGTCGTGCAGACTGTCACGCCCCGTTTAGCGGCTTTGGCTTGGATGAATGAAATCCAGTACTGCCCCCATGGCGCAGGCGTTGACGTTTCGTTGTCCATGCAGTACAGCACGTGTCCGTAGTCCAGGCTGTAGGACAGCATTTTTGCGACGAACGCTTTTTGATACTCTCGAATGCGATCGAGTTTCCTGTTATACCGAGGCATACCCTTAATCGAGTGAAAGAAAGGTTGCAGGTCTTGGCCGGAGTGTTTGGGGTACCTGGAGGCAAAGCCTGTTTGCTCGTATGTGTAGTTCACGTTCTTGCCGGGATTCCAGGGGCTGGTTTCCCAGTTCTGTGTCGAATAGTCGAAGCGGTCCCAGACCTCAATCTGCACGAAAATCTTTCGCTCGGCAGTCCACTTGAGCATATTAGAAAATCGCTTCCAGTACGCCTCGTTCCACTGATCCATATCGAACTTTCCGCTCGGCAGCAGCCTGTGCGGCTTGAGATCTTGGCCCTCGCGCTGGCTCATGGTGTTGCGCACGTAGTTGGCCCCGACCGCCTGTATTTCGTCGAGATGTGTTTTCAGATTATCGAGCAGGAAGATATGGTCAGTCTGACTTCCGCCCAACAGCATCACAGGCTTGCCATTGTATTGCCAATATCGTGGGTTTTGCGACCAGGGTCTTATGCTACTGTTTCGAGATTCCAGGCCTGAGCAAGCGGTGCAGACTGTCAACAAAAGAAGCACGGTTGTGAGATGGGTGGTCTTGCGCATTCGAGTCGTCTCCTACTGGGGTTTTCAGATGACTTTGTAAATCCCTGCTCAGCTACGCCGTTGAGCCAAACTTTCAATAGGATATCAAATTAGTCTCGAAAAACAAGTTTTTCAACTTTCTTCCAACATCCTGAGCCACTGGGGCAGTATCGGCAAGCCCTGTTGTGCGTTTGACGTCCAGTTGACATCATTGCGTGACAATCGTGTAGGCGGTGGTTTCCTCGATAGAGATCACCACCTTTTCTATGTCTCGCTGCACCGTGACGGGCTTGGCAGTGCGATAGCCGTTCTCGTCACAGTCAACGACCGTGACAGAATATCGGCCTGCCCATTGCAGTGTCACTGATGCGCTGTGACGCTGCATACCCCAGGGCGCACCGCCGACCTCTTCAATGCTGCCACCCAGTCCTTTGGCATCACTCGTGTGCCAGCCATAGGGTTGGTCCAGGGTGGTGCACTGAATCAACACACGCCGCGATTCGCTCAGGGGCAAATCATCCAAAGCCACGACCAGGACCGTACCGTAGTCGTTTTTCATGTCGATTGTGATTGTGTCCAGAACAATGGGACTCTTTGCGCTGAGAAATCCCGTAGCCCCTTGGGCCTTGGGTGTGTTGACTGTGGCGATACCCGCGCCATAGTGCCAGTTCAGTTCCTCTGTGACACTGGTGATTGTCTGCGATTGACGGTTGAGAAAGGGGGCCAGATCCATTTGGCCCGATTGGCCAGGCTGGCCTTCATAATCACGCACCACTCGGCCCATATAAAAGGCCGTGGGATCTACATCGCCGTCCAAAGGCTGGGGCAGGGCACGATTTCCCGGCGTCTGATCTTCACGAAGTTTATCCAGGGCGGGGCGTACATAGGCGGCACTGCCCTGAAGATCCAGGAGTTCATCAAGGGCCAGGCTTTCACGTACAACGACCGGGGCCTCCTTGACGTATTGAAGGCGGTACATCAGGGCCGGGGCAAAATATCCTCCCAGGGCTGTAGGCGTGTTCAAGACAAATTTACCAACCTGTTGATCCCAGCCTGCACTGCCCACCGCGAAATTAAAGATGCCGTCCACACCGAGCATCGCACCGTACGCGGCACAGAGAAACGCCGCCTCACCGCGATACATATTGGGCATGGGCCACCCGATTTCGCTGATGATATTTGGATACCCTTCGGTTTCCACATAGGGCAGAGGATTGTTGCGCAGCAGATGCAGGGCCGATTCACTCTCGAATGACTGGCCAGTGCGAATTGAATAACTTGAGGCGTCTCCGCTGTGAGGAGGGCTGAAATAGCCATGACGGTCTATTACATCCCCGGCTGTATAGCAGTAACGTTCCAAGGCATCGAGCATGCGTGCGTCTGCCGTGTGCCAGTTGCCGCAGGATACCAGTCCCTGGTAACCTCCTTCAGAGCGGAATCGGCCAATGGCCTGTTCATAAAAGCCGCGCATATTGTCTGTGAGGAACTGGACCTGATCCTTGATTCGCTGCTTGGGTACCGGTGGATGCTTAAATCCGTCTGTGGTCATGGTCCAGGCGTCCAGCAGTTCCATGCGTCCCTGGGCAAGACTGTCCCCTGAGTGTGTCTTGTTATTCCATGCTGCCATGGTTTGATTTAGAGATCCGTATTTTTGGGTGAGCCACTGACCATAGAGTGACTTGAGTGTATCCCAGCGGGCCGGTGGACAACTATCTTTCTTGAAGGTGTAGAAGAAGTGACTGTCTTCGTTTTGTATTTCGAGGATGGCCACAGCAGGGTCTTGGCCCAGGGGCATCTCTGTGTAGGGATTGGGCGTGGTCAATAATTGTTTGGCCCAGTTGAAGTACAGCGATTGCATGTCGGGGTCAAAAAACAACAGCATGAAGGGCCATTGGTTTTTCTCTCTGTGCCAGTCGTCCAGGCGAAACCAGGCCGGAAAGTAAAAGCTGATATGCGAGTAGATACCAGCTTCTTTCATGGCCCAGACCATGTGCTGCAAGCGGCGCAAACGCGATGGGTCCACCTGGCCTGTGTTGCGATCGTAGAATCCGCCGTGCAAACGGATCATGTTTACACCATGCTTGGCCAGGTGTTTCGCAAGGTACACATGAGAGGCATCATCCAGATCCCAGATGCTGGGCCCAGCATTCACAGCCCAGAATTTGACAGGCGTGCCATTGGCCAGGGCGAATGCGTTGCCTTGAGCCTGGAGGCGTCCATCCTGCCCGGCCTTGGCTTCATTGAGGTATCGCAGATCAAGCAGAGCATTGTCTTTGAAGGCATCGACATCGGGTTCCCAGGCAAAAAAACCTGGGTTGGCATGGCCGGTTTTGGCACCGGGTTTTAAGGCCCCTCGGGGCAGGAAGGGTTGGGCCGAAAACAAAAAGCAGTCCAGGCCT
>CAZBTJ010000017.1:0-55916 GCA_964494325.1 uncultured Pirellulales bacterium
TGATTGTCCCCCTCAGCATGCCTATACCAGGGTCGTTTGTTCATACGCGGCTGCATGTAGTCGGTGGCAAAGTAATCCCGGTAGATTGCCGCGACCGACTCGGCAACGTCAGGGCCGAATTGCCGCTTGCTCCAGTCCAGCAGGAAGTCGCTCTGGGCCTGCGATGATGATTTGTCTATCTCCACCGAGGCATCCCAAGCCAAACGCATCGCGTAGTCGGTGCTCAGCGGTACCGGGCGAACATCGCTGACATTGACGACAAAGTACTTCGTTGCTTTCGCCTTGATAAACCGGCCCATCTCCTGGTGAATTCGTTCGGGAGGGACCATTTCCGTCAACTGATTTTGGCCTCCGCTGAGCATGGCAGTATGGTAGTAGGTTCCCTGGCCGGCCTGCACTTTCCCCTTGTCGCGGATTATGCCGCTGCCATCGTCGGGCCAGACCAGGATGACACCTTCAGGCAAGGTGATAAAACCGCTATCGTACAACTCCACACCTTCCATCCAGAGATTCCAGATAATATCGGCTTCGGGCTGTACTGCGCGAACCATCTCGACCTGCTTTGCGATGGCGCGGCTGATCAGCTTGCCACGGGCATCGGGCGTAGCAAGCGAGCGGTCATCAGACCAGAACGGCCGGTCATGCCTTCCCCGAAGCCCGACGGTCCAAATCACCTCGCGGTCCTTCATGGCATCAACGCACTTCTGCCACATCTTCTCCAGGATCTCCGGGTGAGAGTGATAAGAATACGGAAGGTTGTTTGGCCAGCGAAACGTGTTCAGCCCTACCACATTGATATGGTGCTGGCTGTTGATCAATCCGCGTTTGGAGGCGAAGACCTGGTGCTGTTCGTCAACAAACGTGAAGGTTCCCGGGATCACGGTATTGCCGCGCAGGCGGAGTACCGTTTCGTAGATGCGGTCAGTCATCGACAGCGAGATGATGTTCTCGCCCTGCGGATCGCGCGAAAAACGGGCGAGCAGGTCTTCATCGTTGATGAACCAACCGCGATACTTAAAAGTCGGCGTACCCCATGACTTGTTGTAGTCGACTGCAATCTCAATGTGGCCCTTATACTCCGGCTCATTGTCGATCCAATAGTACCAAGGATCTACGTCCAGCAGCTCTTCGCTCAGTGCGTAGGCGGCGTAAATTGCGCCACGCATGTCGGCCCCGCAAGCCAGCAAGACGACGCCCTGACCGCTATCATTGGTTGTCATTTGCAGCACAAAGCTTTCCGGCCCGGGATACGCTGTTTGGTGAAGTTTCTTCAGCCATGGCGCATTGGCTCCAAAGTAGATCACCGGGTAACCAGCATTCTTCGGAGGTTGGTTTAGCACAGTGGGCAACCGACCCATCACCTTGTACCAATCGTTCTCTACGTCCCGCAAGGCACGCCTGAACGGCTCGGGTTCGTTGCTCGAAACCACCCACAGGGTATCCGCATTGAGTGTGATGGTTTTCTTGCTCACAACGTTGGTGTCAGCTTTGACTGACAAGGTAGTAAACGCAAGAGCAACCAAAGTGACAGCAGTAATCACAGCTTGAGGCCAGCTTGGGCGACATTGATTCTTGAAGTAATTCATGGCTTTTAGTCTCCTGTCCATTTGTTTGTTCGCATAAGTATGTACTATCACAGTGTATCCAATCCTTCAAAAGATAAAACAAACTCCAGACTGTTTATTACTGTTACTCATGGTTCCTCTCTATGCAATTGCAGGTATTGTCGTAAAAATGGAACTGGGTAACAGCACATTTTGCGTCAAACTGTTCACATATTGCGCAATGCTGTTTCGATCTGTGCCTTGTCGGCCGGGTCCAAACATGGTATAAAAATGAGATATGTTGAAGATTCCGAACGTCATACTGCTAATCGACAGACAATCAGACTACGGTCGGGGATTGTTGCGGGGTATTACCCGGTACGTCACGATCCACGGTCCATGGATGCCCTACACAGGCCCGGTATTCTACCGAGAAAGCAAACTGTCCCTGACGCAGTGGATGCAGGACCTGCGTGCTGACGGCATTATTGCCCGTGCAGCCGATCCCAAGCTGGTCGACGCGATTGGCTCACTCGGTATTCCTGCGATCATCTCCGGCGCCTGGGAGCGGATTCCCAACATGCACGTAATAATCAGTGATCACGTCGCGATTGGACACATGGCTGCCGAATACTTTCTGGATCGTGGATTTCGGCATTTTGCCTTTTGTGGCTTTCAGGACACGTATTGGTCCCAGGAACGATATGAGGCCTTCAGCCGCAGGGTTGCTCAGGCTGGTTGTAAGGTGGATCTATACCAGCATCCTGAGTCCACACATCTTCACATTGGACAGGACGAATGCCCTGATCTTAGCGCGTGGCTGGCATCCTTGCCCAAACCGATTGGCCTGATGACATGCAATGACGATCGCAGTCAACACATTGCCATGGCCTGCAAGATGTCCGACATCAAGATCCCGGACGAGGTCGCCGTGCTGGGTGTTGACAATGATGAACTCGTGTGCAATTTGCCGTATCCTCAATTGTCAAGTGTCGCCCTTGACACTGAAAATGCAGGCTATGAGGCGGCCGCCCTGCTGGATCAACTCATGACCAGTCAACAGAGTGACCAGCAGGCTCGCGAAATAGTGATCCATCCCCTGTATGTCGTGGCACGGCAATCGACGAATATCCTGGCCGTGGAAGATCCTGAGGTCGCAGCAGCGCTTCGCTTCATCCGTGACCATCATGCTGCCACCCTGCAAATCAGCGATATTGCAGAGGCCGCAGGACTGTCTTGCCGCACACTGCAGCACCGATTTCGAAAACTCCTGGGGTGCTCTGTCAGGGACCAGATCCGACGAACGCGTATTGATCAATGCACCCATTTACTGGTGGATACGGATTTATCCATAGCAGAAATATCGCAGACCCTGGGATATCCCTATGTGCGCAGCATGTCCCGCTGGTTCAAGCAGGAAACCAGCATGAGTCCGCTGGCCTTTCGCAGGAAACGCAAGACTGGACAGGACCGGTGATCATGTTATATTGAGTTGTAGAATGCCATGATGTCATTCAATGTTAAGATGCAAGCCGAGATGGGTAGCCAAAACCAAGTCAGGAGAAATGATATGACACAATTTTCGAGAAGAACATTTATCAAGACGTCCATGTGGTCTGCCGGATGTTTAACCATTCCAAGCCTGGTCCCCAACACGGTGTTGGGCCAAAATGCGCCCAGCGGCAAGATCAATGTGGGTATCATTGGTGCCGGTCGCCAATCCTACCATGTCAACATGCCTCAATTCTTAAACTTGCCGGATGCACGTATTATAGCCGTCTGCGATGTGGATCAATGGCGTCTCGATAATGCCAAGCAAAAGGTGGACAAATTCTACGGCAATACAGCGTGCCAGGCCTACAAGGATTATCATGACGTTTTAGCCCGAGAGGATGTCGATGCGGTGATGATCTCGACACCGGATCACTGGCATACCTTTATGAGCCTGGATGCGATTCGTGCAGGAAAACACGTGAGCTGTGAGAAACCGCTCACCCTATCCATTCAGGAAGGTCGTATTCTGGCAAATACGGCCAAACGCTACGGCATTGTGTTCCGCACGGACAGTGAATGCCGCAGTGCCGCTCACATGCGCAAAAGCGTGGAATACGTGTTGAATGGGCGCATCGGCAAACTCCAGAGGATCAAGAGCGGTGCGCCTGCAGGCGATGTGGCCGGGGGCGATCCCACGCCCACGCCAGTTCCGTCGGATCTGGACTATGAACGCTGGACCGGACCCGCATTGAAGCGGCCCTATTGTGTGGATCGGGTTCACGCCTCCAAACAGTACAGCAGACCCGGTTGGATGCGCTGCCGCGAAACCTGTGAAGGCATGATCACCAATTGGGGCACCCATCTAAATGATATCGTTCAATGGGCCAACGGCACAGAACGTACCGGTCCGGTGGAGGTCGAAGGCACAGGCACCTACCCTGACACCGGGCTCTGGGCCGTCTTGCTGGACTTCAATGTCAAATACAAATATGCCAACGCTGTGGAAATGGAGTACCACATTAACAAGCCTTACGTTCGCTTTGAAGGGTCAGACGGTTGGGTGCAATCCATTTGGCTGGGAGAGGGACGGGGACTCACGGCCAGTTCGCCGGATATCCTCAACGACCCCTTGAGTCCTGGTGACATCCATTTGCCCAAACGACAGGACAAGGAGGACTTCATTTATGCCATCAAGAATGGCACCAATACCATGGCCGACGCAGAGGTCGGTCACCGCACCACGAGTCTGTGCCAATTGGGGCACATCGCCGTACAGGTGGGTGGCAGGCTGAAATGGGATCCCGAGGCAGAGAAGTTTACCAACAACGACTCCGCGAATTTGCTGTTGTCCCGGCCGTATCGTGATCCCTGGACGCTTTGATTATAAACTACTTAAGCAGCCCATAGTCCTTTAAGGCCTGCCTGAGTATCTGGCTTTCGCTGTCCTCAAGGGGCGTCAAGGGCAGGCGCAGTTCGTCGGAGGCCAGATCCAGCATGGCCATGGCTGCTTTGATGGGAATCGGGTTGGTGGACAGACTGAGCAGATTTTTGCTGAGTTGATACAGTTTGTTGTGCCATTTCCTGGCCTGCACAAAGTCGCCTTCCAAAATAAGATCTGTCATGGCCTTGACATCTGCTGGGACAATGTTGGCCACCACACTAATCACCCCCTTGCCCCCAACAGAAGCCAGAGGCAACGTCAGGGAATCGTCACCTGAGAGGATAGTGAGATCACAGCTTGCGGCAATGGCACTGGCCATATCCAAACTGCCAGTGGCTTCCTTGATGGCCACAATGTTATCAAACACGGAGAGTCTGGCCACGGTTTCAGCAGTCAATCCTGAGCCACCGCAGCGTCCTGGGATATTGTAAAGCACCACGGGTAGATCCACTTCTTCTGCAATGGCCTTGAAGTGCTCATAAAATCCCTGCTGTGTGGGTTTATTGTAATACGGGCATACCTGTAGCGTGGCATCTGCGCCTATGTTTTTGGCATGGGCGGTAAACTCAATGGCTTCTGCCGTAGAATTGGAACCAGCCCCGACAATCACGGGGACGCGACCAGCGGCTTCATTAACCACCCGCTCCATGACTTTCTTGTGCTCCAGATAGCTGAGTGTGGGCGATTCGCCTGTGGTGCCAACCGGCACGAGCGCATCAATACCATTTTCAATTTGAAACGAAATCAGTTCGTCAAGCGTTTCAAAGTCAATTTCACCATCCTGAAAAGGGGTGACCAACGCTACCATTGCCCCAGAAAACATACTGTACTCCCTTGTGCTTTAGTGAATAAGTGCAATCATTTCTTCTGCAGCTTCACGCATCCCAACAATCACAGCACGTGCCACAATACTGTGGCCAATATTGAATTCGCACAGCCCATCAATTGCGGTGATCGGTTCGATGTTACGATATGTCAGACCATGACCTGCATGAACCACCAAACCCTGCTCCACGCCCCAGTCACAGCCCTTAATGAGTTCATTGACCCGCCGTTGAATAGTCCGCGCGGTATTGGCATTGGCATACATACCCGTATGTAATTCGATGGCGTCACACCCCGTCTCTGCAGATACCTCTATTTGATCTTGATCCGGCACAATAAAGGTGCTAACCAAAATGCCCTTCTTGTGTAACCGTTTGACAACCTGGGCCAACCGTTTTTTGTACTTCACACAGTCAAGACCGCCTTCTGTGGTGAGCTCTTCCCGTTTTTCTGGTACGAGTGTCACCTGATCCGGCTTGACACGTTCTGCGATCTTGACAATCGACTCAGACAAGCACATTTCGAGGTTGAACTTACTGGCCACAGTCTGCTTTAAGACTTCTACATCCCGGTCACAAATGTGACGACGATCTTCGCGTAGATGGACTGTAATACCATTGGCGCCTGCCAGTTCACATTGAACTGCAGCCCACACGGGATCAGGTTCATCAATCAATCGTGCCTGCCGGATGGTGGCCACATGATCTATATTTACATTTAATACTGCCATTGGATTACCTTCAATTAATGTAGATTGGGGCAAATTGTAACAGTCTTACCCGCGACTTCAAGCAAATAACAGCACAAAAAATGGTAGATTCGATGCTTAAACGCGGAAAATAACTAGAACGGAACTTCGATATTCGTGTATGCAGCCGGCATCATCTGGACAATCAGATACACCATGATCCCCATGTAGATCAGATAGACAAACCACGGCAAAGCCCTGGCAAACATCCCAATCCGTAAATCTGCGCGATCTGCGGCGAGTTCGGCAATTTTATCCACACACCGATCCATGTCCCCACTCTCCTCGCCAATAGTCCAGAGGTCAATATATTCCGTGGGTAAGCGTCTGGAAAAGCCCTCACTGGGCATCTTGCCCTCAGCGACCATGTCCTTGCCTTTAATGAACAGTTGAGCCACCCAGTAATTGCCCGTGGCCTGAGGGGCCAAATCAAAACACTCGGACATGGGCACACCTGCTTTAAAAAGCATATTAAAGGCCTTGCAGAAACGTGAGATACAAAGCTCACGCATGCCTTTGCCCAGAAGAGGAATGCGAAGTACGAGTCCATCCACAATCTTGCGAAATACTGGCACCTTGCTGCATTTGAAGAAGATGAGCCAAATGAAAAACAATGGCAAATAAAAGAACATGGCAAGAAATGTGGCAATATTCATCAATCCCTGCACTAGCGTGGTCGTCCCCAGGATGAGACCGGGCAATTGAATCACAAACGCTGCCGCATGAATAATAAACACAGGATATGTGAGCCCGCGAAACACAATTCGCCTCATCTTTCTCTGAAACTCGTACCACTCGGAAAGCATTTTAAAGCAGGCCTCCAAATTGCCCGACTGGTCTGCTGCCCTGATCACTGTGCGATCAAACTCGCCAAATACCTTCGGGTGCTCGTCCATGGCCTCGTGAACCGTTTTACCCTCCGTACTCAAGGCGGTTTGAACCTGAAGAAGGACCTTTTTCAAAGAGCCCTTGGCATACTCCGCAGCCCGGTCCATGGACCGTAATATGGGCAGACCGGCATCCAACATGGTGGCCAAGTTGTGGTACACAGTGATGAGTTGATTTCCATAGCCCATGAACGTTCTCCCGCATAATAGTTGTTTTGGACTGTACATCAAGCCAGTTTCAGTATATCAGAATTCAACAGACTTTATGAACATGTTTTTTCTGGCTAGACTTTAAGTTTGGAACTGACGGTTCACCCTTAGTAATAGGCCCGAATTCTTTTTCTCTGAGTAAAGTTTACATTTTTTCCACAAAGCGTTATGATTATAATCTTTATCATGGGTCGCAAAACTACGAACCATACTTTTGACTTGAAACTATGAGGCCATGACATGCCACAGGATACAGAGCCTGTTTCTTTTAACACGATACCGGAGGTCCTCGCAGACCTGCGTTTGGGCAAGATGATCGTCCTGGTGGACGACGAAGACCGTGAAAATGAAGGTGATTTGGTGTGTATTGCAGAAGAAACCACACCTGACATCATCAACTTTATGGCCAAATACGGCCGAGGCTTGATCTGCCTGCCCATGGCCAGTGACTATTGTGACAGGCTTGGTCTATATCCCCAAAGTCAAGAAAACACCGCACAACTTCAAACCGCCTTTACCGTAAGTATCGACGCCGCCCAAGGCATTTCCACTGGCATCAGTGCAGCGGACCGTGCCCACACGATTCATGTGGCAATTGCAGACGGCACCGAGGGGCATGAATTGGCCAAACCTGGTCACATATTCCCTCTCCGGGCCAAAAAAGGAGGCGTTTTGGTACGTATCGGCCAAACCGAGGGGGCCGTAGACCTGGCTGTTCTGGCCGGAAAAAAACCAGCCGGCGTTATCTGCGAAATCATGAATGATGATGGTTCCATGGCACGTGTGCCGGATCTTCTGCCATTTTGCAAGACACACAACCTCAAAATCACATCCGTGGCCAAGCTGGTTGAGTACCGGATGCAGCGAGAAAGCCAGATCAAACGCGTCGAAAGTGTCAATCTGCCCACCGATTATGGTGATTTCAAGCTCATTGGCTATGACAGTATCACCTCGGCCGAACCTCACCTCGCCCTATGCAAAGGCAATATTGGTGAACTGGACGACCAGGACAATCCCATTGAACATGATGAACCCGTGTTGATTCGGGTCCATTCCGAATGCCTGACAGGCGATTTGTTCCACTCGCAACGGTGCGAATGCGGTGTTCAACTGATTCGATCCATGGAAATGATTGAAAAGGCGGGCAAAGGTGCTCTCATCTACCTGAGGCAAGAAGGCCGTGGCATTGGCCTGGCCAACAAACTGAGGGCCTACAAACTTCAGGAACAGGGCCTCGACACGGTGGACGCCAATCTAAAACTCGGTTTTGCCGCTGACAAACGAGATTATGGTATAGGTGCCCAAATATGCCGTGATCTGGGTATTCGCAGAGCTCGGATACTGACCAATAACCCCAAAAAAGTGAATAGGTTGGAGGTATATGGTATTGAGGTGGCCGAGCAAATCCCCATTATTTCAGAGCCCTGCGCACATAATATCAACTATCTTCGCACAAAAAAGAGTCGTTTCGGACATATGCTGGATGAGGATTTATAAGGGCTCATGAAAAACCGAACACGCAATGCTTTGACAGGGATGGCTTTAGGATTGCTCTTTTGTACTGGATGTGCCATGGACGGACACCATACAAACGACCCCAATGATGATCCTGTCCCCACCACAACTCAGCCTCGAGGCCAGTTGTTTTCGCCCAATCAGGTCAGCATTATTCCTCTTACACGATTTGTAAAATCCGAAAAGCCCGCCGAACTAGACTTTATTCGCGTCTATGTTGAGTTGCAGGATGATTTCCACTCCCAAATCAAATCTCCAGGCACATTTCGCTTCGAACTCTACAATCGAGCCTTGCGTTCAGTGGATCCCATGGGCAAACGTATTGAGATTTGGAAGGATATTACGCTGACAAATCTGAATGAAAACAATCGCTATTGGCGAGAATTTTTGCGTACTTACGAATTTAGGCTCGATTTACAGCGTATTCTCCAGGGACATTTTATCCTGCAAGCGACATTCACGACGCCCGAGGGAAAACGCCTCACTTCCTATAAGACCATACATTTGGGACCCGAGACAAAGCAGGGATAAGTAGTCAAACCTTCTAGCTTTCCTAAAAACAGATTAATATTTCGTTTTAAACGACCCATATCAACATTTGTGACCATTTTTTCTTGACACCTGTCCCAATATTTTGTCATAATCAAGCAAGCTTAATCACCAGTACTTAGCTCCTATTTAGAAAGTACTCCTGCTTTGGCACTACAGCACAGAGAGTAGCACGTATTATGTGAGTCTGGGAAAACGTTTCGCAATTGTACTTTTCTATGGTTGTGGAAATGTAGATTGTTGTACATTATCTGCATTGTTTTACTCTTCCAGGTGTAGGGTGATTAAAAAGGTACGGAAAACCGTATTACTACGGCCCTTGGTCGCAATGAGACTACCCCTCATTGTTGGTGAAGGAGGAGATGTACCGTGATAACGGTGTAGGCAAACGAGTGCCAGGATAGACGTCTTATCTGATTACTCCTATGCATGAAAGACCAACTCCGGATCAACTTTGAGCCTGAAGAGGACTTTCCTGAATAACAAAATTTGCTACATCAAAATACAAACGAGACCAATGTCGCCCTTACGATGCTGGTCTCGTTTGCGTTTATGCCAGCCAATGAGCTTTTTGATCTCCTGGTTTTGCTACTTGACCTTGGAGAGCTTGGCGTATTTTAGCATGAGGTTTTTGCTGACACCGGAGTTGAATTGGACTGTGACAATACTGCTGGCACCCATATCGGCAAATTTTTCAACGCGTCCCAGGCCAAATTTCGCATGTGAGACCAGTTCGCCCTTTTTGAATGCATCTTCTGAAACCGGGGCTGCGTCTTTGGGGGCCTCAGTGGAGGCCAGTGAACGCCTGGATTGCCCCGGGGCCAAACCTGTAAATCCAATGCCAATTTCATAGAGGAATTTTGAAGGGATGGATCTCAGGGACTGCCCACGGATGGTGCGGTATTTGGCGTAGCTGATGTGTAGGTCCTTTTCTGCACGGGTAATGCCCACAAAGAACAGGCGACGTTCTTCTTCCATCTCCTCATCATCTTCAATGCTGCGTTCGTGGGGTAAGATGCCCTCTTCCAGGCCAATGATACAGACATACTCAAATTCGAGGCCCTTGGCCGCATGCATGGTCATCAAGGCGACGCGTTGAATGTTTTCGTCATACGCATCCGCATCGCTGAACAGAGAGATTTCCTGCAGATAGTCCAGGACAGTGCCGTCATTGGACTGTTCATCATACCTCGCTGCTGCACTGATCAATTCGTCCAGGTTGTCCAGAGCATCCTTGCCGTCCTCACCCAGCCTTTTGTATTCGGCTTCCATACCCGTTTCCACGACCACACGTTCAGAGAGCTGGGCCACAGAACCATCCAGGTCTGTCTTGAGTGATTCCACGAGATTATAGAATCCACCGATTTTGCCTTTGGGTGACGCAGTCAAGGTGGTCATCTCTTGAACCAGGCCCATAGCCTCATAGAATGAAACGCCCTTTTGATGCGCAAAGACCTTGAGCTTGTCCAAAGTCACCTTGCCAATACCACGAGCTGGCGTATTGATGATCCGCTCCCAGGCAATTTCATCGGCAGGGTTGACCATGGCCTTGAGATAGGCCAACAGATCCTTGATTTCCTTACGGTTATAAAACTCCACACCTCGAACCACCTGATACGGCACCTTATTGCGAATAAAGGATTCTTCCAGACCACGGCTCATCGCATTCACACGATAGAACACGGCAATTTTGTTGGGGGACACACCCTTCTTGATCAAACGGTTGATGTGTTCTGCCACGGCTCTCGATTCCTGGAAGGCATCTTCAAATCCATTGACCACAATGGCCTTGCCCTCAGGCTTGGTAGCGACCAAGCGTTTTTGTTTTCTGTGGGTGTTGTTGGCAATCAGACTGTCTGCTGCCTTAAGAATCGCAGCGGTACTTCGGAAGTTCTCTTCGAGCTTGACCACCTTGGCATCAGGCCAATCCGTTTCAAAGGCCAGGATGTTTCGGATGTCTGCACCACGCCACCGATAGATGGACTGGTCAGGATCACCCGTGGCGCAGATGTTACCATGCTTGACAGCAATGGCATTGGCCATTCGATACTGGGCATGGTTGGTATCCTGATATTCGTCAATCAACAGATACTGGAAACGATTGGCCAGTTCGGTACAGACAGCATCATTGCTCTCCACCAGAAAGGCCGTCTTAGTGAGAAGATCATCAAAGTCCATGGCACTCTGATCGGCCATGATTTTTTGATACCGTTTATAAATCCTAGCCAAAGACTGCGAAAAGAAATCCATGGCATCTGACTCATAGGCTTCTGCAGAAACCAATTGGTTTTTGAGCGTAGAGATGGCGTTGAGCATCTTGGCCGGCGCAAAATTAGCACTGTCCAGATCACAGTCCTTGAGGGCCTGTCTCATACACTTTTTCTGGTCCGAGGGATCATAGATCGTGAAACTCTCGCGAATCCCAGCCTGATGGGCGTAGCGTCTGAGCACACGTACACACATGGCGTGAAACGTGCTGATATGGGCCCCGCCCGAGGCGCCAAGGGTTGAGGCGCGTAAACGCATCTCTTGTGCAGCCTTGTTGGTAAAGGTGATAGCACAAATCTGAAACGGGAGCACGCCACTTTCTATAAGCGCCGCAATGCGATAGGTAATCACACGGGTCTTGCCACTACCCGGGCCTGCCACGACCAGGAGAGGACCTTCTTTGTGAAAAACGGCTTGTTGTTGACAGGGTGTAAGTTGATCAAAGGTGTGATTCGACATGATTTATTTTTCAGGCGGTGTTGCGGAAGGTTGACTCGCCTGTTGTTTCTCCATCCATTGCTGAAACGTCTTAAAAGCTTCGGGTTGCTGTAATTGAAGGCGTGCCAAATAATTCTCTTTAAGGTAGGCCGGATAGTTCTGGTCTTCCAGAAAATCCTGCATACTCAAAAGGTGCAATTCGCCCATAGGGGGCAAACTCACGCGGGTTTCATTCTCTTCGCCGTATTCTGCCATGAAGTATTCACGCAGCTGAGCGGCCAACTCCTGACGCCCATAGGCCTCATCATCTGATTGGATGGTGTAGAGGTAATAACTGTCCTTGAGCAACGCTGTGATCTGTTCACGCGCGTCATTGATTCCAAAGGTCTCCCGCATTTCTTCAAGAAATCGGTTTCTTGCAAACTCTTCCAAAGGCACGGTAAACTCTGGTCTCGGAAACGTGTCCTGTAGAATCTTGTAGACACGTAACGCCTGCCCAGTTATACGAGCCTGATAAAATGACAGCACGGCATTCTTGAGCATGTTGCGATACCCATTACCCAATGATTCCAGTCGTATACGATCATCCTTGTACTTTTCAAACACCGCCCTAACTGCGTCATTGTAATGGTCAAACATGCGAAGGTCAGGACGCAAAAAAGCGTCAGTAATATACTGTGGCTTTGTCGCCCGTGACCCATCTTCCAGTAGCGGATAAATAGGGACTGGATAAAAATGAATCTTGCCATACCGAAACAGATTTTGCAGGCTGTGAAGAATAATCCGGTCCGTATTCACTTCTGACGCATCCAGTTCACGGTCCTCTTGCTCTGCCCCTAGTTTCAGCCCTAAGGCCGCCCAGTATATAGCATGGGAATCCGGGTGACACCAATCCAGGGAGAGCACTTTATTGGGATCATTGAAATCCACAGGCCCAAATTTTTCGTTGACCTCGTGCATCAGCCCAACGTCCATCTTCCAGGTCCTTTTCAAGACATCTGCCCTGGCAAAATTATCAAACGAATCAAGGGTTGCTGATTCCTCTTCTGATCCCTTGTAACTGTCCAGAACGCTATTGGCGTCCGGGGCAAAACGCTCAGCATTGTCGAGCAGGGTAAAATAGCTGTCTACAAACACGTCTCCGTCGTCGGAGAATGCGGGATCTGCCTTCTGCATAGCCGTGACAAACCTCGCGATGTTCGGATCGGCCACCAACACGTCCCAGGTCTTGGGCGCCTCCATCAACTCGACAATATAGTCGTCTGAGACCCCCCCGATAATGGGGCCAATTTCTCTGGCAAACTGGATTTTATAGTACTTGTGGGCATCATCAGAAATGCCACCCATTTTGTGTTGAAAAATGCGTCCCAATTCGCGATATAACAGGATAGACTTGGGGTTATATTGAATCCCTTTGTCACGCAAAAGTTCATAGCCATTGCGTACCCACTGCCATCGTTGTTCCGGCTGGGATGCTGGAATAGCCACAGAAATGTTATACGCCATATTCCAGGCATTAAATTCCCAGACCGTGGCAAAACGAGGCTGCAACACAGAGATCCATTCTGCCAGTTGTTTCGCATCAAAAAACTTGCCATCTTCCTTGAGCTTATCGGCACGCATCCAAAGGATGTCAACGATCAAACCACGAAATGCCCCCATGGCCACGGTGGCAAAGGCCAAGGACGGTGGTGCATTCTCAAGAGGTTGATTCATAATCAACTTCATCTCGTAACGTTGCGCATTAATGTCATCCAATTGCTGACCTGCGACGAAAAACAAACTGGCCGCAATGAGCAAGCAGACTGAACAGATTATGGTATCACGAGATTGATTCATGCTCTAACAGGTCAAGACGTATCTCTTGCCAGTTCCTTGGTAGAAAAAACTAACAGCGCCAACACCATCAGCACGGCAGCCCATACAATAGTCCACGACGCCCAAATGAACATATCCGTGTCGATTAATCGCCCATCTATAAGGTAGGCTGAAGGGTTGTATTTGTCAAATTGAGGGAGTCCCTTGATCAACAATGCGATCGTATTGTTATAGAATAACCCGGCACCTGCCTCCATGTATGAAAAGGATTCCAGAAGAAAACCACTGATCGACGCGGTAAAAAATACCACCACGGAAAAGAGCACAGCCACTGGGAAAGACAAAAACGTGGCTGCCATGCAAGCCAATGCTGCCAGAAATATGAGTCTAAAAAATACAATACTGATACCGCGAATAAAGTTATCTCGGAAGGTACCTGCTTTAAACAAGAGTGCCAGTGATTGAGATTCCAGATTTTTGTTGTTACCTTGCTCCATAAACATCACCACCGTATTATTGATCGGTGGATTGAGGAACGAAATAGCCACATACCCATCCGCCGCAATGGCGTCTGCTGGCACGGCAAATTCACGATACATCCGAATGGGATCTTTTCGCTCCATGGGATATACGGGCGTATCAGACTGATTACCCAAACGATAGGGGCGAATATCTCCCACTGTCCAGTAACTGTAGCATTGATCATCCTCGGGCGGCGTAGCCACCTCAATTTTGAACCGAACAAACAACATGCCATTGGGATCAGCCACCTTGACATTGTGGAATTCCCACACTTTTTGAGCGCCGACAGCCACGGCGTTCTTTTCCAGACGCATCCGTTTATAGAGCCATTCCTTGATACGAGCTTTTGACACGGCTTCTGTGTCAAAATATTGATCCATGGTTTGATTTTTCTTGAGCTTCTGATATTCTTCTTCAAGCTCTTCGGGGGGCACATCCAAGGTTTTCGGAAATATTGAGGCGCGGGCCGTGTAAAACTGATCGGCCATTTCCATCTTGGCCGCATCATCAGCCTCCATCCAAGTCGGACCCAACACGGCCACCGTATAAATGCCTCCTGCAAACAAGATCAATAGGGCCAAATCCAAGAACAGAATTCCCAGACACTTGCCCAACAAATATTCATACCTTCGAACGGGTTTGGTCAGAACGGTATAGACGAGTCGTTGTTTTATATCTCCCGTGATCGTGTGAATGGCCGTAAATATGGTCAACAAAGACAAAAGCAAGCTGGTTAATGACAAACCATAGCTGACAAAAGTTTGTAAGCGTCCCTTGACCGTACCATCACCACTGGCGGAAAACGCCATCACGGGCAAGATCACAAGTAGTAACACAATAAAGACCAGAGCGACCTTCATGCGCAACGCCTGTTTGATGGTATTGGATGCCACAGCCAATACACTACGCATCGTCTTGCCCCTCTCGCACAGGTGTTTCCGTGGTGGTATCACCCGTCTGGTTGGGATCAACCAGTTGGTCCAAAATCCCCTTGTTCACCTGCGTCTTGGTTGACACAGATATTGGCGTTTCCGTGGTCTTTTCAGGGACCTCTGTGGTCACCGACTCCGATGTCTTGATCAAGCTGTCCAACACAGTAGCCTGAGGCTCAGGCTCCACAGCAGCCGATGGCTCGGGTTTGCTGGTCGCAGAATCAGCGAACTCTGTATCGCCCCCCCCCTCGCCCTTGACCAGGCTCGAAAGAACCTGCTTTTTTGTGTCTTGCTCGGTTGATGCCAGGAAACCAGCCATTTTAGTGGTGCTCTGAGCCCCGCTGGTGGGCTGAGCCTGCTTCTGGGCCTCGGCCACAGTGCGTACAAAATAGGTTTCCAACCGCTCCATGGGGGGTGACAAAACAAACTCAGTATTTTCCTCTTCAAGGATGTCACGAATCCGAGACATCGCCTTGTCACTAATCTGGCCTGTCGTAATCTGACGTTTGTCCGCCTGTTCAAGCAATGCCTTGACCGGCCCAATGGCCTGGACCTTACCCCCATACAGAATGGCAATACGATCGCAGACATCTTCCACATCGGCCAGCAGATGGCTGCACAGAAGAATAGTTTTGCCACGCTTGGCCAAGTTGATAATCAGATCCTTGATCTGACGGGTACCAATCGGGTCCAATCCGGTGGTCGGCTCATCGAGGATCAACAGATCCGGGTCGTTGATCAAGGCCTGTGCCAAACCAATACGCCTGGCCATCCCCTTGGAGAAGGATCCCACCTGTCGAGTGGCCACGGCCTTGAGACCCACCATATCCAGCAGAGTCTCAATACGGTCTTTTCTAACGGATCTGGGCAGGCCAAACAAACGCCCGTAAAAATCAAGTGTCTCGCGGGGTGTCAAGTATTTGTAGAGATAGGATTCTTCCGGCAGAAAACCAACGCGTGCATTGATCTTGGGATCAGCCCCCCGCCCCCCCATCAACAGAGCGTGCCCCTGGGTGGGATGCAGCAAGCCCAGCAGCATCTTGATCGTCGTGGTCTTGCCTGAGCCATTCGGACCCAACAATCCAAAGACCTCATTGGTTTTGATTTGAAGATTCAGATCATTAACCGCATACACCTTGCGGCGTCCCCACCAATCAGCAAAGGTTTTGGTCAATGAAATCGTTTCAATGGCATAATCCATAAGAATATTCCCTCACTCAATCCAGTGGGTGTCACGCCTTGTCCACCACCTTATGGTCGAGATGCTCACCAAATCGAACGAGTCTGGCACTGTTAAAGACCACCACAATCGAACTGGCAAAATGTAAGACAGCCGCCATCACGGGCGGCAGGAACTTGGACAGAGACATGCCCAGGATAATGAACAGAATGCCGAACCCAAGGTTCTGATTGATCACACTGCGTGTCTTGCGTGACATCTGAACCAAAAATGGAATACGGCGTAAATCGTCGTTCATCAACGCGATGGAGGCCGAATGAATGGCCACGTCACTGCCTGCAGCCCCCATGGCAATGCCCAAATCACCCGCAGCCAAAGCCGGTGCGTCGTTGATGCCGTCACCCACAACTGCCACCGTGTGCCCCTGCTCTTTGATCTGCTCCACAATGGCGAGCTTGTCATGTGGCAGACAATGGGCCTTGAAATCTGTACAGCCGAGTTCACCAGCCACGCGATTGGCCACTTCACTGCGGTCACCTGTGAGCATGGTAATGCGTTTGACACCACAGTCTCGCAGTTCGGCAATGGCCTGGCTCGCTTCAGGGCGAGTCTTGTCCTGAAGACCAATCCATCCGAGGCATTGATTGTCTTTGGCGACATACAGCGTACTAAAGCCCTGTTCTTCATGCATGTTTGGATCAGCCACGGTATCCGAAGAAATCTTGTTTTCTTCGAGAAAACTCTCGCGTCCCACAAGCACGCGTGCGCCATCAATGGTGGCAATCACACCCTTACCGGGCACTTCCTGGAAATCAGTAGATTTAGAGAGCACCAAATTGGCCTCTTTGGCGACCTCCTGCAAGGCTCTGGCTGCGGGGTGTTTACTCATCTGCTCAGCCGCCGCTGAAATGGCCAGCAGATCCGCGGCTTCCACGCCATCGGCAGGTGTGAGTTTTGTCACAAACAACCGACCTGTGGTCACGGTGCCGGTCTTGTCAAAAACCAAAGCCGTCATCTTGCCAGCCACTTCAAGGTCTGCCACATTCTTGACCAGCACACCCAAGCGAGCAGCCGCAGAAATGGCCGCCACCATGGCCGTTGGGGTGGCCAAAATGATAGCACAGGGACACGAAATCACCAGGATGGTAATGGCCTGGTCGATATTCCGTGTAAAGAAGAGCACGATCATGGCGATCATCAAAATCATGGGCACATACCATTTGATGTACCGGTCTATAATTCGCATGATGGGAATCTTGGTCTGTTCTGCTTCCAGGATCAGGGATTGCACCTTGCCCAAGGTGGTATCCTTGCCTGCCTTGGTCACCGTAATATCCAGGACGCCTGTCAAATTGCTCGTCCCTGCAAAGGCCTGCATGCCCGGAACTTTATCCACGGGCAAGGACTCGCCCGTAATAGTGGCCTCATTCACCGAACTCAGACCTGTCAGCACTTCACCATCCGCAGGAATGTTGTCACCAGGACGCACCCGCACAATGTCACCGAGCTTCAAGGTGCTCACCTTGACTTCGGTTTCTGTGCCATCTTTGCTGAGCAACATAGCCCGCGTGGGGGTCAGCTTCACCAGCGACTCTATGGAGGCCCTTGCCCCCAAAGCCGTTCGTGTCTCCACAAGTTCACTGAGGAGCATGAAAAATCCGATGAGGCCGGCCGGCACATACTCGCCTGTAGAAAACGCAGCAATAATACCGAGCGCCGCCAGTTCATCCATATGCGAGTGACCCTGAAGCAGGCATTTGCATGCATGCCATACCACAGGTGCACCCAAAAGGAGGGCGCCAATCATGGCAAAGAATTTTGTAATTTCTCCATTACCGTAAAACAGAATGCCCACCTGGCTGTTGATCAGCATGACACCACCTGCCAAGGTGCCTAGCATCGCCAGACTGACACGCATCTGCTTGCCGTGTGTTTGACCGATTCCAATATCTTCTTTAAGCTGCAAATGTTGATGAGCCATAATGGTAGTCTCGTGTTTGCGACCACAGAGGATCACGTGTCCTTAATAGGGTGCGTTTGCCGGGTTCGGGGTTGTGGGGCCAGATCGCTGCAAAGTCGGATCACGATTTAACAGGATTCTCAACTCGCGTGTCTGATCCCCTGCTTCACCCTGCATAATAAACTTTTCATCGACGCCATCAATCACATCCTGTACCGTGTCGAAATATAGATTCTTCACCACCAGGTCTGGATACTTTCTGTACTCAGGCAGCAATCGATTAAAGTAATCCGCTGTGGCTTCAGCCCCAGCCACCACGGTTGTCCGATAGGCATTGGCGCCAGCCAGGATCTCCTGAGCGTTACCTGCCAAGCGAGCCCACAACGCGTCCATCTTGGCCTCGGGTGTTGCAGGATCTTTCAGCGCTGAAGAGAATTCTCTGGCCCCCCCCCCTGCTGTTCTTGTCAGGGTGACATCCGCTTGGGTCTGTGCTTCATTCACCTTGGACTTGGCTTCCTGACTGGCTGAGATAAATGCATCAAATGCCTCAGCCACCTGACGCGGCCAAGTGATCTCATTCAGAGCCACATTCTGGACACTCAGACCACAGTCGATACTGTCCAGCTTGGCCTGGACCAGTTGTTTGACATCTTCAGCCAACCCCTTACTTTCAAGGGCTTCATCAATACTATATTGTACCATGGCAGTCACCACGGCCTCTTCAAAACAGCACATAAGCAAGGGACGCACATCCTTTTCCATCAGATCGACAAACTGATCACCTGGCTTGACGGTTCTCACAAACACATTGGAGAAAAACAGTTGGGCATCCTTGATTTTGTAGGTGATCTGCCAGCGAGAATGCACAATATTGTAGTCGTTACCACCGGCAGCCCCGTCCACCAGATCGGCCAGACTCTCACCCCGGGTCAGGCTGTAGCCATCCTTGATGGGATTCAGCGTTTGCCCTGGCGGTCTGAGCGACTTTGGATTAAGCACCTGCTGGGGTGTCATATAATACCAGAAAGAGTTGACTGGCAGATTGATCCGGTTTTCCACCGGTACCTTGATGATCTCATCAATCGGATACGGAAAAACCCATGTCAGCCCAGGGTCCAAGGTGACATCACCATTCGATCCCACGGTCTGAATCTTGCCAAAGCGTAGGACCAAGCCCTGTTCGTCCGGGCCAATGGTCTGGAAACCAGAGGCAAAAAACGCGATGACCACGACAACCATGATCACCTTGAGTATGATAAAGCTGATGCGCAAGGCATCGGCCAAAGATTTGTCCGCGGTATCCATCTTGTCCAGTTCCAAAGCATCTTGGGCATCATCAGGTTGATGATGTTGATAGGGACATGTGTGTTCTTCGGTCATATTCGGCACCTGTTTATTATGAAACATCCTCAAAAGTCGGGTTTACTCGCTCCAGTCGTTTGGATCAGGCGCATTCACCAACAAATCAAACGGAGCAGCGTCCATCGGTAAAACAAGCGTGGTCCGTTGCTGCATCATCACCTTTAAGGCCTCGAGATTCTTCAAGAAAATGGCAAACTTTGGCTCAGCATCCAACATCTTATAAAACTGAGCAGCTTCCGCATCGCCCTGCCCGCGAATCGCCATGGCACGACCATTGGCTGCGGCAAGCAATTCTTTGCGAATGGACGCGGCGTCCGTGACAATCTTTGTCGCCTCAGCCTGACCACTGGTAATCGTCGCTTCTGTCTTACGATTACGGGCCGTCTTCATACGGTTAAACACATTCGCAGACACCTTTTCATTGATCTGAAGCCGTTTGATACCCAAAGTTCGTACTTCTATGCCATATTCTGTTTCCATGGAAGACTTCAAGTCGGCCAGCATGTCCGCTTGAATCTGGGCAAGGGCGATCTTACTCTTGTCGCTATTGACAAATTCTGAAAAGGTGTGCTGACTCACAATACGATTCTGTGTGTCCTGAATCTGACTATACAGCTTGGCTTCCGCCTGAAGCACAGTCCCTACAGAACGATAAAACGACACAGGATCAGCCACCTTCCAGACAGCGTACGTCTTGATGATGATCGGGACAGCCCCCTTGGTTGTGGTTTCGCCCATATCGGCTTCATACACATGCAAACGAGCATCATATTTGTGCACCTTTTCAATGGGCATGGGCCACTTGAAATACAGCCCCGGATCTTCCATGGTGCGTACATGCTTGCCCAGCCGCGTGACAAAAGCCACTTCAGTTTCGCGAACCTGGAAGGCCACGAGCATCAAGCTCAATATCAAGATAATGATAAGAACCAGAATTGGAATGCCTACATTTTTCATTGTCCCGTATTCTCCTGTGAAGAAGCGCCAATAAGATCCTTGTACAGATCAACCATCATTTGTTCTTGTAGATCGAGAATTGTGACTTGTGAATCCTTCTCATCTGCCACAATTGCATATTTTCTTACATTCTGCAGAGCCTCAGCCATGGCCACGAGACGCAGATCCTGAAGGTAAATATCCTTGGCCGCATGAAAGGCCTGAACCTGACCACCAAATCGCAGGCCCGTGGCTTCTGCCGTCTTGGCCCTTTCATAGGCGTAAGCCTGAGACTCTCGAAGCGACTTGTAGATCTCACCCATAGCCCCGAGAAAAGCCTTGTCCAGATCTTTGCCCTGGTCCTCCAGAGAAGCATCACCCTGCTTACGTGCGACCTGATACGCCTGAATCTTTTCATACAAGGCATAGGCATCCTGGACTGAGCCTGCCAGCCGACTTAGGGTCTTGTTACGTTCGGTCTCAGCCTCAAGGATCGTCGCCTGCTTGGTCTGCACCGCACCCACCACGGCTTGATAATCTTCTGCCAATTCTTCAGGCGGATGAATACCCTGCAATCCCACCAAAACAACGTTGATCCCCAATTCATGGGCATCAACCGAGGCTTGAATACGCCTCTTCAAGGTATTACGCGCGGCCTCACGCCCCCCACCAAACAGGCTATCTTCAGCTTGATCCACCTCCACATTCGTGCTGGCTCCAAACCTCGTCAACTCTTGATAACAGATGGATTCCAGCAGGGCCTTGGTATCTGAATGACCATAGAGATACTGATACAAATCCTTTATTTTGTAATGAACAGGTACGTTGGCCTTGATTAAACTCACCGGAGGCGCGCCTTCCGCTTCACTCTGCATCGTCTGTTCTTCAGTGGCCACCAGCAGGCTGAATTCTTCTTCGTAGTGTGTTTTGCCCCACAACAATGGGCCACGTACAGGCATATCATTGGCGTCGAGCGTCGGTGTATACCCGATATGGACTTCCTGAACTCTGTCAGTAGGATACTTATAAATGCGATCTATGGGCCATGGCCATTTCAAACTCAACCCTGCGTTCACCAATCTTGGCTCGCCATTGGCCTTCAGAGGATTGCCAAAACGCTCAACCACGGCCTGCTCACCGGTATCAACGACCACAAATGTACTGGACAGATACAGAGTCGCAGTTCCAAACAGGATAAGAGGCACAATCGCCCGCTCCAGTAATTTGTAGAACCAGGTCTGGGACACTGTAAAGCCAAATTGATAATCAATGGCACCTGCGGCCGTGTGAAACAATCCACCTGGTTCATTGACAATACCAAGAATACGACTGTCAAACGCTGCCCGGTTGTATTGCCCCTGAATGCGAGGCCGGTAAACATCCAGAATTACGTTGGCCAACGTTTCCACAGCCAAAAGGCCCATCAACACGGGAATCACGTAGATCACAATCTCAACCACAACATCTGTCTGAATGGTCAGTGCCATGCCAATGGCCAGCGCAAAACAAAGAAAAGCCGAGGCCAGCATCACACTGCCACCAGATCGCAGAGGTTTCCATGAAGCCTCCACAGCCATGCCTGTGCCGTAACGTGACATCAAAAAGCTGATAAACGCAACGGCCGTCATGGCCACAGCCACAACCAACGAATTTCGTGGTGGTCCATCAAGATCAGCGCCCAACGCACCCCACATGTACAATGCCATAGCGCCTTGATACAGGGCGATCAACACAGAAAATATGGGCAGGCACCATTTTTCAAACATCCCGAGGCGACGTTTTGACACGGCCATCAGTTCAGTCTTGTCACCGCCGGCATGAAAAATGGTCGGGACATCGGCATTTTTGAGGTGCGCCATGTCCAGGTCTTCCCGCTCTGCCATGCTGCGCAACCTGAACTGCAAGCCCAGGACCAGCCAAATCAAGACCCCGGACAGAATTTGCCAACTCAGAAAAACAATCACCGGATATCGACTCCACCCACCTATAAAAAAGGCCAGGCAGAAGAATACAAGGGTCAACCCCAGGGATATCCAAGCCACATACTCCGGACTCTTGGACGATTTTGTCATTTCTTATACAGTCCTAATGTAATGAACAAAAAACCTGTTTGTATAGTACTCAAGAGAGCACATTGAATCTTTACAAGCACGAAGTTCGGTACTATAACAAGAATTGTCACAGTCTGGTAGCGTCAATACTCAAAAATATGAGATCCCAAACTGTACCTTATTATTTTTTAGCTTACATGTAAAAATAGGTAAAGTTATGACCAAACTGATCACCATTGCCACGAATACACTCATAGAAACACTCAGACAGCCAATCTATGCCATCATCATTGGTTGTGCGATACTGCTGTTTATACTCAGCCCATCCTTAACCATGTACACGTTGGATGACGACAACAAACTCTTACGAGAGGTTGGCCTTTCTACGCTGTTTCTCACAAGTTTGTTCGTAGCAATTTTTTCAGCAGCAGGTGCCGTAGCCGAGGAAATAGAGAACAAAACCATCTCCACGGTCCTTAGCAAGCCCGTTTCCCGGCCCACTTATGTGCTTGCAAAATTCCTGGGTGTCAGCTGGGCTGTGGCGATTGCCCACTTCATCTGCTCAGTGGCACTGCTGTTTGCAATCCGGCATGGCGTCATGGAAACAGCCCGCGATACCCATGACTGGACTGTCATCACGGCCGGCCTGGCTGTCGTGGGTGGGGCCCTGATCATGGGCACCTTCTTTAGTTATGTATTTGGGTGGAAATTCTCCTCGTCAGTCGTCGTGTTAACCGCCCTGTTTGCCACAATCGGGCTGTTGTTTTTGACCTTTGTCGATCGTCACTGGAAATTCAATCCTGCAGAAAATCACTTCAACCGGTTTGATATTTACGCGGCCATACTGCTCTTTCTGGCCGCCATTGTGATTACAGCTCTGGCCATAGCATTTTCCTCACGCTTCAATATTATTGTCACACTCGCGGCCTGTGTGGGCATTTTTCTGCTGGGCCTGGTCAGTGATTATGTGTTTGGAAATTATGCAGAAACTTACCTCTGGGCCCGTGTGGCACGATATGTGATCCCCAATCTCCAGGTTTTTTGGATTTCTGATGCGATCTATGAAGGAAGTCCCGTGCCAGCCCGCTACATCGGCACGGCAGCCACATATGCCGTATGCTACACTGGCGCAATACTGGCTGTTGCTGTCAGCCTATTCCAGAAACGCCAGGTGGGGTAAACATTTTGTGCTACAAAATGATTACAATTCTTAGTTTTGAATTTTAAGTTCTCAATTAATTAAAAACTCAAAATTAAAAATTAAAAATTTGATGGCACATCCATGATCATCGCTATTTCGTCGCAGTGCTGTTGTTTGGGGCAACGGGCGCAGTCTCGCCAGACCTTCATGGGCAGGGTGCTTCTGTCAACCAAGCCAAATCCCATCCGTGTAAAGAACTCAGGCTCCAGGGTCAGGGCGAATACACGCGTCACACCCAGTCGAGCGGCCATGGCCACCACAGCCTGCACCAGGGCTCTTCCCATGCCTTTCCCCCGACACGGGGCATCCACGGCCAAGGACTTGACCTCTGAAAGATCGGCCCATATCACCTCCAAGGCACAGCATCCCAACAGATCCTCGCCATCCTCAGCCACCAAGAAGGCCTGGAGATTCTCGAAAATATCCGACTTAGAACGAAAGAGCATACGGTCCTGCTCCGCACTGTCTGAAATCAGCGCATGAATGGCATCCACATCTAACACTTTGGCATAACGAATATTCATTGAAGCATAGTATGCCGCAGGCTCTCCTCAATTTCAATGAAAAATCCTGTCACCCCAAGATCTTACGTGTTGCACAAAAAATGATAGAAAAGGCTGGAAAAGCACACCACACTTGGATATTGTATGGCGGATATTGACACCACATCGTGGTTACCTGATTAATTTGACTAAGAAATTTGATATGCGATTTATATTAATAGACAAAGTGCTTTCCCTGGATTCAGGCAAGCATATTGAAACAACAAAGAGCGTATCTCTGGCAGAAGAGTACCTGGGGGACCATTTTCCCACGTTCCCGGTCCTGCCAGGTGTGCTCTTGTTGCAGGGCATGATCGAGTCAGCGTCGTGGCTGGTACGCGAAGCTCAGGACTTTACCCACAGCATGGTTTTGCTCAAGCAAACACGAAATGTCAAATACAAGAGCTTTTTAACACCAGGCATGCAAATCCGTTACGTGGTCGATGCAACGAGCCTGGAAGACAATATCAGCAGTTTTAAAGCCTATGGCCAATCTGGAGACACACGCGTTGTGGAAGCAAGGTTTTCCCTGCGTCACTTCAATCTGGCAGACAAAAAAGAGGCCTTGGCAACCGCTGATGCTGAAGTCGTAGACGCCATGAAAAAACGGTGGCATCTACTGAAACCCAATTGAACTTGAACGAATGAACGAAGTGAGGCCGCTGATCTAGGAGATTCAAGCAGCGACCGCGACACCCGAACATTGGAGGTACACATGGCTTTTAGTCGCGATGAGATTTTGGAACAGGTCACAGAAGTAATGGTCGACGCACTGGGTGTGGACGATGATGAAGTTACATTGGGAGCCACGCTCATGGGCGATCTTGGCGCTGAGAGCATTGACTTCCTGGATGTCGTTTTCAGACTCGAAAAAGCCTTTGACATCAAGATTGCGCGTGAAGAGCTCTTTCCTGCAGATGCGCTGATGAATGATCCTGACCTGGTTGGCGACGATCAAAAGCTGACTGACAAGGGCATGGCAATGCTTAAAGAAAAGATGCCCCACACAGACCTGACCGACTTTGCACAAAACCCGGACATCAACAAGCTTGGCGATCTCTTCACTGTGGGATCTATTGTCAATTTTGTAGAATCCCGTGTATCCTAACGGACTGATTGGCAAGAACCTATGCGTTGGATCTGGATAGATAAATTTGTTGATTTTCAAAGTGGCAAGTGTGCTTCTTCCATAAAGAATGTGTCCATGGCAGAAGAGCACCTGCATGATCATTTCCCCGGGTTTCCGGTGATGCCGGAAGCTCTGATGATAGAAGCCATGGCCCAGACCTCGGGTATTTTGGTGGGGGAAGCTCGCGATTTTAAGGAAAAAGTTGTACTGGCCAAGATCAATAAGGCCGAGTTCTTTGATTTTGTGAGACCTGGTGATTCCATCCGACTGGACGCCGTCATTGAAACCGTAGCCCCGGAAGCGGCGGGCACCACTGGCAAGATTACACGCGAGGGTGAATTAATTGCTGAAATCAACCTGATGTTCAGTCATGTTGATCAAAACCTGGCAGGCATTGAGTTCCCCAAAGACAACTTTGTGTTTGATGACAACACCTTTAAGTCCCTGCTCAGAGACTTCCTCGCTCAAAAACAATCCGACCATGCTAATTAAATCGGAGCACCACGAATGACATCACCTCGTGTGGTAATCACAGGCGTTGGCGCTATCAGTCCCCTGGGGTTAACAGCGCAGGATCTTTGGGACGGCCTGATCAACGGACGATCTGGCATAGGCCACATTACAGCATTTGATCCGGCTGGATTTGCCTGCCAGCTGGCAGGCCAGGTCCCCGAATACAAACTCAGGAATCACATCCCAAAGAGTTCCCGAAAAGCAGCCAAGCTGATGTCCAGAGACATTCAGCTGTGTGTGATTGCAGCCAATGAAGCCTTGCGCCATGCCGAGTTTAATACACCCGGCATGGAAAACGACAATCCCATCACACTCAATCCCACCAGAACAGCCGTGATTCTGGGCGCCGGCCTGATCAGTTGTGATCTTGAGGAACTGGCCCCTGCTGTGGCAGCCAGCCTCAAAAACGGTCAATTTGACCTCCAACAATGGGGCCTGGAAGGCATTCAACATGTCACACCCCTGTGGCTCCTCAAATATCTCCCCAATATGCTGGCTTGTCATATCAGTCTGATTCACGATATTCAGGGGCCGAGTAACACCATCACCTGTGCCGAGGCTTCGGGCCATTTGGCGGTGATTGAAGCCACACAAATCATTCAACGTGGCTGTGCAGATGCCGCGCTTTGTGGCGGAACTGAAGCCAAGGTCAATCCCATTGTTCTGGCACGACAGTCCCTGATCAACCGAGCCACATCCCAAAGCAATCATGCCCCGGATCAAGCATGCCGCCCCTTTGACACCAATGCCACTGGCAGCGTATTCGGGGAAGGCGCCGGCCTTCTGGTTCTTGAGTCTTTGGACAAAGCCCAAACACGCCAAGCCCCAATCCTGGCTGAAATCGTGGGATTTGGCCAGAGCAACTGCCTGAATACCCCGTATGAAAACTTGGAAGCAGATGGCATGGGTGTTCAAATTGCCCTGTCCAAGGCCATTGAAAAGGCCGGACTGTCCCCGGACCAGATCGACTTGATTATTCCGCATGGGACAGGTGTACCCCGGGATGATACCGCAGAAAACGCAGCCTTATCTGCCATCTTTGGAGACAGCCTGGGCAAGATTCCTGTACTGCCGACCAAGAGTATGCTCAGCAATACTGGTACGGCAGCTGGGGCATTGGACCTGATCACCGCCGTCAAGGTCATACAAGAGGCAAGAATTCCCGCAGCTATCAACTGCACGGACAAGGCCCCAAATTGTCATCTGGCAATTTGTAGCGAACAACTGGAAAAACCAATTCGTCATGTCTTATCTTGCAGTTATTCCTATGGCGGCCAGACCACAGCCGTGATTCTTAAAACCCCTCTGGGAAAGACCCAATAATCATGAGCGACACCCAAAAAAAACGCATCGTCATCACGGGTATGGGCATCGTAAGTCCCATTGGCCATGATATAGAAACTGCTTGGCAAGCCATGCTCTCAGGGAAAAGTGGTGTAGCACCGACCACCATCTTTGATGCCTCCACCATGCCAACACAATTCAGTGCAGAAGTCAAAAACTTTGACCTGAGTCGATTTATTCAAAATACAGACAAGCACGCGCAGGGCAATCGCGGATCACAATTTGTGGTTGCAGCCACCGCTCAAGCCTGCAAACAAGCTAAAATTGACACAGAAACCACGACTCCCACGGACTCGATAGATCGGACCCGTTTGGGCGTTTACCTGGGCGCTGGGGAAGGCTCTGTAGACAATGACGTCTTCTTTAAAGCCCTGGCGCAGGCCTGGAATCCCGAAGAACGCACCATGGACTGGGCCACTTGGGCCAAGGTCGCCTTTGGTCAAATGACCCCCTCACACGAACTTGAGCAAGAACCCAACATGCCAGCATCGCATGTGGCGATGTTGACCGGTGCCCGTGGCCCCACGCGTAGTTGCCTGACAGCCTGTGCTGCCAGCACACAAGCCGTGGGCGAAGCCATGAGCATACTCCGCAGTGGTGATGCCGATGTGATGATTGCCGGTGGTGCCCATTCTATGATTCATCCCCTGGGCGTCATGGGCTTTAATCGTCTAACGGCCTTATCCACTCGAAATGAGAGCCCTGAAACGGCATCACGACCGTTCTCTGGATCACGCGATGGATTTGTGATTGGTGAGGGCGCGGCTGCGCTGATACTCGAAACTCTGGAGTCGGCTCAAAAACGGGGTGTCACAATCCTGGGAGAATTGGTGGGGTATGGCAGTACAGCCGATGCGTTTCGCGTGACAGACATGCACGATGAAGCACGCGGCGCTATTGCCGCATTACAGGCCGCCTTACAAGACGCCAAAATTGACAAGGAAGACATTGATTACATTAATGCCCATGGCACCAGTACGTTAGAGAATGATTCGATTGAAACACTGGCGGTCAAAGGCGTGTTTGGCCCAGATGCCGGTAGTACACCGGTCAGCAGCGTCAAGGGGACCATGGGGCATCTGATTGGCGCAGCCGGCGCAGCAGAGCTCATTTCATGTGTTATGGCCCTTCGAGACAATACCATCCCCCCCACCATGAATCTCCACGATCCAGACCCCATACTGGACCTGGATTATGTCCCCAATGCGCCGCGTCAAGCAGATTTGAACATCATCATCAACGAATCCTTCGGTTTCGGCGGGCAAAACAACGTCGTCATTCTTAAACGCTTTGAGGCTTAAAACGCCGAGCCGCAAAAGTGGCTTGCGCTGCCTTATTGTCCAAGGGCTGACTGCTTCAAGATAAGACCACTCTTCATTTTCATGATGGCTTCGCCTTGGGTCTGACCATGCCACGGCTTTCACGCCGTCCCTCGACCATGAACACAGTGTATCGGCACAGACTTCTTGCGTACGTCATACATAGAGTTTATAATTACTTTTTTATATACGACCGAATTATGCGACCACCTGCGACAATCAAAGATTGGCTAAGCATCACAAAGATGTTTCAATGGGTTCAGAATGCACCCGATGAATCCGTCTATAAATGTCGTATGGCCATCTGGTTGACACACACTGGCAAACTCCATGCGGGCAAAGTAGCGGGCATTCTTGGCGTGTCCAAGCAGGCGGTTTGGCTATGGATTCGACAATACAATGAGATCGGACCTTCCGGACTTGAACGCCCGGGGCGCGGGGGACGGCGATGGGGACTCCTGAGCCTACAGGAAGAAAGAAAACTGCTGACCCCGATCCTTCGACAGACCCGATCGGGCCACCCCATCACCCCCCAGATCGTGCAGGCATTGGTAGAAAAAAAACTGCAGCGTAAGGTTTCCAAGTCGTATATTTACAAACTCTTAAATCGGAACAAGGTGACGATTGTCACTGAGAAGTCACGTACTAAGAACGTACCTCAAGAATCTCCGGATACATTCGGTAGAATTTCGAAGCCCTGGCTACGACGCACTTAATGTCCAGACCCAGCCCTAAGCTCTATGTTTGACGTATAAACTTGAATTAGACTTGACTGCCCCATGTCGGATCTGTAAATCTATAATTCTGAGGGTTCATAAGGATATTTAATCTAACAGATGTTAAGGGCGTTGAGTTATGACTACAAACAACAAAAGCATCATTGATGTATTTACGGAAAAAGTAAAAGGCCGCAATTTATCAGTGGTTCTACCCGAGGGTCGGGATCCTCGCATTATTCAGGCGGCACGAGAAATTAAGGATAACGGACTGGCTGAGCCCATCGTGCTGGGAAAATCGGAAAAGGTCACCGCTGCAGCCAAAGAGGCCGGCGTTGATCTAACCGGAATCACCGTCCTTGATCCGCGGGATTCTGATCGCCTGGACGACTATGCTGCCATGTATGTGGGTGATCGCGATGACATTTCTGTGGGTGTGGCACGTCGCATGGTGACCAAGGCCGTATTCTTCGGCGGTATGATGGTCAAGGCCGGACATGCCGATGTCATGGTCGCAGGTGCTGCCAGTGCCACAGCCACCGTGATTCAGTCCGGCACACTCACTGTGGGTTTGGCTGAGGGTATTGATACAGTCTCGAGTTATTTCCTCATGATCATTCCTGATTTCCAGGGCGAAATAGACAAACCCTTTATCTACGCAGACTGTGCCGTCAATATTGACCCCACTGCCCAGGAACTGGCTGACATTGCCATGGCCTCAGGCCAGAGTGCCAAATGCCTGCTGACTGAAGAGCCCCGTGTGGCCATGCTGTCCTACTCAACTCGCGGCAGTGCAGCGGGTCCCAGTGCTGAGAAGGTGCTGGAAGCACTCCGTCTCGTGAAAGCCAAAGCACCCACACTGGCCATTGATGGTGAGTTCCAGGCAGATTCCGCGATCATTGCCGGTGTCGCTGCCAAAAAGGTGAAGGACGAGAGTACTGTCGCTGGCAAGGCTAACGTGTTGATCTTCCCGGATCTTGATGCCGGCAATATCTGTTACAAGCTGACTCAGTACATGGCCAATGCCAAGGCCATCGGACCATTCCTGCAGGGCTTTGCCAAACCCATTGCAGACCTGTCCAGAGGGGCGTCCGTCTCGGACATCGTCACCACGTCCATTATTACACTGGCCCTGGTCCCGAGCGACAACTAAGCCAACAACAACCCTTTTTAGAGGTGTGCTAACCCATGAAAGTTTTAGTGATTAATGCTGGAAGTTCATCCATTAAATACCAACTGTATACAATGCCGCAGGCCGATGTACTGGCCAAGGGGTCGGTCGAAAAAATTGGCGAAGAGGCCTCCAAGCTGTCTCAGACCTGTGGCGAGAATACTATAACCAAGGAAGGCCATGTGGCGGATCACGAAGAAGCCATGGCCATGATTCTCAGTGCACTGGTGGGCGACAAGGGCGCAATAGAGTCCCTGTCTGATATCAAGTCCGTGGGACATCGTGTGGTGCACGGGGGCGAAGAATTTACCGGCTCTACCCTAATTGATGATGCCGTGATTGCCTCTGTTGAAAAGTTCTGTGATCTGGCCCCCCTTCACAATCCACATAACCTGGTAGGCATTCGAGCGGCCATGCACAAGCTGCCCGATGCCAAGCAGGTGGCGTGCTTTGACACCGCCTTTCACGCCACCATCCCAGAAGTGGCCTATATGTATGCCCTACCCCATGAGCTGTATGAAAAATACCGCATCCGGCGCTATGGGTTCCACGGGACCTCACATCGGTATGTCGCGCGTCGCGCAGCAAAACTGTTGAACAAGGGCAAATACGACGTGAATGTCATTACCGTTCATCTGGGCAACGGCTGTTCCATGACCGCTGTGAGCAAGGGACGCTCAGTAGACACCTCCATGGGCTTGACCCCTCTGGAAGGCCTGGTCATGGGCACACGCACGGGTGATTTTGACCCTGCGATTCTCTTTTATCTGACAGATAAGGGATACGACATCAAGCAACTCAATACACTCTGTAATAAGAAGAGCGGCTTGCTGGGCATCTCCGGGAAATCCAATGACATGCGCAATCTGGGCAAACTCGCTGCCAAGGGCGATGAACGAGCCCAGCTCGCCATCGATATTTTCTGCTATCGCGTGAGAAAATACATCGGGATGTATGCGGCCGTGCTAGATGGCGTGGATGCCGTGGTCTTTACAGGCGGCATTGGCGAAAACTCGCCAGAGGTGCGTGCCAAGATCTGCGGCGGGATGACCAGCCTTGGGATTGATGTGGATGGTAACAAGAACCAGGGCACATTCAGCCGGGAAGGTGACGTCAGTACGAATGCAAGTCAGGCTGCGGTTCTGGTCATTCCGACGAATGAAGAGCAGGCCATTGCCAAAGATACCTATGCCATTGTAAGTGGGGCTACAGACTAATGGGAAAAACAACAGACTACAAAGCACTGACACAAGATCAGATCAACGCCCTGCAGGCACAGGGGTGTACAGCTCAGGACTGGGCCAAGGTCTCTATAGCAGGTGCCTTTGATGCCCCCTGTGTGAAGAATGTAGATTTCTTGGGACAGGTTCAAATCGGTGATCTTACCGGCACGATCAATACTGCGCAGGGAGTAACCAAGCCCTGTGGTATCTACAACGCCACCCTCACCGATTGCGCAGTAGCCAACGGTTGCCGCATTGCCAATGTTGGCGTCCATATTGCCAATTACAACATCGAAGCTGGCGCGTGCATTGAACATGTGGGCCTCATGCAAACCAATCCTGGAGCCACCTTTGGTAACGGTATTGAGATCAGCGTTCTCAATGAAGCTGGCGGTCGTGAAATCGTGATGTTTGACAAGCTGTCAGCTCAGTTTGCCTATATGATGTGCCTCCACCGTTACCGTCCCAAGATGGTGGCCAAGCTCAAGGCCATGGCCATGGACTATGCTGAATCCGTCAAATCAGACCGCGGTACAGTTGGAGCGAATGCCAGTATTTGTTCGGTCAAAGAAATCGTGGATGTCAACATTGGCCCCTCGGCCAGGATAAATCAGGCCTCCAGTCTGAAAAACGGGACAATCCTGAGTTGCGAAACAGGTCCATCCACCATTGGCACAGACGTGATCGCCGAGGATTTTATTGTGGCGGAGAGTTCTTCTGTCACAGGCGGTGCCATGCTGGCAGAGGTGTTTGTGGGCCAAGGATGCCAGATCGGCAAGCAGTACTCCGCAGAAGGGTCTGTCTTCTTTGCCAATTGCGAAGCCTTCCACGGGGAAGCAGTCTCCATCTTTGCCGGCCCCTATACAGTGACCCATCACAAATCATCGCTCCTGATTGCTGGACAGTTCAGCTTCTACAATGCCGGCAGTGGCACCAATCAATCGAACCACATGTACAAACTCGGCCCCTGCCACGAAGGCAAACTGCTGCGTGGGACAAAGACCGGGTCCTTCTCCTATATGATGTGGCCCTGCCGCGTAGGACCGTTCAGTGTGGTACTGGGCAAACACAGTACGAACTTTGACACGTCTGATTTCCCGTTCAGCCACATTGAAGCCCGCCATGACGGCAAGTGTATGATGGTCCCTGGCCTGCATCTGACAACCGTCGGTACGGTTCGTGACGGCGCCAAGTGGCCTCAGAGAGACCGACGCAAAGGCTGTGAAAAGCGTGACATGATTGATTTTGATGTACTCAGTCCCTACACCATCGGCAAGATGATCAAGGCTCGCAAGCAACTCAAGGAGCTGATGGACAACACGGACAAGGCGATTGATGCCGTGTTTATTGGCGGCGCACTGGTCAAGCGTTTGATTCTTCGCATCAGTCAGAAGTACTATCGCACAGGTATCGAGGTTTATCTTCGCGAAAAACTGGTTCAGAGGATCGAAAAGGCCCTGGCCGACAGAACAGATCTCAAGGCAGCCTTGGCGGTTGACAGTTCGGCTGTATACAGTGACCAGTGGGTGGACCTGGGTGGCCAGTTGATGCCCAAACAACGTCTGGATGCCTTTGAAGACGCCATTGAGCAAGGCGCCGTGGATACGGTAGATGCCTTTGCGGCGGAGACCCGGAAGATTCATGACGCCTATGCCGAAGACGAATGGGCCTGGGCCCAGGCAGCTTATGAAGACGTCTTTACCGTCGAAACAGCTGCCATGACAGGTGACAGCATGCAAGAAGCTGCCAATGCCCTGGTCAAGGTCAAATCGAAATTCCTCAATCTCGTGACCGCGGATGTAAACAAGGAATTTGCTGAAATGAGCCAGATCGGATTCGGCCAGGACGGCCTTGCAGAAGATGTTACAAAGGACTTCCGCGAGGTCAGAGGCGAATATCAAGATAACGCCTTTGTCAAGGATATGAAGAACAAAGTCGTGACACTGCAATCTCGTATTGAGAACTTGAACGAACAGATTGATAAGACATTGGCGAAATAAAACATTTCGTTAATATGTCACGAAATCAACAGTATTTTGAAAGGAACATTTCAATGAGAGTTATTATTCAGAACAATTACAAGACCGCCAGTGACTGGGCTGCTGCTTATGTCGCCAAGGAAATCAATGAATTCAAGCCAACGGCCAAGAAGCCGTTTGTACTCGGTCTGCCTACCGGGTCTTCACCTCTGGGCATGTACCACGCACTGATTCGCATGGTCAAGACGAAAAAGGTCAGTTTTAAGAATGTCGTGACCTTCAACATGGACGAATATGTGGGCATCCCCAAAGATCATCCAGAAAGCTACTATTCCTTTATGTGGGACAGCTTCTTTGGCAAGATTGACATCAAGAAATCCAATGCCAATATTCTCAATGGTAATGCCAAGAGCCTCGAAGCCGAGTGTGCTCGCTATGAGAAAAAAATCAAGTCTTATGGCGGTATCCAGTTGTTTGTGGGGGGTATCGGACCTGATGGTCACATCGCATTTAACGAACCCGGCTCTTCTCTGGCCAGCCGCACACGTATCAAAACACTGACACAAGACACCATTATTGCAAATTCCCGCTTCTTTGGTGGTGACGAGACAAAGGTGCCCAAGACTGCATTGACCGTGGGTGTGGGTACTGTCATGGATTCCAAAAAGGTCCTGATCATCGTGTCTGGACACAACAAGGCCCGCGCCCTGCAGCAGACTGTTGAGGCTGGCGTAAACCATATCTGGACCGTATCCTGTCTTCAGCTGCACCCACAAGGTATGATCGTGTGTGACGACGCTTCAACCATTGATATGAAGGTTGGAACCGTCAACTACTTCAAGGATATTGAGAAGGACAATCTCGATCCCAAGAAGATTGTTTAAGACTAAAAACTAATACGGAGTTACCTTATGTCTGATGTAACAAGCAGGATTAAAGATGTTGTGGTCAGAACCTTGAAAATTGATATTGGTCGGATTACCGACGAATCACGTTTTGTCGAAGATCTGGGTGCTGAGTCCATTCAGAGTGTGGAGTTGGTGGCCGCATTTGAAGAAGAGTTTGATGTTGAGATGGACGATGAAGAGGCCCTGGAAGTCAAAACCATGGGCAAAGCCATCGAATTCATTTCCAAAATACTGTAAACTTCTTTTTGTTGAATAGAACCTGCCATTCCCTATGGGGCAGGACAAAACGAATAAACTGACAGCTTGAGACACGAACGTCCCAAGCTGTCGGTTTATTTTTGAGCAAGCCCTTCACCCGTGAGCAGAAGTCGCCACACTGTCGTCGTCTCTGGCCAATGCCAGTGCGTTCTGGATCTGCCTGTTGAATTGGTCTGTTTCTAGTCGTATCTGTTTGACAAACTCATTGTCATCAATCGTCCCCAGCGCCGCCGTCATTTCCTCGGCATTTCTGTAGGTCGCCTGCCTGAATGGATTGTCGAAGTCCTTTTGCCTCGACGTATAGACCCTCTCACAAATGATGGTTTGAATGCCTTTGCCCCGTTCCAGAGCCAAACGCCACTGACCAGATTCAAGCCGTGTCACGCCATACAGATCGCAAAGGGTGGCATACGCATGCCGCTGCTTTGAAAAAGCATAGGTATGCCAGAGCTGATCGTAACGAGCGTGAATGGCCTCCCAGTTCCCCAGTAGACCGCTTTTGATATCCTCTCTTAACTGATCCACCTCTTGTTCGCAAACCAGTTGCCCCCCCAAATTGACCCATTCAGTCTGGCGTGGACCGGCCAGTGCGTCTGCCATGGATGTCAAGCTGGCCTTCGGTTGCCCCTCCAGATAGCTCAGCAAATGCTTAACCGCATAGTAATGGGCCATCTCGGTATAGGCTTGATAGGCCTGGCGTGCTTTGAGTATGACCACCTTTCTCCTGGATTTTTCCATGGATTCGCCCAAGACCTCCAGTGTGTCCAAAGCCTCTTCTGATAGAGCCACGGCCTCCTCACCCATGTCACACAAAGTCTCCTCGGCCATACGTTCCAGTGTGATGCCCTGTGCTCGACACAGGGCCTTGCCAATCCACAGGGCAAGCCAATGTCTGCCTGCCAGAATCTCCTCCACGGTATCCGGCGCAAGAGAATCGAACTCAATGTTCTGGCACTTGGTGGTACGCAAATCACGGTGCTGAAACTTCCAGGTATTGCGTGCCAGCGCATACATATTATACAGCCACCAATAGGCAGGCATCACCTCAAGACAGTCCTTGGACACATTGTTGTTCAATAATGAAAAGGGCAGCGAAACATTCAATTCCGCAGGATAATCGCCTTTGGACAAGAGCGTGTAAGAGGCAAAACGACAGGAGTGCTTAATACTGGAGCACAGTCCCGGCCAAAATCCGCGTCCCGCCAGAATTTCATTGTCATTGGCCCGGCTGTTGTGATTGGAACCAAGCGTCGCCCCGGCAGCCAGATTGCTCTGCCCCAGAACACAAGCTGCTATCAGAAATGAATTGTTATGGTGCTGTTGATGAGCCGGAAATATCAGATTGTTCAGAATCTCGCAACAGGATACCGTTGAATTGCTTCCCAACACAGAATTCAACAGTCTGGCGCCGTATTTGAGTTGGGTATGGTCCCCCATAATAAAACGTATGGCTTTGCATCCATAAAACACGTGACACCCCAAGCCAATAATGCCATTGACCAACTCGACGCCCTCCCCAATTTGAGTGGGTTCCTCTTTTGATGATTTGACCGTGATATTCTTGAGTTTATTCGCACCTTTAATATAGGCGTGCGATCCAATCTTCACATCCTTGATAATGCGAGAATTCTTGACCACGGAGCAATGGCCCACCGTTCCAAAGATACCGCACCGAAAGTCAAATCCTAACTGAGTTATCTCGGCCAGGGTCCTCTGTAGCTTTAAATCATCCCGATATTTGGCCCACAAAAAAGCATCCGCTGGAATCATGTCTTCAAAGGGCATGATTTTTCGTGACCCGGTTTCGTTCATCACAGCCAGCCAGACCCTGACCGATTCAGATTCGCCACATTTCACGACCCCGTTCCCAAACTTTGCGTGGCTGGTGGTATGCATCTCGTCAAGATTCAACAGGATACACTGATCTCCTATCATATAATGGGCCAGGTAATGCACATTATGGATCGCCACATCGTCACCCACATCGCAGGCGTACAGGGTACTATTCGTAATCCCTGTGGATACCTGCATGTCATGATGTTCCAGCGCGGCCTGACGCATGATCCCAAGGCGAACCAACCCACGGAATTGGTTTTGCCGAACACAACTCGTGTCAAAGGGATCAGACACCAGCACCTGTGTCCAATCAGAAGCCTCATTGCCCAGCCCCCGTAACGTCTCTATTTCCTCAGATGTGAGTGGGCGATATGGCTCAGTTTTTTTGCCAGATTGCTCAAAACGAACAGTCTCGTTGTCCTGATCCTTGACACGGTGCTCAGGAGAAATCCAATCTCCCAGACCCTCTGTCAGTGTGACGTAAGTCATAGCCAATCCTTTATCTTCAAATGTCTTGATGAATGATGGCCACAGTCAAAGCGTCGGCGAATGGCCTGGAATATCACGGCCACCATACGACGATTATTTCTGTGCCTTGAAACGCTGAACCTGCGTTGCATACACCCTGGTTTGATCACAGATATTCTGAATTAAGGGGTCGTTCTCGATGGCACCCAACACAGCATTCATCTCCTCAGGAGAGTCAAAAAGGGCCTGCATAAAGGGACTCTTGTAATCTGTTTGTCGCGTTTGCTGAACACGATCGCACAGGGCTTTCTGTATGGCCAATGACTGATCCAGGGCAAAATGCCAATGCGTCTGATCCAGCGTGGTCAGCCCCAGATAATCACACAATATCATATAGGCGTGCTGTTGCCTGGCCAGGGGATAGGCTTTCCAAAGTATGTCATAGTGATCATGAACCTGAGACCATGTTTTGAATCGACCTGAACAGATGTGCTCACGCAACTGTTCGACCTCTTCCACGGGCAATAGCTGGCCACCCAGGTTGGTCCAGTCGTGCGGGGCAGTCACACCGAGCGTTTTGACCATGCCCTCCAGGGTTTCCCCACCATGCCACTGCAAATACTGAATCAACTGGGTCACGCCGTAATAGAGAATCATATCTCCGTAGGCATGATATCCTTCAAAAGCATCAAGAACGACAGTGGGTCGTTTGGCATGCTCAAGCCCCTTTGCAGTGACATCAATATCAGGCGCCGACACCGTGGCTTGAGCCAGCAAATGACGTCCTTTTGACCTGAGTGTCTCAATATTGGTTTCAACGCGTCCCAGAGTACGCAGGTGTGCTTGGGCCACCCACACTTCCAGAGCCGTTCGTGCCTGCTGGATCTCACCCATCGTATCCGGCGCCAAAGCAGGATAGTCAATGCCACGTTGAGCAGGATGCCTGGTATTGTATTCCCCTATTTCTATGGCCAGTCGAGCCCAGGCGTACAAACTGTGCAACCACCAGTAAGCAGGCATGACCTTTAGCTGATTCCTGGACGGATCATTGATGACCAGGGAAAATGGCAATGTAATATTTAACGCATAGGGAAAGTCGCCCTGGGCAAGCAGCACAAAGGAGGCAAAACTACTGGGGTGTATGACACTGGTGCACAGACCGGGCATAAAGCCCCGCCCCCCGCGAACCTCCCCGTCATTGATCTGGCTGCTACAACTCGCCCCAAGCGTGGCACCCGCAGCCATGTGGGTCTGCCCCATCATGCAGGACGACGTTAAACAAGAGGTATGTCGCTGCTGATGACCTGGATAGATCAAGCTATGAAGCACCTCGCAACGGGTCAGAGTCGAATGGTCTCCCACCACGCTGTGCCTGAGCCTGACACCCTGTTCCAGAGTCACCTGCGCACCCAATAAAAACGACTCTGCACGAACCCCCTGCGTAATGTGGCAACCATCCCCCACCAAACCGTGACATAATGTCACGCTATCGCCAATAAACACAGGGGCCTCTTCAGTTGAGCTAATGGTCACGTCTTCCAAACGATCGGCGTTGACCACCTCTGTACAAGGCCCCAGTTTGATATTGATGAGTTGCCGTGCATGCTTGATCACACATTGAGACTGAATCTCACTGTACACGCCATATCGGGTATCGGTCACATCACACGTCATAGCCTCGAGGCAGTTCAGAAGATCTCCGTCATCGCGATATTTTGCCCAGAGCATGGCATCAACGGGTTGCATCCCTTCGAAAATGCCAATGCCTCGTGTCCCCGTTTCGTTCATCACATGGATGCGACCAAATACCTCCGTTGATTCGCCCGCCTTGACCTGACTGCACCCAAATTTGGCTGACTCCGTGGTTCTGATTTCACCACACTGCCACAAAATCACGCGGTCACCCACCAGCGTATGGGCCATGTAGGATACATGATGAACAGCCACATCGTGTCCCACATCACAACTGACAATCTGGCTGTGCGTCATACCTGTGGGCACGGTCATGGCCTGATGTGTTAAAACACCCTTCTGAACACGACCGAGACGAACAAGGCCACAAAACTCATTGTGACTGATACAGGCCGGATCAAAAGGATCGGTCACCAAAACCTGGGTCCAATCAGACGCTCGATTACCCTGAGTCAGCAACAACTGGATCTCCTCAGGCGTCAGGACGCGATACTGTCCGGGCGCCTTGCCAGACTGCTCAAAACGCACCGTCGCAGAGTCCTGGTCTTTGACCAGATGGTCAGGGGCAATCCAGTCTTCCATCCCATCCGTCAGCTTCACATGGTCCATAGCCAATCCTTTTTCTCGACACCTCTGTTCAGCAGGCTGTTCACACAATCAGAGCATAGGTCAAAACCCCAAAAAGTCAAGCAGCCCCCTAAAAAATGGCCTAAAAGCGATTCTGATTTGACAATTCAAGAAAGAACCTTGCGAACAAATGCAACATTGTTGCGTATTATGCTTCAATCGGGTATAGTGATTTGATTCCAAAGTCAAAGCTGAGACCGTTTTACTATGAGGTTACCATGAAGAATCGCTGGCTGCATGTTATTGCAGAATTAAGACATCATGCACCATTTACCCTGTTGGGCGCAGTCATTGGCATTATATGCATGGTTTTGCTCAAAGATCTATCCAAACCCGTGACACATGGCCTGTTTTATGTCTTTCATCCGGCCCATGTGCTGCTATCGGCCCTGGTCACAGCATCTTTGTTTAAAATGCGCAAAGAAAAGACCCATCTTGTGACCATATTAGTGGTGGGCTACCTCGGTTCTATTGGCGTTGCCACGCTCAGTGACTGTATTGTACCATTTTGGGGTGAGAGTCTTTTAGGCGTGTCTATTCCTGCCCATGCCCACAATGAAGACGAACAGGCCCAAGACAACCATGCACTTGATGCGCCCGAGTCAGACAGCAACGCATTGGTTGCCCAGAACCAGGATGAACATGAAGCTAACCACAATGAAGAAGAAGCCACTGAGGTGCTGTGCGATCATCCCTCGCACAAACCAAAGCTTCACCTGGCATTTATCGAAGAATGGTACATCGTCAATCCTCTGGCCCTGATGGGTATCTTGCTCGCCTGGTTTATTCCCCATCAACGCTTGCACACCAAAATGCCCCATGCGTTGCATGTCCTGATCAGTACCTGGGCCTCATCATTTCACATACTCACAAATATGAATACCGGGTTTACCCCCCTGATTGTCATTGGATGCTTTGTGATCCTGTTTATTGCTGTGTGGCTGCCCTGCTGTATCAGTGACATCGTGTTTCCAATCTTATGTGTTGGCGAAGGCAAAATCCCGCCCTGTTGTGCCTTTCACAAGTCACCGGCTCATGATCAAAAGGAGACAGCGTGACGTCGGTGGATGCACAGGCCAAAGCCATGCTCAAAACAGCCAAGCTCTATTGCACCAAAGCACGCTTGAGCGTGATCAAATCGCTTCTGCATGCAAACCGGCCAATCACACAGGAACAGATCACGCAGGCACTTGACGATAGTTTCGACAGGGTCACCATTTACCGCACCCTGGACCGCCTGACCAAGACCGATTTAGTGCACAAAGTGTTTTTGGAAGAACGGGCCTGCCATTATGAACTGTCGCACCACTGCAGCAAAACTCAGTGTCACCCTCACTTCACCTGTACTCAGTGTGGCCAGACTTATTGTCTCACAGACCTAATCATCCCTCTGGCCCAGAGCCCACACAAGAATTTTATTATACAGCGTCAGCGAGTCCACCTCGAAGGCCTCTGTCCTAATTGTCATTAGGGCCCAGAATCAAGATTCAATGCTTATGCTTCATTGTCTGGTTGATCACTGTTCATCAAATGATCATCAAACTCAATTTCTACACGGACCTTGTGATTGGCCTCTTCATTGGCCAATCCCATAAAAATTGCCTTGAGTTCGGAATTATCCACTTTCTCAGCCAGTTGAAGATACATACGATACGCCTGTTTTTCTTTGTTCATGGCGAGGACCAAGCCCTCGCTCAAACTCATGTCAGGATACGGCTCAACATCCGGAGCCCTGTCTGCAATACCCAGATCCAGCACAGGCATATCCCCATCAAGCATCTTAAAATGCCCTTGTTTGACCCTGGCCAGTTTCTTTTGGTGCTGCAATTCCTGGTCAGCAAATGACTCAAGTAACTGACATAGGTCCGGGTCAGTGGACACATGAGCAAGATGCAAATAAAACAACCGAGCACTGATTTCCCGATCAATGGCATAATCCACAACTTGATCAAACGTCTGAAATTTCATGATCATACACCTTTTATTGAATGGTCCTCTTCTTGAGCTTTCTCTTCTTGCCCTATGCCCGACGCCTTAGCCTCGGTTTCCTGCTCAATCTGATCCAGAATAGCCGCCCCCACATAGGACTCAAGCACGTCACTCACTTGATCCATAGATGCCCAGGGAATTCTCACCACCATGGTCTTATAGAATCGTCGCTTCAACACCAACAGCAATGTATGTGTGGTCCCCGTGCCTCCAGTCCACTTGTAACTCTCAATGTCTTCCCATAAAATGACTCCATTGGGCGTATAGAGCCCCTTGTCGGTAAACAACATATTCATTCGGCTAATGGAATGACTAAGCACCGCTGACGAAGCAAACAGCAGGCCAATGAGTATCATAAATAGATCGCGTCCTGACAGACTCAGTCCAAAGGCCCACACACTCAACACAATAAAGGCAACCACGGCGTATTTGCCCCTGGGCTCAACTTTACCCACGTCCACAAGCACAGACCCCACCTCTTTGCGTCCCTGCATCACAATCCACCAGGCGGCCCACAGAGAAGACAAACCTATCGCAAATCCCGCCACCATGACGGCCTCTCGATTCAATCTGGCACACACCTTAATCCCCAACCCCAAAGACAGTCCCACAAACACAACCACGGACCCAATCTGAATCAATTCCTTGGGTAGCAGCCAGCGAGCTGCCAAATCACCATATCGTTCCTCAAACCAGCATTGCATCAGAAAAATGGCCACCGCAACAGCCAGACAGGAAATAACAATCGCTGACAACGTGAACATAGACGCCTCAAAACACTCAGTCAAAACCGTCTCACTTTTCCAGACACCTAACACAGTGTCATTTGTGTATCATACTTCAATTTTGGCCAGGGCTCAAGCATGTATCCCAGGCACCCGTAATCCGCAATCAGAGCATTGCCCCTGCTCCACACGGTTAGAGATAATCCTATAACCTTGTCTTTCTATGAGCATGGCTCCGCAACCAGGACACTCTGTACTCTCAAAACTCTTACCTCGCACATTCCCCAAATACACATAATTAAGTCCTCCTGCCCTGCCAATCTCGCACGCCTCCTCCAGTGTATCCATGGGTGTGGGTGGCAAATTCAACCACTGGTACTGAGGAAAAAAGCGGCTCACATGCCAAGGCACATCCGGCCCAGCCTTCGTCACCAGAAATTCCACCAGGCGCTTAAGTTGTTCCTTGTCATCATTTTGTCCCGGAATCAGCAGGGTGGTAATCTCCATCCAAATGTCGGTCTCATTTGCAATCCTCTCTATGGAAGCCAAGACAGCATCCAGATTCGCCTTGCACACATTGCGGTAAAACGCCGGGTCAAACGCCTTCAGATCAATATTAATCGCATCCAGCCAGGGCTTTGCATAGTCGATGGCTTCTCGTGTCATGGCGCCATTACTGACAAACACATTTTTTAAACCTGCAGTCCTGGCCAAAGTCCCGCACTCTCCGCACAATTCCATAAATACTGTGGGCTCAGTATAGGTGTACGCCAGACTCGCACAGCCCTGATCTAAAGCGGTCTGTACAATCGCCTCTGGATCGGCCCGATGCCCTTTTTTTTCATACCCTGCACGGGTCTGGCTTATCTGCCAATTCTGACAAAAACCACATTTAAAATTGCACCCCATACAGGCAATGGAAAAGGTCCGGGAACCAGGCATAAAATGAAAAAGCGGCTTCTTCTCAATGGGATCAGCCCCAGCCGAACACAACCCATGAAACGCCCGCGTATACAACACCCCACCTTGATTCTCACGCACGCCACAAATCCCTGCCCCCCCCTCAGGAATCCGACATCTATGTGCACACAGCAAACACTGCACAGTTTGTTCGGCCCCCTTTGCTTCCCACAACGCGGCCTTGTCTAATCCCTGATTGCTCATGTGTGAACACCCCTGTAAAGAAACCTGTTTTGTCCAACTCATTTCATTATGGGCAAAAACCCATGCACTTGGCAACAGAATTGACCTGATCAAGTCAATATTCCCTGAGTCTTCAATCGCTCGCCCCCCGAAAAAAGCGTTTGACGGAAAATCCCAGACAGGCGAAAATAAATAGCAGACATAAGCAAAGCCTTTTTTTTGAGTCCAAGCGTGATCCGCTTTGGGTCAAACCGGCTTTAACCTTAGGATAAAGGCAGTACAAATGAAAAAACTTCTGATCCTGGTACCCCTTATTCAGATCATGGCAGGATGCGGCTCATCTGTTCGTAGCCATGTAGACAATGCCTTCAAACCCGGGTATGAACTCAGAGGCAAATCGGTGTATACCTACTATGCCAAAGAAGAAGGCCGGGTCTCGCTTAATGAGGAAGAGTATCTACGCATGATGAACATTGCCCTGCAAAAATCGGGCATGCGTCTTGAAACAAACAGCCAAGACGCTGATGTCATACTGGCATTTGAATTGACCACTGGGGATCCTCAATTCTTCACCTACAGTGTGCCTGTTTTCAATACAACTGGCGGAACGTCATATTATTCCGGCACAGTCACTAGGGGGGGCGGCGGAACACGCACCTACAACGGCACTCGATCAGAACCCTACAGACATCACTACGCCGGCTCATACACAAGGCAAGGGGTGTCCTACACGCACAATCTCTTCCTCTATGCCTTTGATAAAAGGGACTTCACCGACGGGTCCAATCCCAATCGAAGCATGGCGGATATCCCAAGGGTCTGGGAGGGGTCTGTCCTCAGTACAGGCAGTAGTAGCTCACTACCACAAGTGGCGCCATTTCTGATCCATGCCATGGAAACTCACTTCGGACAGGATGTCCACAATGTGGTTGTCAAAAAAAGGATGACCTCTTCATTTAAACCCGATCACTACGCCAAATAATAATAGTGTGGTTCGCAGTTGACAGCCGCAAAAATCGTTTGCCCGATCCACTGATCCACTGTGAAGCTGACACCGTGACCCGCTTTGGCGAAGTGTTTTGCTTCCCCAGATAGAGGTTGAGGTCCTTTCTTCGGCCAAGTCTGCCCATGCCGATACGCCCAGAAGTTTATGTCCAGTCCGAGTGCTCACGTTCTAGGGTCTAGGTCCTAAGATTTTGAAGTTTGATAAACTTCAGTAAATAGTCAGAGTGATTCGCCCGCGTGGCGCATAGTAATATATGACGTCACTGCTGGCAAAAGTGGCAATAATGACAGGCCGTGCACAGCCTGGTCTATTGGACACGCATTGAATGGCAAGCGTGTTTAAACGCCGTGGAACCTCTCTCTAAGACAGGGGGAACCAAAATCATGAAGCGAACAAATAAACTGTTCAATAACAATGTCTCGCAACTGGTTAAACTGACTCGCAAATCGCACAGGCCAAGTCAGGTTTTCACCTGTATGCTAGTCAGTGATGCCTTTCAAATACTCCGGTGTCACGCCAACCAGTTGCACAGGGAAGGAATAGTCATCATGAAAAAGAAAACCCACCATTATGTTTTAGCCGCCTCTGTATTTGTCTTGGTCAGCATCACCCTTTTTGCCAAGCACGCCTTAAGTCCAACACCGCAAAATCCACAGGCACAAGATCTGGTTAACACGCCGACTTCAGACAAAACTGTACCCCTGGCCATCACACTGCCAAAGCCGGTCTTTGGCGGCACCCCACTTAATCTAACAAACATCCCCAATCTAAAACCTCTTCGAAAAAGAGACCGCCCCCCCTTTCTTGCACCATCAGGCACCTCCAATGTCGCCCTGAACAAACCAGTCACGGGATCCAATGATCCACCCACATTGGGAGAATTCCACCAAATCACAGATGGCGACAAAGAATACACAGAAGGCAATCTGGTCTCACTGGCTCCAGAAGGGACTGGCCAGTTTGTCACCATCGACCTGGAAAGCCCACATCACCTCTACGCGGTCTTGCTCTGGCATAATCATCAGGCCGAACTGGTTTTTAAGGACGTGTTGGTTCAAATCAGCCATGATCCGGATTTTATTGAGGAAGTTGTCACCCTGTTTAACAACGACCATGATAACTCGTCTGGCTCGGGCATTGGCCCCAACAAAAACTACATTGAGACTTTTCACGGTAAACTCGTGGATGCCAAGGGACAGCAAGCCCAATATGTACGGCTCTATAGCCACGGGAATAATTGCAATGACATGAATCAATACCTTGAAGTGGAGGTCTTTGGAAAACCCGTCATACATTGAGAACTGCGTCAAACCAGGGGGCTCCATGCCCCTGGTTTTTTTGAAGCCCCAAAAGAATCATTGGCAATTCTTCAAATTTTCTCAATTAGTCTGAGTAATTCTTCTCAGTTGCGCATAGTATTATATGATGTCACCTGTTGAAGGGATTGTCGTGAGACCTGAAAACAACCGAGAAAAGTGCCGACTGTTGAGCAAAAAGAGCGAAACGCAAACATGGTCCACGGTTCTGGCCAGAAGCATTCCCTTGATCTACGGCATATACATTCACAGGGGCATTCATCCCGGCCTGGCCGAAGAACTCACGCAAAAAACCGTGTTTGACGCAGTGCAGGGGCGCACAGCCTTTGATTCTACACGTGGCACTTTGGAACAGTGGGTCATTGGTATTGCCCATAAAAACCTAGCCCTGGAAATGCGTCACCGGGCCGGACGTGCCAAAGTCACTAAAAATCTATCCCTCTATCTGGACAGTATGGAGTCACATCTCCTGCCAGATGAACTCCTGGAGCAAAAAGAAACAGCTCATCAGGTTCAACACGCCCTGGCATCGCTGCCTGCCAGGGAACAGCAGGTGCTGACACTTAAGTATCTCCAGGATCTTTCTGCGCGGGACATTGCCGCCACCATGAAAATGACAGAAAAAGCGGTACACAGCCTCCTCTATCGAGCACGTATTCAATTGCGTAATAGTCTCAAGACCATGGAACCTCTTTCCAAGGAGGAACCGACATCATGAAACCAACAGAAAAACAATTCAATAAAAACATCTCGCAACTGGTCAAGCTCACGCGCAATTCTCAAAGGCCCAGCTTGATTTTCACAGTCACGCTAATCAACGATGCCCTACAAGAATTACAAGACCACAGGACCAAAGCACACAAAGAAGGTTTAGTCACCCTACAAAAGAAGACGCTGCTATGTGCCATCGCAGCGTTGGTGCTTATACTCATCAGTATCAACCTCGTTTCTAAACGTACATCTCATCATCAGGAACCAATAGATCAGCAAAGCACACTTGCCCGGGGCAAACTTGTTCCCTTGGCAATCAACCTGCCAAAGCCGGTGTTCGCTGGCACTCCAGCCAATCTTTCAGCCATCCCCAATCTGGAAACACCGCTTGGCACCCGCCGCCCTGCCTTTCTCTCGCCTGAAGGCACCACCAATGTGGCGTTGGGCAAACCTGTGATAAGCTCTTCAGGTGAACCACTTATGGGAAACCTTGCCATGATCACAGATGGCAACAAAGAAGCAGCTGAAGACAATTCTATTGTACTCAGACCGGATGCCACGTGTTCATCCGTGACCATCGACCTTGAAGACCCTCACACGGTGTACGCCATCCTGTTCTGGCACGACCACAAAACAGGCCGCGTTTTTAACGATGTCATTGTCCAAATCAGCAATGACCCGGACTTTATCGAGGGTGTGAAAACACTGTTCAATAATGATCATGACAACACATCAGGATTTGGCATGGGCATGGACAAAAACTATTTGGATACGTATGAGGGCAAATTGGTGGATGCCAAGGGCCAGCAGACACGATATGTACGGCTCTGTTGCCAGGGCAATAATCTGAATGGCATGAATCGATACCTCGAAGTGGAAGTCTATGGTAAACCCATCCCCAAATTGAAAACATTCAAGCACAGGAGCACGCCCATGCCTCCTCAGTCTTTTTAGTGGCATGAACCACGCAACCTCAATATACTTGCTTGTGAAGATCTATGACATGACAGACAGAGCCTAAGTCCACGGCGCTGGTTATTGTCAGTATCGTACTTTTGTCTTTAACAAGAATGGGTACATTGAGTGAGTCAAAGACTTAGCAGACTGGAAAGGAAGAGGATCAGAAGAAGGAAACTTCTGTTGGCCTTGTCACCCCTCTCCATTTTGGTATTGGTCGGTGGGGGCATTGGGTTTTTGTGGGCTCAAAATGTTCTCCTCATCAGAAACGCATCAGGCAAAACCATTGAACAATTCTCCCTGGTCGTCTGTCATAAAAGTCATCAAATAGAAAACATCGCAGACGGTGAGACCAGAAAGCTGAGTTTTCTTGTGACAGGAGACAGCAACTTACAGATTGATGTCAAGTTTCAAGACGGCACCACCCTGTCAAGCAGCTTTGGTTATGTCACTGGGGGCGTAGGGGCCTTTCACAACCGGGCAACCACCACAGTCAGAAGTCACGTCATAGAAGGCAGCCAGCAGGTGAAGCGTTGATTGTGGAATAATGCGCCACGCCAGCAGACCACAGCACATGTCACCAGACTTTCAGTGTGACCGGGCCCTGACCTGAATACTCAAAGGGGCCGACGCATGGATTGGCGATATCTCGTTGACGTCCAAAGTAATCCGTGTTTATGCGATAGGGTGAACCATCGGGGCGTTCGTAGAACAAACCGGGCGTGCTGGCCTTGCCAAGCAGGTCTGTGGTCATCCACTGATGCGGTTGTTTAATCCAGGCTTTATCCAAGGCTAGTTCGAGATACACACCCTCTGAACACTATTTGTTTCCCTGAGGCAAATATCGTCCAAATTCTTCTATGATGGTTTGTCTTGCTTTTTCCATGGGGCCCTCAACAAAGGTACCTGCCGCTTTTTTGTGACCACCGCCACCAAACTTACGGGCAATTTGACTGACATCCAGGTCGCTTTTGCTTCGCAAAGACCCGCGAATACGTCCATCAGGAAGTTCTACAAGGAGAACTGAAGCCTTGATTGAGCCTATCCGATGGCATTCATTGATGAGGTTCTCTGTCTCTTCATACGTAGCACCTGTACGTTCAAAATCTTGTGGAGATAAATGCTGGATGGCAAACTGGTCGTCATAGAAGAGCTCCAGGGTGTCCAACATGGCCATCGTAAGTTTGAACTTGGCAAAGGTGAAATCCTGGAAGAGTTTTTCGTAGATTTCATTGGGATTGGCCCCGGCATCAATAAGGTCTGCACAATCTCTGTAAACCCGGCTATTGGCGCTGCTGAATTGAAACCACCCGGTATCCGTGGCTGTGGCGACAAACAAGGCTTCAGCCGTACGCGATGATAAGGGCCATTGATTAAAACGGATGTATTCTGCCACCAGTAAACCCGTGGCTGCTGCTTCCGGGTCCACCAGTTCAATGGTACCAAGGTGGTCAGCTGTAGCATGGTGATCAATGACCAGGACAGGAATCTCACTTTTTTGAAGAAAATCTCCAAAATGAGAGAGTTGAGGCAGACTGTTCACATCAACAAGCACAATCAGATCAATGTCTGCATAGTCACCATTGCCAAGATCTGAACACTCAAGGTCATGCTTGAGTACTGGCACAGCATCGTCCAGAAGAAATTTGTACCACTGAGGTACAAGCGATAAGAACAAGGGTACAACCTGTTTGTCCTGTTGAGTGAGAACATTACATATACCTACAAGCGAGCCAATTGCATCCCCATCTGGCTTCACGTGGGTTGTGACGAGTATCTTTCTAGCAGCATGAATCAGGTCATTGGCCTGACCAAACAAAGCAGTGTCGATCATAGGATTCCTTAGAGTTTGCAGAAAAAGCTTATTATGCGTTGACTCGAATGCCCTGTCAAGATCTAGCACACAATACAACTATTGACCGGACCATGGTTTGCAGGCATAATAGAAAAATTTCATAGGGTCAAAGTAAGACCTGACCAAACTCGTATCAGGAAGGCCATGATGTCAGACACAAATAAAGCCGCAGTAAAACCGTCAGAAAAACCAAGCCCGTCACATAAAAAGAATCGTGCCAAGGAGATTGCCAACACCTTTGAATGGCTGATCACGGCCTTCATCCTGGCCTTCGTCTTTCGCGCTTTTGTGATGGAAGCCTTTCGTATCCCAACCGGCAGCATGGCAGACACGTTGCATGGAGCCCATTTTCGGTTGAGATGTCCTCAATGTTCATTTAAACACCATCGGGGCTTCACACCACAACGGTATGAATTGTTGGCAGATATGGTGCCGTCAGAAGAAAAACATCTGTACGCCACCAAGTGCCCCAGTTGCGGGTGGCTTGAACAGGATCGACTAGGTCACCGTGTAACACGGCCCGTGGAAAATGGAGATCGTATTTTGGTGCTGAAATGCCAGTACCAGTTTTTTGATCCCAAACGCTACGACGTGATTGTATTTAAAAACCCCGAAAACCCTACAGAAAACTATATAAAACGTTTAATTGGCCTACCTGGTGACAAGATAGAGATTGTTGATGGTGACGTGTTTATCAATGACCATATTGCCCGTAAGCCAACCATGGTTCAAAAAGAGCATTGGATGCCTGTGTATGACAACGACTATCAGCCTCTTGAACAAGAGGCCGAACGTTACAATGGTCATGCGTGGGTCAATCCTTTCATGTATCACCCCACAATCTGGCAGGTTAAAGACAAAGATCCTGCGAGATTTCACCTGAACACGGAAACTGGCGAGGATGCTGTGCTAAAGTACGGCGCTCCTTCGGCCAATGATTTTCGTGCGATCTATGCCTATAACGACGCCATTTCATTTTCGAATATGCCCCTTTGCAGTGATATCAAGGTGGAAGGCATTGTCCAGTCCCAAAGCGAGACAGGACGGTTTGGTGCAAGCCTGAAAAAATATGGCATTTTGTACAAAGGTTGGGTCGATTTTAAGGGAAAAATGGTCCTTGCGAGTATTGACCTGGAAAACACCTTTACGATCCTGGCAGAGCAAGATATCGAGATTTCCAATGTGTTGCAGGCCGAGTCCTTTGAGTTTGCCACTGTGGACAGACAGCTTTTGCTCTCATACGGCCCACACACCCTGACCCATGACCTGGGCACGGCCCTCAAAAGCCTTGAATATCACAGAGAATATGCCCCGGAAGTGGCATTTTACGGAACCGGCCAGTTAACCCTGGCCCATACCACCGTATTTCGAGATACCTATTATACCGAACAAGACTCCCAAAACAGAAAAGCGCCCAGAGCCATTGAAGGCAAGCCTTTCCAACTCAACAAGGACGAGTTTTTCGTCATGGGTGACAACAGCCCAAACAGTCATGATGGCCGCTGGTGGCCCAAACCCACCCTGGTCACACGTGGCCAGACCCCTCCTAGAGCTGGTGTGGTGCCCAGAGAATATCTTGTGGGCAAGGCCATGTTCGTATACTGGCCCAGCGGATATAAGTTCCCCTGGCCCAAAAAGCTGACCAACATGATTCAGAAAGGTAGTAAAAACAACAGGTTACTGAGTGTGGCCAATCTCATTCTAAACCTGAAATGGATTCCCAACCTGGGGCAAATGCGGTACATCTATGGTGGATCATCTGAGACTAAAATCCCCCGGACTCAAGACGTAAATTCGGTTTAGACTTGAATTTAGGTTTCTTTTACGCCATACTATGGCTTTTAAGTAGAACTTTCAATCGGCACTGAACTGTAAGTACTTTAATTAGGAGATTAAGACATATGCTAGGTTGTCATATTGGACGTATGTTTCAGGTATCCGTGGCAGGTGGGTCTTACCAAGCTGGCCTGACAGCCCTTGTCCACGGCACGCCGCCCGGTATGAGTATTACGGAGCAGGAGATCTACGGCGACATGCTGCTGAGAAAACCTGGCGCAGATGAATTGTCCAGTCCTCGCAAAGAACCGGATCTTCCCGTCATCTACACTGGCATTAACGCCGCTGACACCATTGAAGGTGCAGGCAACAAAAATCATACCAATGGCACGCCCATCTCGATTCTCATTCCCAACCTGGACCGTCACTTTATCCACATCAAACAATACCAGGACACCAACCGAACACCCCGTCCGGGTCACGCGTCTTATGCCTCATTCAAGAAGTACGGACCAGACGATGACGCCATCGGTGCTGGCATCTTCAGCGGTCGTTATACCAGCACGATTGTGGCAGCTGGTTATATTGCCAAGCAAGTGCTCAAAGCCCATGGCATCAACGTGTTCTCCTATGTCACAGAAATCGCGGGTGTGGGCTGTTCAGGAATCACAGACTATGCTGCCGCTCTGGCCTACACAGATCGCTATAAAGCCATGCGTCATGACCTCGACCCATTCTACCAGGCCATCTACGTGAACAAACGGATTCACATGGACATGCGGTTCCTCGAGAAAATGGCCGTCATGACTGAGATCGAAAAAGAGATCGATCCCATCCGCGACAGTGCCCCTCACATGACACACAAGGATATCCAGGACAAATATGGTGTCCACCCTGTGGTCAACTGCCCGGATATCGGGGCAGCCCAGGCCATGGTCGATGCCTGCAACAAAGTCTCTGCCACAGGTGATTCAGCCGGTGGTCTGGTTGAAGTGGTTGTCACAGGTGCGCCAGCAGGTCTGGGCGAGCCCGTATTCAACAAGCTTGATGCCGAACTGGGACGCATGCTCGGCATTGGCGCTGTCAAGGGCGTAGAAATTGGCGAAGGCTTCAAGGTCAAGGACATGACCGGCTTTGAAAACAACGATCAAATGGGTGCTAAAGACGGTAAAATTGCCTTTAAGTCCAATCATGCCGGTGGTATCACGGGCGGATTGACCACAGGTCAGCCCATTGTGGCCCGAGTCGCAGTCAAGCCCACACCCACCATTGACAAACCACAACAGACCGTGGACAAATACACCATGGAAAATACAGCCTTGGCTGCCATCACGCGGCGTGATCCGACCATCGCGTCCAGGCTCTGGCCAGTCGCAGAAAACTACACGGCGATGGTGGTGCTGGACAATCTCATGCAACACTACGGCTATCAGGCCTTTATCAACAAATAGGCCTGAATCTGATTCTGACTCGTGAGAAGGGGACAACGTTAATAACGTTGTCCCCTTTTGTTTTCGTACTATCAGCCCTTTAAGAATAAAGTAATCTCCAGGCATAAAGAGGGCCTTCCTGTGTCTAGCCAGTCATTGATTTTTGCCTGGGCAAGACCGGGCCGGCCGGGAAAATGATCGGGCCAATATTCCCCCTCTAAATATTTTTTTCAAAACCGAAGAGTTTCTGGTAAACTCGTTCACTCAAATTATTTACAGGAGCCGTTACATGGTAAAGTCTATCTCGTACAAACAACTGGTCTTATTGACAACCTTCACCCTACTTCTCAGTTCAAGCTTTCTGTGGGCAGGCATAAAACCACAGTTTGATCATCCGGCCTACCGATCTTATGCTATCGTTGCCACCCAACAGACTCTATCCCAACCGGCCTGGAAGCGAGTCATAAACACACTCCGAACCAAGTATGATGGATCTGTCATCCTTTATAAAAACAATGTAGAAGAGATTCTACCAACCCTGACAAAGATCATGCCGAGATATATCTGCTTCGTACAGCCGCCTGAACAGGCCGGTATAGATTTCGTCACTACCGTCCAACGGTTGACAAGGGATCTGGACGAGGACGCCTATACCGACGCCATGTGGGGCATTCTCACTGGCTACGATGCCTCTGATGCACTCAGAATTGCCGAACGTACCCACCCGCTGACCGTGCGAAATGCCCTGTCCGGCACTGAAAAAATCACGCTGGACCGATTTGAGCAGGGATTCCTCTACAACGAGCTTGAGGCAGGTGGTAGATACGCAAAGGTGGCAAACGGCCCCATCACAAAAGAAGACTTCCCCGTGGATTCCACAAAAGGGCTGGTAGACTCGTTCAATGCCGGGCCCGATGCCTTCTTTACCAGCGGGCACGGCAACACCACAGGCTGGCAGATCGGCTACAACTACAAGGATGGTTTCTTCAAAAGCGACCATGGCAGCCTCTTCGGCAGAGATGCTCAAGGTCATATCCACACCATCAACTCCCCCAATTCAAAGATCTATCTGCCTACAGGCAATTGCCTTATTGGACGAATCCCCAAGAAAGACTGCTTTGCCCTGGCCATGATGCATTCAGGCGGGGTAGACCAGATGTTTGGATACACAGTTGTCACATTCTTTGGCTTCATGGGCTGGGGCACAAGCACCTACTTCATTGACATGCCAGGAAACTACTCCCTCACAGAATCCTTTTACGCCAATCAACAGGCACTGCTCTACCAGATCGAAACAAAATACCCCAAACTCCTGGATGCCCGTTTTGACGAGTACTCACCCAAAGCGGTCAGAGAGATAGCAAACGCCAAATATCCCAACAACCGTGAGGCCTACGGCATTTTCTGGGATCGTGACGCCATTGCCTTTTATGGAGACCCGGCATGGCGAGCATCGCTTCCCCCAGCTGACAAAGACTGGACGTTTACACTGTCTCAAGACAATAGTAACAACTTCTGGCAGCTTTCCGTCAAGACACTGGCCGATGGAGACTGGCCAGACCGCCCTCTGGTGGCCTTCTTCCCAAACAGACTGACCCATATCGAACTGCTAACGGGCGAGGAATACATGCCTCGCATCACAGACAACTTCATCCTTGTACCCCTATCAGGTAGCTTTAAGGCCGGTGAACAGTTCACCATCACATTCAAGGGCCAACCCGCCAAGGTCACCCTAACTTCAGCCAATGCGGCCCCCATCCTTGCAGATAAGACTGTCGTCAAACGCGACGTTTCAACCCTGGTGCTGCCCGAGAAAGTACCCAACAATTACAAGAACCAGGTCACCGAAGCGATCGCCAAGGCATCGACCAATGCGGATCAACTCCTCGATGTCCTCAAGAAAACACCCCCTGCGCAGATTGAAGCCGCATGCTTTCTCATTACCCACATGCCCAACCGTGACCTGACGTCCCTGTCTGCTGAGTACCTCCTTGAAAACATTGAATGGGCCTACAAAGCCAGAGCGACCATGCCCTGGGCTGCGGCCATACCCCAGGACATATTCCTCAATGATGTCCTGCCCTACGCCAGCATCAATGAGCGTCGTGACAACTGGCGCAAGGATTTCTACAAACGATTTTATAATATGGTCAAGGGCTGCAAAACGCCGGGCGAGGCTGCGGTGGCGCTTAATTACAACATCTGGAAAATGGTCAATGTCAAGTATTCGACCCAAAGAGCCAAGGCCGACCAAAGTCCCTACGAATCCATGGACCAGGGTCTGGCCTCCTGCACCGGCCTGTCAGTCCTTTACATTGATGCCTGCAGAGCGTTCTGTATCCCCGCAAGATTTGCCGGCATTCCACAATGGACCACAAAGCGAGGCAACCACTCGTGGGTCGAGGTCTGGGACGACGGCTGGCACTTTACCGGGGCCTTTGAACCGGACCAGCTCGACAGAGGATGGTTCATTGGCGATGCCTCCAAAGCCGACCCCACAAATTCCATGCACTGCATCTATGCCACAAGCTTCAAGAAGACAGACACGGCCTTCCCCTGTGTCTGGAACCTGTCAGTCCGCTATGTTAGTGCTGTTGATGTCACGGACCGATACATCAAGAAAGAGGATGCCGCCAAGCGTACAAAAATAGTGGCTATTACCCTGCGTGATAAGATCAAGGGTAAAAGAATCGCCGCAAATGTCACGATCTCACAGACAGGCAGCTGCGTCGGTACAGGCACAACACGGGCAGAAACCAATGACACCAATGATTTCCTCGAATTTGAGCTTTTACCAGACACGCAATACTTCATTGGTATCACTTACCAGGGAAAAACCATACGCACCCAGTTTACGACCACACAGAAGGATCGTCAAACCGTTGATCTCGTGTGGGCATCACTTGACACGAAATAAACAGAAGAAATGGCCATCAGCGATCACTCAGCTTAAACAAAAACAAGTGGGTCGGTTGTAACACGGATATAAAAAGCGAACAAAAATCTCACACGGAGCCACGGAGCTCACAGAGATGCTGTCGCTATCTGAACAAACCCACGCGCCGACCCTGTCACGCCGAAGAACTGAGGGGTCTATTAAACCGGTCCACGAAGTGGTTCAAAAAAGGCTGAGAGCTAAGAGCTAAAACTTCATTTAACCGCGAATTACATGGCGCAGCCTTCGGCCTTTGCGTACGATTCTAATCGACTGCTTTCGACCGGGACAGTAAGAAGTTAAGAAGTTAGGAAAGTAAGAAGTTAGGAAGATAGGAAGCAGTTGGAGCGGTCGAGGGAGACTACTGGATGGGACGATCCATTCATTAAGGGATCTTGGTTGTTGGTTTCTACCCGGTGAAAGAAGCTTTCACGGGCCAAGGGTTGTTAGTTGTTGGTTGGTTGCAA
>CAZBTJ010000018.1:0-54978 GCA_964494325.1 uncultured Pirellulales bacterium
TTCACGGTTAAAAAGGTTCACGGTTGATAAAACTGGTCTATTCCATCAACTGTGAACTTGGAACCGTGAACCCTGAACCACTTTGCTCAGTGCTTCACTTGGCTAAGTATTACAAAAAGTATTGATCCCCATTGGCGATCAGTTGAGTTTACCAATGTGTCCTTGGCAATCAACTCAAACATGATCCTCAAAGTCACATTGATCCCTATGCCGTAAATGCTAGTAGTCTACCGGCACAGAAGCCAACCCTACAAACGGTTCCTGGTTCTTTAACCACCCAGTCACACGAATTTCAACCGTTTTCTGATCTGCTTCTAAGGCATTCAGTAGAGGATCACTGTTGAAGAAACCCTTAATTCGAACGTCCCCATCTGAACCGAATTCATAGTAAATTGTGGTCAGATCTTCTGCACGGTTTATGTGAGTCGCTTCCATGCCTCCAGGATTCATGGTGAGTGTCTTTGTCGTATCAACCATGCCAAGATCAATGTCACCATCAACAAATTTCATGACCACCATAATATTGTCATTATGGAACTGACGAAGCGGCATGGTGAAGTATGGGCGCATAATCGTTTCCCTGGGCGAGACGACAGTAACAGGGTAGAAGCTGTTTCTGCTGACCCCATCAAATTCAACAACCAGAGAGTTCAACAGGAGCGTATTATTGGGCAGCTGGTTATCCACTAAGCAAGTCAGTTCTAGATGAATATTCGCGCCAGGGGCCAGAGATGGTTGCTCCCAGGTATACTGCCTGGAGTTCACATCATACCGATTGGCATCATCAGGGGTCATGGGAATGTATGTCAATCCGTCAGGTATTTGATCAACAATCCGGATACCGTAAGCAATAATGTCTGGATCAGGATTATTTACGTCGATGACATAGACTAATTCTCCCCCTCTCACAACGGCATTGGTCAGAGAATTGTAGTCTCCAGAATTCTTCACTCTAATACTAACATCCAAATTCCTAGACACAATGCTGGAGCCCCAGACAGTCACATAGAGCGATTCATTGAATGCCGTAGCCCCGTCAGACTCGACAAGCACCGAGTTTGTAAGCTGGGTATTGTCAGCCACAAATTCATCGACCTCAAAGGAGAGCCTTATAGTAAGGCCTTGACCTGGCTCTAAAAAGGGTTCTTCCAAAATATATTGCCTGATGTTCTCGTAATATTGGCCATTGGCGTCGACCGGAAGAACGCCGTAAAACGATAACCCCTCGGGGACAGAGTCAATAATGCGAATACCCTCCGCTCTTTGAACGGGATCAACGTTAGTCACCTCTATGATGTAGGTTAACACACCGCCTCTCTTAATGGTTCTTGTGGCAGGGTCATAGCCGCCAGATTCCTCAATACGAACATTGACCCAAGGTTGAGGTTCAACAACGGGTTCAACAATTATCACATCGAAAGACCCAAACCCATCTTGAGCACCTTTGGCCTGAGCGATTATCAGGATGGTTAGAATGCTATTCTCGGGTAAATCATCGTTCACCACACACGTGAGTTCGATATATGTACTTTGCCCTGGGCCTAAGAAAGGCTGTTCCAGCACGTAGGTTCTTGAGCTAGGATCATAGGCACCCAAGTTGGCTGAGATGAAGGTTAATCCCTCAGGTAAGATGTTGCTGACACGGATATCCTCCGCCGTCAGGAAAGCATCAGAATTTCCCACATCAATCATGTAGGTTATCTCTGCACCTCTAAGAATCTGGTGGTTGACAGGGTCATAATCAGATGAAGACTTTATGCTTACAGCCACAGATAAGGCCTCTGTCGCCACAAGGGGTTCAACTATAATTACATCGAAAGACCCAAACCCATCTTGAGCACCTTTGGCCTGAGCGATTACCAGGTTGGTCAGAATGCTATTCTCGGGTAAATCATCGTTCACCACACACGTGAGTTCGATATGTGTACTTTGCCCTGGGCCTAAGAAAGGCTGTTCCAGCACGTAGGTTCTTGAGCTAGGATCATAGATACCCGCGTTGGATGAGATGAAGGTTAAACCCTCAGGTACGACATTGATAATACGAATATCCTCCGCCGTCAGAACGGGATCAGAATTTACCACGTCAACCACGTAGGTTATCTCCCCACCTCTGAAAATGTGGCGATTGACAGGGTCATACTCTGGAGAAGGCTTTATACTCACACCCACAGACAATGCTTCTGGTTCTACCGGGCGCTCAACTATTATCACATCCAAAGACGCTAACCCCTCCTGCGTTCCTTTGGCCTGAGCAATGACCAAATTGGTAAGAACGCTATTTTGGGGTAAATCATTGTTTACTAGACATGTGAGTTCGATATGCATGTTTTGCCCTGGGCCTAAGAAAGGCTGTTCGAGCCGGTAGGTTCTTGAGCTAAAATCATAGGCACCCACGTTGGTTGAGATGAAGGTTAACCCCTCAGGTACGATATTGGTAATACGGATATCCTCCGCAGTATACCCAGTGTCAGGATTGATAATATCAATATTGAAAACCAATTCGGCACCTCTCACGATTTCTTTTGAGACGGGATTGTAATCAGCAGAATCCACGATGCTCACATCCATATCCAAAGGATTTCGTATCACCACAATATCAGCTTGCGCCGTCGTATTGTCTGTTTGACTGCCATCAAGAAGAATCTCGTTAGAAATGACGATGCCGGGAGGCAAATCGTCTTTGAGACGTACTCTTAGATTCAAACACACGGTTGAATTGGGCTCAATAGACTGGAAAGCCCAGGAATAGCTATGCAGATCTTCTTCGTAGAAACTAACAATGCCACCCACATCGGCACTCTCAAAATGTACATGCTCAGAAAGCTTGTCCGTTAATAAGACATTGGACACACCGCTATTATTTGCCAAATTACTGACGCATATTCTATAGAACACGGTGGCACCTGGGTCCACATACACCTTGTCTCCCTCGACCAAAAAGTTGGGATCTATCACCACTTCCTTTGTAAGCCCTAGAGCGTTGAATCTAACATAAACATCAACCTGGTCTTGAGACAAGCCTGTTTCATAACTCTCCACAGTCACTGTTGTTGAAATAACTGATCCTGCGGTTGCATTACTGCCCACTGTGGCAAAAAGGCTGAAATGCTGGGTTGAATTTGCGTCTACAAACGCATTAGTATACGAAAATGTTCGAGTTTGCAGAACATATGATCCCAAAGCACCGCCCAAATCTGACGCCCCATTAAACTGAAGGGATTCGGGAAAAACGCTGGTTAAAACAATGTCAGTCACAGGGGAGGAATTGGCATTGTTTAAGCGTATCTGATATTCAATTTCGGCGCCTGCCCCTGCACCAAATTTTCCGTTGTTCTCTACGACACCCGAGATCGGAGTGATGCTCAACTTGAGCGGATCATACTTGTTGTACAGGTTCGGCACTAGCAATTGGCGGGCATCTCCAGCAATGGGGAGGGTTTGGAGTAGATTAAAACTATGGTCAAACACTTTGATGGCCCTGGCGGTCGTATCCGCCGGGTTCCCAATCAAGGCATAAAGCAAACTGCTCTTGTCATCGACAGAAAGAGAAAGCACTTCTTCGTCTATTTCACCTGTCTCGAATTGAAAAGTGTCGCCACTAAAAAGATTTGTCTGGTCAATAAGAGCCCCTCTATTCCTCAATGTTCCACCCACGTAAAACAGTTGATTCACTGGATCGACAGTAACAGCCTGAGCCTCATAAGGGGTGTCATAACTACTTGTTCGATACCAACTGCCCCTTTCTTTTGAAGTTTTGTAGGCATCAACGCCTCCATCCTTGACAGCGACATAAACCACTTCACTGATCTTATCAAAGGCGAGCGGTCCAGCATTTTCTCTAACAAGAGGTACACTCGAAGCCCCAGTCCAATCCAAAGGCTGACTCCAATATGTCAACAATTTTTTCGTCTCGGCATCCCAGTCAAAAATCAATAAGCGATCATCAACTTCATCTGATGCCAATACATCTGTGGTATAAAAACGCGCACGAATTTCATCAAAAACCACTCCGCCTGGATCCATTTTCATAGGTGGCATATACGCAGTCCCCTCCCATTCGAGCGTTTGGGTATCTACCAGTCCTGCATAATGATATCTATCGTATGTCAAAAACAGAGTATCGGTGTTGGGATCTACACCCAAACCATTAACGCCAAAATTCCCCTTATTGGGCATGGTTTTAGTGATTTGCATCACAAGCGTACCATCCTCTTGAATATCATAGACCCACAGGAGATCTTTCACTTTGTTATCGGAATTCCCTGCCACGTACAGACTCTTTGCCAAAACGCCAGAACAGCCGAAAACCAAAATACACAAAACTGAAACGCCATGAACTAATCGCGTTTTTTGGGGTGAAATTGGATGTTTTTTCATTGTTATCCCTATCCCTTTAGATTGTTACACATGGGAGTTAGTCTTCCAGCATCTACTATCGACTGTTTCTGGCACTGTGTAGACCAAACTCTCAGAAACTCAAACACCCTTGCTCGCTTTTACTGTAAACCGAGAGCAGAAACTTTGCATCGACCCCGTGCCTCCCTATTTTGAGGCCGGAATAAACCCAGTTAATTATAGAAAAACCCAAAAACCTTGTCAAGGTTAACAAATTCCAAAAACAATAACTTACCTATCTTGCTTTTTGTGCCGAAAGAACTGCTGTCTTAAATGCGGCAGAATCAACTTCAACGCTGGCATAAAGACCTACAAACCTGGACAAAAGCAATAAGAATTATTCAAACGAATGACAAAAGAGGACCCAATAGAAAGGAAGTTCACATGAAGGCGAAACTGTATAACACTATGCTGGTGCTTATTTTAGGATTGTCTAGTTCTGCCATAGCACTCTCTCCCATAGGCCCAACGCAAGCTGTTGTAGGTCAAAACAACTGGGGCATTGGCATCAATGCGGGATACCAGAGCATGGATCTCGTGGCCGATGGCACCTACTTCGAGTATCAAACCGTGGAGAAGAAAACCAGTGCAAAAATCGCCTTGGAGGATATTGAATCCATTTCCTCCTTTATCGAGTTGAGTCTTGGACTCTCACCGGAATGGGACATCTTCGGCTGTATCGGGGTTTCCAATGGTGAAGGCGATGCTACGGTGAAGAATTCGGATCCGTTCGTTCAAACTCATGCTTTTGCACAAAATGAGAAATTTGACATCAATGGAGACCATGAAATGGCCTTTGGATTTGGAACTCGTTTCACTCTAAAGGATTACGATACCGTAAAATGGGGTGGTATGGCCCGAATAACCTGGCAAAAACCTAAGGGCAGTTCTACATGGGAGACTATACAACCTTTAGACGATCACAGCATAAGCGGTGACTGGGAACTGGACTACTGGGAATTAATCTTGGCAGTTGGCCCCACCTTTGTCTATGACAATGTTCAATTCTATGGTGGCCCATTTCTTCATATGGTCAGAGGCGATCTGAACTTCAGTGGTACATATTCCTATCCTGGGGACACTGGTTCCGCCTCCACAACGCAAGATCTTGAAGAAGAGGCGCTTATTGGTGGCTATCTAGGCATGCAAGTAGATCTATGCAAGACAACACTCTTCTACGTAGATGGACAATTTACAGGAAAAGCATGGGGTGTAGGCGCAGGAGCGATCCTACATACGAGGTAACGAGGCGAAGAATTTGTATTCCCATAGGGGTTCATTGATTCGAGAAATTAAGGCAAAAACAACAGCCTCGTTGTATGCCCGATAACCGGCCATCTGTAAAGACGAGATAGAAAAAGCCTATAAGGAATCGGATAAAATCCTCTCGGGGATATTAAATCTTCTTTTTCACCCAATCTCTCGCTCAATGATTGCTTAGGCATCGATCCCACAAAGTATCTCCGCAGTGAGGGCATTCACGCCATCTTGAAGTTCTTTGAAGAAACGCCCTGCTGCAGCCCCATCAATGACACGGTGGTCAAAAGAAAAGCTGAGATAGAGGGTGTCACGGAAGGCCACGCCCTTGGCTTCATCTGGCACGGGCTGCTTGGTGATAGCGCCCATGCCCAATATGGCCACCTGGGGCTGGTTGATGATGGGGGTTCCAAACAGACTGCCAAAGGTGCCAAAGTTGGAGATCGTAAAGGTGCCGTCTTCAATGTCTTCTCGCACCAGATCCCGTGATCGAGCCACACGTACCAGGCGGTCCAATTCAGTGGAGATGTCCGGCATCGACCTCGTGTCCGCGTGATGTACGACCGGTACAACCAGACTCTCATCTGGAAGCGCCACTGCACACCCAATGTTAACGGCATCCCTCTGCAAAATATAACTGCCAAATGTAGACGCATTGATCATCGGGAAATCATGCATCAAGCGACCGATGATATAGATCATGATGCCTGTATAGGTCAGATTCACTTTGTGCTGAGCCCTGAAGGATTCTTTGATACTCTCACGCAGGACCACCAGCTCCGTAACATCCAGCGCATGAATCATGGTCACGTGGGCGCTGGTATGAATAGACTGAACCATATGATCGGCAATACTGCGACGAATAGCACTCATGGAGACCACCCGTCCGTGTTTCTTGAGCTCTTCAACACTCACATCAGCACGCACAGCCGTACCCAAGATAGTGGGCGTGGGACGCGTGGAGAGATATTCAAGTAAATCGCGGCGTGTGACACGGCCGTTTCGACCACTGCCCTTAAGCTGTTCTAATTCTTCGATTGAAATGTGGTGTCGCAGGGCAAGTCGGGCTACACTGGGTGAGAGCCATTCCCTTGTCAACGTGGGCAGGTCACCGGCAAGTTTTTTTTCAGTGCGTACGCTGGGCGACTCGATAGGGATTGATTCGGCCTCAGCACGAACAGCATTGGCACCATAATTGGCGGCAATTGAGGTTTGGCCCATGCCAATGTCGTCTTCGGAAGCGAGAATACCAATGGCTGACCCCACGTCCGTCATGTCACCCTCTTCTTTCAGGCAAACAGTCAAGCGACCGCTGGCCGGGCTCACCACCTCAAAAGCGACCTTGTCACTCTCGACTTCAACCAATAATTCGTCAGCTTGAACTTCATCGCCAACACGCTTATGCCACTTCACCACAGTGCCCTCGGCAATACTCTGGCCCATGTGAGGCATTAGAATGGGGATCTCGTTCATGATGAAGACCTCCTCATAACTCAATCAAATCACGCAATGCCTGTGCAATATCTGAGGCAGAAGGACGATAATAATCTTCCAAAGATTTGGCAAAAGGCACCGGAACATCCGGTGCCGTCAGGCGATGAACCGGCGCATCCAACAGGTGAAAGCCAGACTCATTAATCGCAGCGGCAATTTCCGCAGCATATCCACAGGTACGCCAGCCTTCGCTCACCACCAGCACACGGCTCGTGGCAGCTGTCGCCGCCAGGATCGTGTCCAGGTCATAAGGCTTGAGACTGCGTAGATCAACCACCATCACCTCGTAGCCATCTGTGACAAGGAGTTCAGACACAGCGTGCAAAGCCTCATGCACCATGGCCCCATAGGTAATCACCACAGCATCGTCACCTTCGTGACGGATCGACGCCTTGCCCAGAGGCAGCGGAGCCAACTCGTCTCCCACACGCTCCTTGATGGATCGATAGAGTGTTTTGTTTTCCATGAAGATCACAGGATTGGGATCCTGAGCCGCAGACAGTAAGAGGGAACGAGCCTCTGAGGGGAAAGCCGGATACACAACCTTGACGCCAGGCATGTGGCAGAAATAGGTTTCCAGCTCTTCTGAGTGGAAAGGACCACCGCCTGTCCCCCCCCCCGAAGGGACACGCACAACCATGGGCACAGCATTGCCTGTGCGATAGTGCCGAGTCCCTGCATTACTTAACAGCTGATGCATGGCAGTGGTAACAAAATCAGAAAACTGCAACTCTACGATGGGACGCATGCCCTGAGTGGCCATGCCAATCGCCGCACCGAGCATCGCAGATTCACAAATAGGTGTATCAAACACACGGTCTTCGCCAAATTTGGCCTGCAAACCTTCCGTCACTTTGAATGCACCGCCAAAAGCGCCCACATCCTGGCCAAAGAGAACCGACATGGGATCAGATCGTAGCAGTTCACTGAGACCCTCACGAACCCCCTCAAGATAGGTAATTTCACGCATCGCAATACACCCCTTGAGCCAGTGACTCTGCTTGGGGCTCCTCTTCTGACAGCGCCTGGCGCACTGCCCTGTCGATCTCAGAGGCAATATCGTTTTCCATGGCGTGAAGCTGATCATCTGACAAAAGATTGGCCGACTGCAATCCACGAATACCCATTTGAATCGGGTCGCGACGCCGATAAACCTGAAGCAGTTCTTCGGGAACATATCTGAAGTCATCATGTTCGCCATGACCACGCATTCGCATGGTATCGGCTTCAAGCATCACGGTTCGAGGGTTGGCCCGAATATCATCCAATATGTCACGAACTGTCACGTAAATGTCAGCAGGATTATTGCCATCGGCGCTGATCCCTTCGATACCATACCCCGCAGCACGGTCTATCAATCGGTGACAACGATACTGCTGCGTTGTGGGGGTTGAATAGGCGTAGTGATTGTTTTCGATAATCACCAACAAAGGCACCTTAAAGACCGCTGAAAAGTTGACAGCTTCATGAAAATCACCTGTACTCGTACTGCCATCGCCCACAAAAGCCACACCGACCGTCGCCTTGCCCAAACGCCGCTTGGCCATGATACCGCCAGCCACGACAGAAACCATGGAACCTAAGTGAGAAATCATGGCATACACGCCATTCTCCAATCGCCCATGATGAACATTGCCATCGCGTCCGCCTGTGGGACTCTTGGCACGTCCTAAAGCCTGTCGGAAGATGCCCAGCGGTGTTTCCCCGCGTCCCAGGTGCAGGGGCAGATTGCGGATACAGGGGGCAAACAGATCATCAGGTTTACTGGCCACGGCCACGGCTGCACTGATTGCCTCCTGCCCAATCCCGGCAAACGCACTGCCTCGAAGACGGCCCTGACGACAGAGTTTGATCAGACTTTCATCAACACGACGAGCCTGAATCATAAGTCTCAGAACCTGGATCCAAATCTCCGGCTCAACCGCCGCTACCTTTTGAACTGTTTCAAGTGTCCACACAGTATAAATTCATTTAACAATAGGCTATTTGGTTTCGAATGGTGCGACTGATTGTACTGGGTGATAGGTTCGGAATCAACCCAAGAAATCAGGCGGAAATGAGGTACTCGGGCCAAAAAAGGCTATGAATCAATACGCTCATAGCCCCAAATATACCAAGAGTGTCAGGACAAAGTTAACTCAAGCCATTAAACAGCACCTTGAGCTGCTGCGATGTATTCCTCAACAAGTTTGTCGATGAGCTCCTTGACCGAAACGATTTTTTTAGCTCTATAAGCATTGGCACCAGCAAAGGCAAACCCTTCGTCCATCAAACCTTCTTTTGCATTGGTTAAGGCCTGAGCAATACAGTATGGAACCTTTTTGAAGTCACAACTTCGCAGGCATTTCCAATTGCATTTGAATGTCTCTTTCACGCCGGACAACACTCTTTCCAGAAACTTGCCGCAAATGGCACGTCCGGGCAACCCCACTGGACTGTCGATGATGATAATGTCGTCTTTTTCGCAGTCCAGATAGGTCTGTTTAAAGGCGGGTGCTGCATCGCATTCATGCGTCGTGACAAACTGTGTCCCCATTTGTACACCACTGGCACCCAACTGCATCAAATTATAGATATCTTCACCAGTGTACACGCCCCCGGCTGCAATCACCGGGATCTTCTTGCCATAGAGATCTTCATAGGCCTTGACCGCCTCCAGCACCGGCGGAAAGAGTTTTTCCAAGGCAAAGTCCGGATCAAAGATCTGTTCTCTTTTGAATCCCAGATGTCCCCCAGCCAAAGGCCCCTCCACAACCACGGCATCAGGCACATGATTGTATCGTTTCTTCCAGGTCTTGAAGATAAGCTGGGTGGCCCTGGCAGAGGACACGATCGGAATAAACTTGGTCGCAACCTTGTCTAACTCACCCAGAAGTAATGAACTGGGTAAGGAAGTGGGCAAACCAGCACCAAGCAACACAACATTAGCACCTGCATCCACAGAGCACTGAATCAAGCCATGAAAATCGGACAAGGCCACCATCACGTTGACGCCGATCAGACCATTTGTTTGAGACTTAGCCTCAAGGATCTCCTTTCGGAGCGCCCGCCGGTTCGCTTCGACCGGATCGGAGCACCAATCCGGTTCAAACTGTCCAATACCAGGCGTAGCTATGACACCGATGCCACCAGCATTCGCGACAGCGGATGCCAAACCCGACAAAGAAACCCCAACGCCCATGCCTCCTTGAACGACTGGCACCTTAGCCTCTAAATCACCTATTCTCAAACTTGGTATACGTGTTATAGTCATTTATGTCGATCATCCTAATTGTAATAAGTCCTTGAGAAGCTCCTGATCGGCTTACAAGGTAGCCAGGAATTATAGACCAAAGCACGCTTTGCGTGAAGTCTAAAATAAAAGTTCGTAAATCGCCATTTGAGTGCGATCCTTTATCGTCCTTGAGTTCCGGGCTTACAAACCTTGTCAAAAACCATCAAAAACCACATCCTATGGCCTTAAATCATATGTTTTAGATGCCTCACAAGGCCAGTCCTTTGAGGTCGTAATCATATTATTAAGCATATTTCTTCCATAAAGGCTAGTGTTCTTCAGAAAACCCGACAAAATTTTAGTCAAACACTTAATCAATCGATACTGTGTTTGACCTCCACCAAGACCTTCTTGAGCCATGTTGCAGACTCTATAAATAGTGAGACAATATGGGCGTAGCCTTTTCCAAACTCTAGAGTATACTGTATTTCAATTCAAGCGAACAGCCTTTATTTGACACATTGCACACCAGTCCCTATGATGAAATGCGTTTTTTATTGTTCAGACCCCAGGACACAACTATGACATGGCTTTTAAACTCGATTTACCTGGTAGCGACAGTGGCTCTAAGCCCTTTGGTCATCTACCGCACACTTAAACACAACCGGTATAAAACGGGGTGGGGAGAAAGATGTGGGAACGTCACCAGAAAGAATATGCAGTCACCCTGTATCTGGCTGCATGGTGTGAGCGTGGGCGAGATCAACGCCACCAAAACAGTGGTGGCCGAACTTGAGGCTCGGTATCCAGACCATGAAATCGTTGTCAGCAGCACTACGGACACAGGCCATGCCAGAGCCAAAGCTCTGTACGCCGAAAATCATACTGTTTTTTTCTTTCCTCTTGATCCTTCGCCATTTGTACGTCGGGCCTTTGCGCAACTCAAACCCAGTCTGTGTCTACTGATGGAACTGGAAGTGTGGCCCAATTTCCTCAAAGAAGCCAGACGCAGGCAAGTGCCCATAGTCGTTATTAATGGCCGAATTAGTGACAGAAGCTACAAATCTTACAAACGTGTCAAGCCCCTTCTGGCCGGCACATTCAAATCTCTGAGCCTCATTCTGGCCCAGACTGAGGAATACGCCAACAGATTCATAGATCTGGGCTGCCCTACTAAACAGGTGCATGTGACAGGCTCTCTCAAGTATGACACGGCAGAAATCTGCGACACAGTAGAGGGAGCCGCCCAACTGAACGCGTGCCTAGGACTCTCTGATTCACCGTTGTGGGTGGCCGGGGGTACAGGCACCGATGAAGAAGGACTGATTCTCAAGGCATTCAAGAAGCTAAAAACACGCAAAGAACTGGCAAATCTTCGTCTGGTCGTTGTCCCCAGAAAACCGGAACGGTTCGAACAGGTAGCGCAGACTATTCTCAATGCTGGCTTTTCTTTGATGCGATACAGTGATCTCAAAGACAGACGATCACCCCTGTCCATGGACACAAAGGCCGTCATTCTAGGGGACACCATGGGTGACTTACGGGCCTTTTATAGCCTGGCTTCTGTGGCATTTGTGGGAAGATCCCTAGTGCCCATGGGTGGGTCAGATATGATGGAAGTCGTGGCCCTAGGCAAACCCACTGTGTTTGGACCCTATACGTTTAATTTTAGGCAAACCGTGACTGCTTTGAAAACAGCTCAAGGGGCTTTGGAGGTGACGGATGAAAAGACGCTATGTGACAGTGTTTTCCGATGTTTGACGGACAAAAACTTTGCCAACGATCTGGCCGTCAAAGGACGACAAGTGATATTGGACCACCAAGGTGCCACTCAGAAAAGTGTCACTCTCCTGAGTTCCCTTCTTTAAACAAGCGTATCCTCTAGCATGGCCTGCACACATCTGGGACAAAGCTTCTGGCCATTTTCAACCGTTTGAAGATACTCGTCAAAAAAGTCCTTGGAGCCACAACATTCACATCCCTGACAATCCTCCGTCGTGGAGCTCTCAGACAGTATTCCCATAAAACTTAAATCGCTGCCTACCCTTATTTCTGGATCTGGCAAAGGCGATGCCTGCTCATAAACTGGAGGTTGATATGGCGGCAACTTCTCAATCGATTGATAGACCGTGGTCTCTTCATCAGACGCCACCTGCACCTGAAATGTGGAAGGCACTGTCCACGGAGCCTGGCGATAGGAGGGTTTGGCGCGTTCCGTTAAGCGATCAAACAAGAATGAATAGGCACGGCTCTTTTCTGTAGATTGAGTTTTGACCTCAGTCAGGATTTCTGATCGAGCGTCTCGCTCAACAGCCTCTCTCCACAGAGTAAGAGCAACTGCCTCAGCCCTACGTCGATCGGTCGTGGCTGTCCGTTCTTCAGGGGCCCGCAAAGCCCTGGCACGACACCTCGCCTCACCGGGCAACTGCACACTCCACCACCAGCGACCCTCTTTTTTATACATACGACCCGGCAGGGCCACTCTTGCGGTTTCTGTCTTTGATGTCGCCATACGTCTAATAATCCATATTAAATCTACAAATCCGTTGACCTATCTTGAGTATGTCGACCCAATAAACAAACCAATAAACCACCAATTCAAATATTTTTGGACGCTATTTTATAGGAGGTGAAGCATTGAGGAAGCGAAAAAAAACCCCTGCGTGCGGAGGGAGAGGAGAGGAAAGCGAGATAACGCAGGGGCTTGTAGTCTGTATACGAATTAGTATAGAGCAATGTTCGAGTCAGCCGATAAAGGTTTTCCCTCAAAAAGGTATAGCCAAAACCTACCAGGGCTTTTTAAGCCCTCCTTGAACAATTTTATAAAAAATAAAACGAGGCCGAAGGGACTCGAACCCTCAACCTTCGGATCGACAGTCCGACGCTCTAACCAATTGAGCTACGGCCCCGTTTCAAAGATGGCTACTATACCAATCTCCCTTAACCCATGTCAACTATTTTGCCCTAAAGATTTGTTTATTTTCCCGAAAGCTATGCAAATTTCAGCTTCTTGTTATAATGTCCAGATTGTAAATAAGTTGATCACTATAAATATGTCATAGAAAGAGAGCATGGGATTATCGACCGTCGCCATAATTGGCCGTCCAAATGTGGGAAAAAGCAGCCTCTTGAATGCCCTGGCTGGCCAAATGATCAGCATTGTTGAACCCACTGCAGGGGTGACACGTGACCGAGTCAGCACCCTGATTGAAGCCAATGACACCTATTTCGAACTTGTGGACACAGGCGGATATGGCATTGTGGATGCGGACGAACTCAGCAGCCATGTCACTGGACAAATCCACCAAGCCATCCAGACAGCGGACCTCGTTTTGTTTATGGTCGACATTCGGGATGGACGCGTCCCCCTGGACGAAGAAATCGCACGCCTGCTGAGAAAAAATAACCTGAATGTCATTGGCGTGGCCAACAAGGCAGACAGCGCCAAACTCTTCCCTGCGGCCGGTGAGTTTACGGAACTCGGATTTGGCGAATTTCTCTGTATCTCGGCCATAAACAATTTGAATAAAAACGTGCTTCTGGAAGAAATGCTTGAAAGGATTCACCATCTGGATAGCACCACAGCCCCTCAAAAACCTGCCATGAAAATCGCGATTGTGGGCAAACGTAATGCGGGCAAAAGTACGCTGGTTAATGCCATGGCAGGTAGTGAACGGGTCATTGTAAGTGAAATCCCAGGCACCACGCGCGATGCGGTGGATGTCCGACTTGAAAAAGACGGCCAAACCCTGCTAATCATTGACACGGCAGGTGTTCGAAAAAAGAACAAAATGGCTGATGATATCGAGTTTTACAGCTATGTACGTTCCACCAAATCAATCTCGCGGGCAGATATCATTCTCTTTCTAATTGATGCCGCTGTCCCTATTTCGCAGGTCGACAAACGTCTGGCACGATTTATCGTGGATGAAAGCAAAACCTGTATCCTGGTGATCAACAAGTGGGATCTGGCCAAGGACTCTGCTGCCACCAGTGATTACGAAGACTACCTCACCCGTGAACTAACCGGCCTAAGATCTGCTCCGCTGGCATTTACAACGGCCTCTGAAGGCAAAAATGTCCAGAGTGTGCTGGACCTCTGTGGTGAACTTCACAAGCAGGCCAACACCCAGATTCCCACGGGTGAACTCAATCGTGCCTTCGAGATAATCAAAGAAGCACGAACGGGCGCGCCCAGACGTAAATCAGGCTTTCCAAAGTTTTACTATGCCACGCAAATCGCAGTAAATCCGATTACAATCCTGATGTTTGTGAATAATCCATCGCTGTTTGATGACAATCATAAGCGATATATCATAGGTCAATTGCGAGCCATGCTGCCCATTTCTGAAGTCCCGATTCGTTTGCTGGTTCGTTCTCACCGCAATCGCATCTAGAATTCTGGCAAGGTTGCTCAAGTAAGGATGCTTCTATGGACACACTGATTCTCATGTGCGTATGTTTTGGCGGATACATCCTGGCCTACCACACGTATGGCAAGTTTCTGGCCAAAAAGATCTTCAAACTGAATCCTCAGGCCAAGGTCCCCAGCGTACAACTCAATGACGGCGTGGATTATGTGCCCACACGTCGCGGGATGGTGTTTGGCCATCATTTCACCTCCATTGCCGGCACAGGCCCGATTGTTGGCCCGGCCATTGGCATTATCTGGGGTTGGGTACCTGCCGTACTATGGATATTCTTTGGATCCATCTTCATGGGCGCAGTACACGACTTTGGTGCCTTAATCGTGTCTCTGCGAAACCAGGGACACAGTCTGTCTGAAATCGCGGCCAAATACATAAACCGCAGAGTTAGATTCCTGTTTTTTGTCATTGTATTTCTGAGTCTAAGCATTGTGATTGCGGTGTTTGGTGTTGTGATTGCGTTGGTATTCAGTCTGTACCCAGAGGCAATTCTACCTGTGTGGCTTCAAATTCCCATTGCCATAATATTGGGTGTGGCCATCTATAAGAAATCGGCCAATGTATTCCTGTCCACAATTGGGGCAGTGATCGCAATGTATCTGACGGTTTGGCTGGGCGCCTATATTGAGCAGGTGAAACCTGGATTTTTCACTGTGACGGCCATAGGGGCCTTTCCCGCAACAGGCATCTGGACCATCATTCTTCTGATTTATGCCTGGATTGCCTCCACACTACCAGTCACCACCCTGCTGCAACCGCGTGATTACATCAATGCGTGGCAGTTGTTTGTGGCCATGGCCCTGCTGGTACTTGGCGTGATTGTGGCGTCCTCCCAGGGCATCCTGCCCTTCGCAGCCCCTGCCTTTAACCAGACCTTGCCTGCCAACACGCCGCCCATATGGCCGCTCATGTTTGTCACCATCGCATGTGGCGCTATCAGTGGTTTTCATTCATTGGTCTCGTCAGGCACGAGTGCCAAGCAACTGGCCAATGAGCAGGACAGTTTGCCCATTGGCTACGGCTCCATGCTCACAGAGGGAGCCCTGGCGATCCTGGTCATCATCTGCGTAGGGGCTGGTATTGCCATGTCATATACAACGTCTGATGGCACGATTCTTCAGGGCTCGGAAGCCTGGCACCACCTGTATTCCTCCTGGGCTGGTCAATGGGGACTTGGCGCAAAACTGGGGGCCTTTGTCTCTGGAGCAGCCAACATCACCAGTTCGCTGAAAGTGCCGCATCTCATTGCCACAGCTGTAATGGGAGTGTTTGTGGCCTCATTTGCAGGCACCACATTGGACACGTCTGTACGTCTCCAGAGATATGTGATCAGTGAATTAGCTTCAGAGCTCAAGCTCAGCTGGCTCTCCAATCGTTGGGCTGCCACAAGCCTGGCTGTGTTCAGTGCTGCAGGACTTGCCTTTGCCACAGGCGTCAATGGCACAGGCGCCCTTAAACTCTGGCCCCTGTTCGGAGCCGCCAATCAGCTCTTGGCAGCCTTGGCCCTACTTCTCATCACACTCTATCTGCGCAAGAAAGGTGGATACAAATTTCTCGTTTCAGGCATTCCCTGTGTGTTTATGCTGGTCATTACGAGCTGGGCTATGGTGCTCAATGAAATCAGCTTTGTTCACGACAAAAACACCTTGCTGATCACAATCGGTGGGATCATCCTGTTGCTGGCCTTCTGGGTATTTGCTGAGTCGATCGCCATATTCTTTCGCCCCCACCAATGGGACTAGGGCGGTGTGACGGCTGCAGAAGAGGTTTTTCGTGGCACCAATTCAAAATCAATCTTATTCAATGGCCTATCCCATGGTTTGATTTGATTCTTTTCAACAAATTCTCTAGGAAAACGATATTGTAAAAACTTGGCCTGCTGCCCAGGTTTTCTATTGTCCACCACAAGCTCTACATGATAAGGCTCATTTTGATACGCACGCTTAGCCTCATCTGTCCCTTTGAAATAGATGCTGCTAAGGACCGTATCTTGTACATTTGAAATTCTGACTTCGTATTCCTGCTGAATAACAGGATCAACCACAAGGCAAAACTTTGGCCCAGCAATTAACTGTCTCTCTAATTGAGGGGCTTGCTCGGATAGACGCACTTCTACAGACTGCTTGGCGACTTTTTTGCGACCATCGATATCCACAAATGGAATTTTGTCAATGGGGGTGTCGCCCCGAGCTCGATTCAAGTCGTCTTCACTCAACGTCACATAGGCAGCCAAGCACTCCTCTGGCACATGCATATTGACCGTGGCTGGCGTCACCATGACCTGGCCGTCCGGAATCATCGTGCCAGTTTCATCACGACAACGAACCGGCAACAATTTGCGGGTCAATCGCATAATTCTTATGGAAGCGGTGCTGGGAACGCAACTTTCCACAGACAAACCAAGACCACGAATCACAGGGTTTTCTTTGACAATACTCGTCAAACGCGTCGTCGTCTCTCCAGGCTCAATAAACCCCTCCTGGTCAGGTGACAAAGCCAGATGCAGCTCCAGAAGATTGCTTCGTTCCAAACGCTTGATCTCGCCAATACGTACGGCAGGACCCTTTAGCTTGACCGTATTAATCGTAATTCTCTCAGTGAGCTGCCCCACGTCATCCACAAAACTAACGAGCAATGCAGGGTCCGAAGAACCACCCATTTCAATTGGGATTTGTGTCAAATCATCCGTGTCATCCAATGCTAGATCAGACCAAACCCAGATCAATACTGTCAAAAATACCACAGCAAGGATCTTTTTAATTTTCATTGGCTCCGTCATGAACATTGGGTTTCTGGCTTACTTGGCTCTTTTCTGGTTTTTCTTATAGTGTTTTTTGCCGGCAATGACAGAGGTTTTATTGGCCAGCGTATCCACCAAATGAGACCGTAACTGGCATTCCGTGATATTACGATTTAGCTTGCCTTCTCTGGCGATAGAAATGGCGCCTGTTTCTTCACTCACCACCAAACAGATGGCGTCTGATCCTGCTGAAATACCAATGGCAGCTCGATGACGAGACCCCAGATCGGCGCCCCCCTTACTGCCTATAGGATTGCCCTCTGTTGCCAAACGCATGGAATCTGCCTCAGCCAATGGCAATTGCACTCGAGCAGCCACAATCCGGTCATTCCGAATCACAGCCGCCATGTCATGAAGTGATGTCCCGGGATAAAAAATGGTCTTGAGTAATTCGGCGGTCACGCGCGCATCCAGCTTTACACCCGTATCGACAAACTCCCCCAACGCCACATGTCGTTCCAATACCACAATGGCACCCGTGCGCGTCGAAGAGAGATCTGTCGCAGCCGCCACAATCTCTTCAATGGTCTTGGACAATTCCTGTACGCCGCCATGCCACAAGCTCGGCTGCCCCACACGAATCAGCACCCGTCGAATTTCAGGTTGAAATCCAGCCACCGCAATGATCAAAACCCCGATGAGAAAGCCCTTGTATAGATAGGCCACATGGCTCAGGGCAAAACGCTGAACCACCTGATTAGAAATGATGGCACCCGCCACGAGGATAAAAATGACACCTCGAAATAGACGCTCGCCGCGTGTCCCCTCCAGAAAATCCACCACCCAGTACACCACCAGTCCAATAAGAAGCAATTCAATAATGACCGCCCACCACTCGTTATTGTCCATAACCCGCTGCAGGTAGTCAATTAAAGCTTCCATGTGGCCAAATCCCTTTGAAAAAAAAAGCCGCAAAACAAACATAGTTGCGACCTGCAATCCAAAAACTGAGTTAAACAACCTTTATCACTAGGGCACTCTTCTCTCAGACAAGTGGCTAACACGGTCCATATTGAACAATACATCTATATCTTCGGCCATCAATGCCACATTGTTTCGATAAACCCGGTCATGACGCCTGGCTCTTTCCGCAGATGTCTCACCGGGGCGATGATACATGCCACAACCAGACACCGCCAAAACAAATGCCAACCCTAATACAGAAATCACCACAGTCATCACAAACTTGCTCGTGCTTTTCATCATAACTCCCAAGAGAACACCAACGGTTCAAAATAAACAGATGCGTCAATATTGACTCCACAGACTGGCCTTGCTTACGCCAAACCTAGAACACATGTACCAGCCTCCTAAACACGGTTTTAGTATAGCAAGCCGATATCTGTATGTCAAGATCCTGAAGGGAATATGGCCCATTTAAGCCAATTCCTTCTAAATCTCGCAGAAACCAAGCCCCCGAAAATCTTTCTCTCGACCACTTTGAAACGAAATAATCTCACCCTGTGTGATAAAAATACCGCTTTTTTTTTGTAAAACTCCCTGTTTACAGTACAAAGCCTGGCTCTAGCAGACTCTTTGGGCCCTATTGCCAGAAAATCCATTTGACTTTGCCCCCCCTCTTCGATAATAATGAAATTGTGCTTTTACTCGTCTGTGTACGGGTTTTATCTATGCATCGCTCGTTTTAGAGTTACATTTACATCACAATGGAGGTTGTAATAAATGCGACAAAAAGGGTTTACACTTATTGAGTTACTCGTAGTTATTGCCATTATTGCGGTACTTATGGGCATCCTCATGCCGGCGTTACAGATCGCCAAGGAACAGGGCCAACGTGCGGCCTGCCAGGGAAATCTTAGACAATTAACCATTGCCTGGAATCTTTATGCCCAGGAAAACGATGACAAGCTCGTCAATGGCGATACAGGTTTTGATCATGGAAAAGAGAAATCCTGGATTGGCAGGCTATGGCTTGGCAATTATGCCAGCAGTTTTATCCCAATGGACGAAAAACTTCAACGCCGTGAGTTAGAGCAAGGCGCCCTATTCCCCTATGCAGCCAATGAACAAATCTATCGCTGCCCCACAGGACAACCAGGACACATGCAAACTTACAATCTTTTTGACTCCATGAGGGGACGCTCAAGGACCGGTACGGTTGGATCTGGTGGTTGGGATGCTAAGTCGCTTCGAAATGGCAGAACAATCCTGTATATCAAAAAGCTTAGCGACATTACCAGCCCTGGCCTTTCAGAGCGAGGCGTATTTCTCGATGAAGGCAGAACCACACCTGACAGTTATGCCACACACTATAATCAGCAGTCATGGTGGGATCCCCCCATGCTGAGACACACCAATGGCACCAACATTTCTTATGCTGATACCCATGTCGAATACGTGAAGTATACAGGCAAAGCTACTATTAAAGGTGGAGAACTGGAATTGGAACTCAAGTGGTCATCCGAGGGTCAGCGTGTTCCTCCGGCAGAAGACGAGCAAAGTAACGCAGAATTGCGCATGATGCGAAAAATATGCTGGGGAAGAATCCAAAAAGGGACCTAGTCTTCATCTCGTAAAAAAGCAAATTTTCAGCCAGTATTCTCTTCGAGGATACTGGCTGTTTTTTTTTGGAGGAATATTCAGTGCTGGTTTAGACACAGCGTTGAATCATTTCGCAGTTTGAACCAGGGCCGCAAAAAGTATGTGGCGAAGGTGATCTTCCGAGGCATTATAATAATTCAGGTCAGATAGATTTGGGCGTATATCGTCGATACAGCCGGACGCAGTCCAGTCGCAAAACACCCCACTCGAAACCGTTGCTGCGATAGGGCTATTTGCCGCTTAGCCAGGTGGGTCCATAGCCAATGTCCACCTTGAGCGGCACAGAGAGAGTCATGGCCTCGCACATCGCCTTCTCAATCCACAGGGCATGTTCAGAGGCACGTTCAGCATTTAATTCAAAGACCAATTCATCATGCACCTGCAGGATCATTTTTATGGGCAACTGCTCAGATTCAATCTTATGCTGAATCTTGATCATGGCCAGCTTGATCAAGTCTGCTGCAGACCCCTGCACCACCGTATTGACTGCCAGCCGTCTGGCCTGAGCCTTACGATTGGCATTTGAGCTGAGAATATCCGGAATCGGACGCCGCCGATGGAGCATGGTCTCGACATACCCCTGCGACTCTGCCTCGCTCACGATGCCATCCATAAACGCCTGTATCGAACCGTATCGGTGGAAGTAGGCCTCAATGAACTGCTTGGCCTCGCCCACGCTCATGCCCACAGATCGTGATAATCCAAACGCCCCCTGACCATAAATAATACCAAAATTAACCGCCTTGCTCTTGGACCGCATCTCAGAGGTCACCTCATCAAAAGGCACCGCAAAGATCTGAGACGCCACAAACCTGTGAATATCCTGGTCCGAAGAAAAGGCCTCTATCAGCGTTGGGTCCTGAGACAGGTGAGCCAGCAAACGCAACTCGACCTGTGAATAGTCGGCAGCCAGAATACAGTCCGTGTCCTTCTCAGCCACAAAAGCCTGGCGAATCTTTCGCCCCAGAGGCGTACGAATCGGAATATTCTGCAGATTGGGATCACTGGAACTCAAACGCCCTGTGGCCGTGACAGCCTGGTTGAACGAGGTGTGCAGGCGATTCGTCTTGTGGCTGATCAGGGAACCCAGCTTGTCCACGTAGGTAGTTTGGAGTTTTCGAAGCTGACGATACTGCAGCACGTTTTCCACGATCGGATGCTGGTCAGAAATCTGCTCAAGCACCTTGGCATCTGTGCTTCGCCCCGTCTTGCCTTTGCGCACAGAGGTCAATCCCAGCTTGTCAAAAAGAATCCCACCCAACTGCTTGGGAGAATCAATATTAAAAATGCTCTGCGCATGTTTATAAATCTCGTCAGTCACATCATCCAGAACACGGGCGATTTCATGCGACATCGTATTGAGATGCTGCGTATCCAGGCACACACCGTGAAATTCCATGGCAGCCAACACTTGCACCAAGGGCATTTCAACGGTCTGAAACAACTCAGCAATCTGGGGCAAAGCCTCCAGGCGAGGCTTTAAATACTCATAGAGTTGCCACGTAATATCCGCATCCTCAGCCGCATACTCGCAGGCGATTGACGTTTCCACCACATCAAAAGTGACCTGCTTCTTACCCTTGCCAATCAGTTCTGTAATGGACATACATTCATAATTCAGATAGTCGAGTGCCATGGCATTCATCGAATGACTCAGTCGGTCTGGCATGACACAGTATGAAGCCACCATGGTGTCAAAGACAATCCCCTTGAGTGGCAGTCCTGCGTTCGCCAGAATCAGCCAATCGTATTTGATGTTCTGCCCAATCTTCTTGACCTGCTCATTGGCCAGAATCGGCCCAAGCTTGGCCTGCACCTCAGCCAAACGTACGCAGGGTTCTCCCAATGGCGCCTTGAAAGGCAGATAATAGGCTTCATGGGCCTTCCAGGCCAGACTAATACCTACCAAATCTGCTCGCATGGGTTGCACGGAGGTGGTCTCTGTGTCCACGGCCAAGAGGTTCACATCTTTTAGCGAATCGCACAACAGATCGAGCTTGTCTGATGTGTTCACCAGAGTATAGGTATGCTCAACCGTTTTGAGACTCTGACGCTCTGAGGAAGGTGTGACCAACTCTAAAGTGTCCGTCCCCTCCTTTTGCCCCTCACCTGCCTGGTCCAACTGCTTGATTAATCGAGTAAATCCAAGTTCTTCAAACAGGTTCCGTAACCTGGATGTATCAGAAGACGTCACAGCCATGGCCTCAAAATCCAGGGGCATGGGCACATCACAGTCAATGGTCACCAGCCGCTTACTCAAGTCCAGAATCTCGCGTGAAGCACGCAGGCTCTCCCCCCGTTTCCCCTTAATCTCGTTTGCATGGGCATATAGGTTTTCTATGGAGCCATATTTGTGAATCCAAGTCAGAGCCGTTTTGGGCCCCACATCTGCCACTCCAGGCACATTATCCGCAGTATCGCCTTGCAATGCGAGCACCTCAATGAACTGTTCAGGCGTGATCCCTTGCGTCTCCTTGAGCGTTTCCGGTGTGGTCTTGATGCCCTTCTTGATATCCAAAATGCTCACCTGTTCATTGAGCAGCTGAAGAATATCTTTGTCACGGGAACAAACAACACACGCCATATCCAAAGCCACCCCTTGTTTGGTCAGGGTGCCGATTAGATCATCCGCTTCAAATCCATCTTTTCTGAGCATCGGAATACGCATGGCTTCAAGAATTTGTTCGATTCGAAAAATCTGGGACGGCATATCTGCCGGCATGGGCGGCCTCTGTGCCTTGTACTCAGGATACATATCCTTCCGAAAGGTCGGGGCCTTGCTGTCCATCGTGACCACCAGATAATCCGGCTTGTAGGTTTGAATCAGACCCAATAACGCCGTGGTAAAGATGTACGTCGCCTTGGTGGGTTCACCAGAAGGACTGGTCAATTCACGCATGGGTGCAAAATACGCAGAGTAAATATGCGCATGCCCGTCAATGATGTAGAGTGTTTTTGCCATAGGAAATCACTTTAGATGCCAACCACGGCCCTGTCAAGTATCGCACAAAGGGAATAAAAAAAGGAGCCTGCAAAAAACAGGCTCCCTGTAAAGAATTAAGTCAAAACCAGCAAATGGCTATTCTTGGGCCGGATTAATCTCAAGTAACTCTACTTCAAAGATCAGAGTTTCATAAGGTTCGATCCCTCCCTTACCATTTGGATAGGCCAGATCGCCTGGAATAAAGAGTTTGGCCTTGCCACCTTCTTTGAGCAATTGAAAGCCTTCAATCCATCCCTGGATCACACCACCGGTTAATGAGAATTCAAAAGGCTCTTTTCTCTTGACCGAGCTGTCAAATTGTTCGCCATCGGTGGTCGTACCCGTGTAATGCACTTTGAGGGTATCCGTGGCAGCAGGTGTGTTGCCCGAGCCCTGCTCAATAATCAGATATTGAAGGCCACTCTCCGTAGTCTTCACGCCTTCTTTCTTGCCGTTTTCAGCGAGGAAGGCAGCACCGATTTCCTTGTTCTTTGCGGCCAACTTTTTAACGATTTCCATTTGTTTGGCGCGTTGTTCTTCCTGAACCTTACGCATTTTTTCGCTGAATGCCTTTAGAATCGCACCGATTTCTGCGTTAGCAATGGCCAGTTTTTTTCCGTCCATCTGATCCCGGATACCCTGACACAAAGCATTTAAGTTGAGCTCAACACCTTTTAAATTCTGGGTCATTGCCACACCCACAGCATAACTTGTTTTGTCCAAATCTGTTACCAAAGCCACGCCTACGGGTGCCTCTTTAGTCGCAGAATTACTATCCACAGCCAACACAATCCCCACCAAACAAACCAAGACGGCCCCCAGACCGAGTAATACCTTAACCTTCATACATAGCTCCTATTTAGCAAATATCGAGGCTTATTGAGTTGATCAAAAAGATATGCCATACGATGACAACTACACAACTCCAAATATATCCTAAACCCGATCAAGCCGAACTGCAAGTGTTAGCTCGACAATCTTAAACGTAATACTCTGGCGAAATGAAGCATTGAACCAAAGCGGTTCACCGTTCAAGGTTCACGGTTCGTTGAAAAGAACTTTTTTCCCTGCCTCCAACCGTAGACTCGAACCGGTGAACCCGGCAATAAAATAAATGCAACTCTCCTCTTGGCAGAATACCCTGGCTGTGTTATACTGTCTTTTCTGGTCGCGCTGGAGCGTATACGCCTAACAGCACGCAAATCAGCCTATTTTTCGGCCGGGTCCCATGCAGGTTGAGGCCGTGAATTTGGTCAGACGGGGAACCGAGCAGCCATAAGCGATACTTTAGTTGTGCGTGGTAAACCCGGCCGCCTTTTTTTTCAAAACAGCATCAAAAATCATGTATACGGTATTAGCAAGGAAGTATCGATCCCAAACATTCGACGATGTCGTCGGCCAGGATGCGTCTGCGAAGACCCTAAAAAACGCCATCAAAACAGGCCGTATTGCCCATGCCTACCTCTTCTGCGGCACGCGCGGCGTGGGCAAAACCTCCATCGCCCGAATCTTGGCCAAGGCTCTCAATTGTCTTAATTTCGATCAGGCGACCACCACCCCCTGCTGCAAGTGCGAGAGTTGTGTGGCCATCAACACCGGAGAAGACATCGACGTGCTTGAGATTGATGGTGCCAGTAACAATGGCGTTGACCAGGTGCGAGAACTGCGTGATAATGCCATCTACAGGCCGGCCCGAGCCCGCAATAAAATCTACATCATTGATGAAGTGCACATGCTCACTGTGGCCGCCTTTAATGCCCTGCTCAAAATCCTGGAAGAGCCGCCTGCCCACGTCAAGTTCATCTTTGCCACCACCGAACCCAATAAGGTCCTGGCCACCATTCAGTCCCGGTGCCAACGATACGACTTCCGTAACATCAGCATAGGTGACATAGCGAACCACCTCAAGAGCCTGCTATCCCAGGAAAATGTGCCATTTGAAGATGACCTGGTGCTCTCTGTCGCCAAAATGGCCAATGGATCCATGCGTGACGGTCTGAGCCTGCTGGATCGACTCATCAGCACCGGTGTGTCCCCTCTAAGCACCAACCTGCTAGAGGAATTTCTCGGCCAACCCAATATTGAACGCATCTATGACTTGATTGACGTGATGAGCCAGCAAGATGCTGCCCAGGCACTGACCCAGGTAGATGCACTGATTCGAAACGGACTCAGTGAAGCCCAGATTGTGGACGCCTTAATTGACGCCCTGCGTGACCTCATGGTGATCAACACAGCGGGTATGATACCGGATCTGGTCGTACTCACAGAACAGCAAAAACAAAAAGCCGAAGTCCTGGCCAAGAAATTTGACGCAGCTGCCCTGATCTACAGGGTGACAGCCCTGGAAAAACTCCGCTGGACTGTCAAGAACAGTGACACCCCAAGAACTCTTTTGGAAGCGTCGATCCTGAGATTCACACTCAGTGACCACTTCATCAACATCGATACTCTGCTCACGCAACTGTCCTCTGGCCAAGGCCAGAAGCCAGCCATGGGTGCGCCTAAAAAAAAACAGCCGGTAATCGTTAATACAGCGTCACCCACTCCGCCACAGCCAACTGTATCGCCACCCGCTCAGCAACCTCAACACCAACCCTCACAAACGTCTAAAACGCCCGTCTCTCAAGCCCCCATGCCTGCGTCACAGGACGGTGACATCCAAGCCCTCAAATCGCAATGGGAAAGCCTGCTAAACTCACTCGCAGAAAGGCTGGGGCCCAGTACAATCACCCTGCTTTCGAAAGCTTTGCCTGCACAATGGAAAAATGGCACCTTGACCCTGAAGTTTGACCCCAGTGCCAAAGTTCAAAAGACCATGTGCGAAAACAGCGACCGAACAGAGGCCATCAGAAATGCCCTGCAGGAAAGGCTCAATACTCGCTTCCATCTGACATTCACACTTGAGGAACCAGACTTTTCTCCAGATGCCCCTGAGCTGGCTGCTCAGGTCACAGCCGAAGACATCCGACAGAAACGTAATGATCTGCTCAATGATCCGGGTGTTAAGACAGTACTCGTAGGATTTAATGCCACAGTGACCAATATTGAGGAAAAGAAAGAGGAGTAAAAAATGCGGATGAGAGGAGTCGAACCTCCACGGGCCTAAGCCCACAGGCACCTGAAGCCTGCGCGTCTGCCAATTCCGCCACATCCGCAGCAAAATCCAAAACACGTACTATAGCGTTTTTTTAGGTACAGTCAAGCCCCTTCTTAGCGGATTTCCCCAGGTCACAAAAAAACGCACTTTCAAATCCAGGCGTTCTAAAAAGATAGAAAATAAGAAGATAAGAAGGGACGGCGGCCAGGGGCCGAAATGTGAAACGTGAGATTAATTTCCAATATCTATAAAAAAAGCCTCTCCAGGTTGGATCATTCATCCAAAACCCTGGAGAGGCCACTTGTTTAATAACAGGACGCCTGTTCAGTGTAATTTACTCAGGCATATCGAGCTTTTCCGCTTCCAGTCCCATCTTTGCGCAGATGTAATAGATCGCGGCACCCACCAACATGGCCCATAACGGAGCCAACGGCAGAGGCATTCCCATATTAGGCATGATGCCGACCACAAAGCCGAAGCCCCAGGCCAACCAACCAGCCGGATTGAAACCAGCACGTGGGCCAGCCCACTTGCGCCCATTGAGCATATAGTCTACAGCCATAGCACCGCAAACCGGGCCAAAGGAGGCACCAATCACATTAAAAACAGGAATCAACTCCCCAGCCTTCCCTGAAATGGCCAGAGCAATACTCACGGCCGTACCAATGCCAACTGAAATAAATGGATTGACCTTGGACAGGGTGGTCTTGAAACTGTTGGCCGCAATTAAAGAAGAAAAACAGGCCGCAGGAAAGGCCGCCAAAGCCAGGAGGAACTGAATCCACTTGCCTGCGGTACTACCCAACACCACGGGGATCAGGTCAAAAGCAGACATGGGCAACGCCACTGCGGCTTCTGCATCACCGCCTGCAACAGCCTCAGCCTGTGCGGCGCTGGCTGCTTCAACCGCCTTGGCAGTAATCTCTTGGTTGCCATAGGACCCTGCCACAATCAACATGGCCAAACCTGCGGTCACAATGATGGCCACAGCCACGCCAACCAAGCCACCCAGATGGACGTCTCTGCTGTCACGACTGTTGGTGCCCATATCCGTACCTGCAGCACCCGCAGTAGCAAAGAAACCGATCACATAGGTCAGGACAAAGGCAAACAACCCAAAGGAGGACAACGCCGAAGGGGTGCTAGGCATTGTGGTTTGATGGAACTGGACAAATTCTCCAGCATCAAATGTTTTTAAACCACTGAAGGTCATCACAAACATCACGATTAACGCAGTTAACGGAATAAGAGGTAGGTATGTCGCCACACGGGCCACATACTGAATCCCTTTTAATCCCATAAACGCAGCCAGAACACCCCAGACCACCATGATAATTTTTGGAGAAACGGGGATCACACTACTCAACGCCATGGACGAAAAGAAGATGTTCACACCAAGCCAGCCAAACTGCAACACACCCATGAGAAAACCGGGCATGAGAAAACCACCCTTGGCACCAAAGGTCGAGGTGCCCACAATGTACAGGGGATACCCCGTTTTTTGTCCCAGAAGACCCAGAACAACATAGTAAAACAGGTGACACAACAACGCGGCCATGGCCAAACTGACAATCGGGGCCATAATCCCATGGGATAACACACCACCCGCATTGGGTGCCCCAGTAGCCCCCATCCAGAATACAAACCACAGAAACACACCCGCGTATGTTGGCATGGTATTCTTGAACCAAGGGGCACGATTCTCCTTGGGGTTGGGTTTGGCCGTGGCCAGATAGTCTGGCAAAAAGCCGGGCTTCTTTTCAGCTTTATCGCTCATTCTGACTCTCCTTAATCTTTAAGCTACTCTTTATTGTGCAGATTGAGCCACTCGGCCCAATCCGCATTGCATTTAGTCGTCGCACTGAGCATCTACTTTCTCGAACCCAAAGCACTGACAATATAAACCACCAGGACACCGGCAAACACCCAGGCAGTGACAATGTGGGTCAACGCCAAGACATGTTGCATGTACGTGCCAAACAACGGCAGCATACTCACGGCTTCGCTTAAAGCCAGAGGTAATGTCAAGAACGCCAGTGTCCAGAAACTAATAGCACGAATCAGACCCAAACCAGCGACTCGACAAGCATTGGCCTTGGCACAAGCCACAGCCAAGTAGGCCATGCACAGGACAAACACAGGGGCACAGGTCGCATGTAGCATCAGCCCATACCCAGTGATAGTCCCCGGAGCAAATCCAGTAATCGCAAGGATAAGGATCATCAATGCCCCCACGCCAGTGGCTGCCTTCTTGAGTAATCCTGTCAAGTCAAATGGCACGGTCATAGATCGCCCTGTGAAACAGGCCACCTGCTCAAGGGCTTTGAGCCCGAACAGCAACAAGACCAACGCGATCAAGGCACTCACAGCAAAAACCACCGTCTTCATCATAGGACGGAATACAAAGGTTCGAGCAAACACGCTGGCCAATGCCGGATCAATGTTCTGCATGCTAACCATAGTCACTGACGCGTTGGGATCGGCAAACACACCGTCCACAGCCACCTGACCGAACATGATGCCTGCATCCAAGTCATGACAATCCTGACAAGCACGCACACCCAAAGACTGAGCGGCGGGCCGCACATTGTGCCCCACTGGCCACATATAAGGCTTGGCAGCCTCATGCGCCTCTGAGGCAAGGGTTGTGCCCTCCAGACGATACACCTGCCCGCCACTGACATACACGGCTTGATCACCAAACTCGGCATGCGTTTGAAGAACCGCGAGAATGTCTTGCACATCTTGTTGCGACCATTCAGGCCAGGACATTTGAGAAATTTCAGAATCTGTGTTTAACAGTCGTCCGGCCCAATCCCTGATTTTCAAGACGGGCATGGGCGTGATTTTATCCCCAGTTTGCCAACCCCAAAATGCAGGCCAAACCAGCTTATGAGGTGCGATCTTACCATCAGATCCAGGAGCAAACACGGGCATCTGAATATGCGGAAGAGCCTCGGGATCACGATTGATCTGTTGGGTCCCCAGGGCATGAGCGCGGGAGGTCTTGACGGCCACAGTAGCATCCTTGTTGGGCCATAGACCACTGTGGCAAGCCGTACAACTCAGCGATTCAAAGTGAACCGTAGGAATCCCCTTGTGTATGGGGTATGGCGCACCAAATCGTCCTGCTGTTGGCTGGCTGGCTTCATCCTGTCCAAGGTGACACCCCTTACACGACACAGTCGCCGCTTGAGGACGCCCGGTCACCTCAGCTTCTGTTTCATAGCCTCGGGTAATCTGGTGATCCAACCCATTGGTATGACAGTCTGTGCATGACAACCCTGCCGCCATGTGAACATCCTCCTGCCACGATGAATCATTACCATGGGCCAGGGTGGTAGAATGACAGAATTGGCAGCGCTCATTAAGGTCACCAGAACGCAAGTCCATACGCACCTTATTGTCGGCGAAAAAGCGGTCTTCATCATACTCTATCGCAGGCATGAGATCCGCAAAATGTTCTGCACGAGGACGAGGCTTGGTCGCATGGGCATAGGCAAACGCTGATGTCGCCGGCCCAGCCCATTTGAACGCGTTCTTCTTGATCAACAAGGCTTGCTGTACTTGATCATGCAGAGGTTCTGCATCATGACAGGTCAGACAATTTATCGCAAGGTTTCCAGACTGATCCCAAGGATCGCCTGGATCTTTGGGCTCGGAGTCTTTCAATACGCCGGATCCGCCACCTGGCATGTGTCTGCCAAAAACGCGGGTCTTCCACCAAGCAGACAAGCCTGCTTCATTGGCAGTAAACGTACCGGGCCAAGCACGATCCGACAGGGGCAACTGGGTGCCTGTGGCACAATCCCAGTAGATCCAGGGTTCACCCACGGGGGCCTTAGAATTCGGATCTGGGACTGGATTAAAGTGCCAACCGCTTTCAATGCCCGGGTCAACCTTTTTGACACCGTCAACAAATTCCTCTATGTTTTCAATTTGATGACAGCCAATACAGGTCGTGTACAAGGAAAAGGGTTTATCATCGTTTACGCCCGGAAAGATGGGAAAACCATCTTCAACATACAGGCCAATATGATGCACTGCATGGGATTGACTGCCATCACTAAAATCACCAAGACGTCCTGATTCTTCAGATTCCTCCTGACTCCAGGCCACACCTGCGATCAAGAGCAACATAGTCAGAATAGTAATCCACTGTACTCTTTGTTTTATTTGTTTAGCCATGCCGGGTGACATCTCCTAATTAAACGTGAAAATCTTCAGGCTTGAATTCAAGTTTCTTGCCAGCTTCAACAGCCTCATTCACCTTGAGCACTGCCACAGCCGTTTCGTACCCGATTTCACCCGGACAATTGAGCGTATCCTGACCACGCATTGAGTCAAAGAAGTTTGTCAGGTGAGGTTGATGGAATGGCATGTTCATGTCCACCAACAGATTGTATTTGGGGGGCTTCGGAGAAGAACGCACATCCAACACGGCGGGTGTGTCCTGCGCCTGGGCCAAACCCTGTTCACGTTTGATCAGGCGGGCATTTTCAAGGGCATACCATTCCTGTTCTAGCACCCAGTTTTCGCGGTACACAGCACTACGGCCAGACTCAGAAATATCCAGCGTAGCCCTGTCACCCATAAACTGCTCAAAGTAACCGCCATTGGAATTGGTGGTCAATGTACGGTATGAAGCCCGAACCATCCCATATTTGGTTTCATATTCTAACAGGCAAGTCACGGTATCATACCATTCGTGCCCAGTCCAATAGTCTACACCGCCACTGGCCATCACAGATTTGGGCTGGGCTTCCAGGAACCAGCTGTAAATATCGATCTGATGAGATCCAAGGTCCACGATCGGTCCACCGCCCAAGCCCTTGAACCAACGCCAATTGCGGAATTGATGCATGTCTTTGAAACCATATCGATTCAGAGTCGCCTCATCAATTTCAGTCCCCTTCGGATACCCCAGATCTTCACACGCACTGCGAGCACGATTCCATTGGCCATTAATGGTCGTCATTCGGCCACAAATCTCATGCTCCTTGATCATCTTGTCATAACAGAATCGATACTTGGGATTACTGCGTCGCTGGTGACCAATCTGCAAAAGCTTGCCAGCTTCACGAGCCGTCAACACCATAGCCCTGGCATCAACCAGTGAATTGGACATTTCCTTTTCGCAGTACACATGCAAACCCTTTTTGAGGGCAGCAATGGTGTGTCTTGCGTGCCAAAAATCCGGACTGGCCACGATCACGCAGTCTAAATCCTCCTTCTCCAGCATGTCTTCGAAATCAGTGTAGGGTGTGGCAGAGTGACCAAGATGCTTGTAAGCCCGACCTAGCATGTTTGAGCCCAGCACACGTTTGGACTCCCAGATATCGCACACAGCCTTGAAATGCACGGGCTGATCTTGGCTGATCTTGACCACTGAATCGCTAAGAACCTGACCTTCTGCACCATAGCCAATCAGACCAATGTTAATGGCGTCTTTGCTTTTGGGTGCCACGCCGGCTGCAAATGCCTTCGGACTCAACAACATACCAGCGCCCATCGCAGCTGATGAACGGATAAAATTTCGTCTTGAGATTGAATCTTTCATAATTGTTTCAAACCTTCCCTTAGAGAATATTGATTCTTCAGGCAGTCAACTGAATTTAGACTGGAACGGATCCAGAAGCCTGCTTTCGGCCAAACTTGCGTATTGACATAATACACAAGTTCTTGCACCTCAGAAAGCTAGCTTTTTCATTTTTTTGTCGACAAAGTGAACAAACCCTTCATTCAACCGCCATTGGTTTCTATTTATAAACTCCAACCGTCACGATAAGGTGGATTAATGAGCACATTGGCCTCTGATAAATTGGTCACCTTCATGGCATCACCGTCCCACAGTATTTTTTGGTTGGGAAAACGCGTGGCCAGATTACCCATCACAATACTTTCAGTAAATGGACCTGCATAGTCAAAGTGTGAAGAGGTGGTGCCAGGTTTGTTGGCCTTGCAACATTCTACCCAGTGCATTTCATGACTCGTTTTAATCCTTGGAATCGTCTTTTCTGGACGATTAGGATTAAATTCCCGCATCTTGGAAAACGGTATCAATTGAGGACCCTTGCCATAACAACCGCACATCAATTTCCCCTTGGATCCCACAAACAACGCACCACCATCGCCATCGCCCATGCGACGTCCCTCTTCCAGTTCATCGGGACGCTGAGGCATCAAACCGCCATCATACCATGACAACTTGACGGGTGGCAAGTTGCCCCGTTTCGGGAATTGATAATGAATCATGGAGGCATCCGGATAGGTCTCATCGCTCAGATAAGTCTTCCACATTTCGTTGCATCTGACAGCCACACTGCCTTCAACACTGGTGGGATATTTGAGCTTAAGCGCCTTAAAAACCGGATCAAGGATGTGACAGGCCATATCACCCAGGGCACCCGTTCCAAAATCAATCCAGGCACGCCAGTTAAATGGCAGATAGCAGTTGTTAAAGGGACGCTTGGGAGCCGGGCCCAGCCATAAATCCCAATCCAATGAACCAGGTACAGGATGAACCTCTTTGGGACGAGCAATACCCTGGGGCCAGACCGGGCGATTTGTCCAGGCGTGAACCTCTTTGACCTCGCCAATAGCACCGGCCCAAATCCATTCACACACCAAACGAACACCTTCCATGGAGGCACCCTGATTACCCATTTGGGTAATCACGCCATGCTTGCGAGCGGCCTCTGTGAGCATACGGGCTTCGTATACCGAATGTGTCATGGGTTTTTGCACATACACATGCTTGCCCCGTGTAATCGCGGCCATGGCAGCCACAGCATGGGTATGATCCGGTGTGGCAATAATCACCGCATCAATAGAATCCGACATTTTATCAAACATTTTTCTAAAATCTTTGAACTTCGGAACATTGGGATACTTGTTAAAGGAACCAGCCGCTTGTTTATCATCGACATCACACAAAGCAACAATGGCCTGAGAAGATACAGCATTCAGATTGCCGCCTCCCATGCCACCTGATCCAATCACTGCGATGTTCAGCTTCTCATTGGCCCCCCAAACGGTACTGGGAACGTATGAAAAAGCCATTGCGCCAGCAGCTGCCCCAAAAAATTCTCGTCTTGACATACTCATGGTATACACTCCTTGAAACTGGAAACTAGTAGGTATCAATTAATTTGTTGCTGCAATTGTGTGATACGATCTTTGATTGTGGCACTCACCTTGCCATTGGACATTTTCGCCAGGGCCACTTTTACGACTTCAGAGTCTGTCTTGGCAATCGCTTCACAGAGATCAATGACCGCAGCCTGCGCCTCGGCTGTGACCGTCGCCTGCGTCACATAAGACAAGGCCATGGCCAACGCTTCTTTACAGGGTGTCTGAGGCAGGGCTGACAACACCATCTTGCGTTCATCTTCCCTATTCGCCAGGGTCATTGCCTTGGCCAACCCATCAAAACGATCTTTCACCGTTTGATCTGAGGCCATGGTCGCCATCTTGATGTAGCCCCGGAGCGCCAAAATTCGGCAGGTCAAGTTATCATCCTCTTTGGCAATGTTGTACGCCAAATCCATACCCTGTTGATTGGGCCAGTTTGACAAGGCACGGACAGCTTCGGTTTTCACACGACTGTTGTCTGAGCTGTATTGTGCTTCAATATAGGCCAAACCGGTTTTTTGTCCCAAGCGAGCCAAGATACGAAGCACGGACATTTGCACAGGTGCTGACCCTGAGCCAGCTTTTCTCACCAGATCTTTGGATACCTTTTCAGCCAGGTCAACACGTTGCGTGACAACCACAATCGCATCCTCAAGACCTCGCTGCGGCGCCTGGACCAACTTGGAGACCAACAAATCGATATCAGTCTTGCCGGCCAATGCCTTCATGGTTTTCAAGGCTTCATTTTTCACAATGCGACTGGCATCATCCAATGCAGCACGCACCCCATCCAGGGCCTCAGGCATTTGACGATCTGCCACAGCCCTCAGCAGAGCAACACGCACCACTACATCGTCAGTCTGGTTTAGAAGGCGAATGATTTCAGCACTCACCGCATCACTGCTCAGTTGATTCAGACTGCCCCTAGCAGCCGCCTGAATGGTTCGATTCCGCTGCCCTGCATATTGGGCCAGGAGTGTAATACAGCTCTCATCACCCAATTTCCCCAGGGCCGTCAGGGCCGCCACTTTGATGGCTTCGTTTCTGCTTGCCACAGTCTTTTTGACGGGCTCCAATGCGGCCTTTTGACCCGTGCGAGCCAGAGCACTGAGCAGGAGTATTTGATCGGCTTCAGACAAGGCATTCATTTTGGCAGCCACTCGCTTGATCTGAGCGTGATCCTTGAGGCGAGCCACCAGGCTCAGGGCTGGCCCCATGAGGACCGAATCCTTATTCTTCATGATCCCGGTGATGTGTTCTGCAATCTTGCCGGGCTCCGCCGAAGCCAATCCCTGTAAGGCCGCAATACGGATAGGTTTGGGATGATCCGATTCCATCAATGTCTCGTACAGAGACACCGCCTGCTCCGTTTTGGAGGCAGAAATCATGTTGTCACCGCACTGAAGCAAGGCATGGAGCAATTCTGTTTTGACGTACTTGGCCACCTTATCCTGGGCACCACTCAACGCAGATAATGCGTCCTCGGAACCAATATTGCCCAAAGCCCGAACCGCATTTGTGGCCAGGGCTTCGCTTTCATGCGTCAGAAATGCTGCCAATGCGGCCACTGACCGATTCTCGCCGCGACGCCCCAGGGTTGAGATGATGCCACCCTGCACAGCGGCATCCATGTCGGGCAGTGCTGCACGTAACCGTTGATCCACCCCTTCTCCTGGAATGGATTCCAAGGCCATGCGTGCCATATACTCGGCATTGGGATCACTTAACAGGGTCAGCAAATCGGGAACCGACCTTTCAGACCCAATCAAACGCAACTGCCGGCATACAAAATCCTTGGAAGCCAATGAAATGTCTTGCGTCAGCAGAGGTATCATGGCTTCTTCAAGTTTACGCTGGTCTCCAGAATAGGCAGTGGCTTCACGCACAATCTGCTCCAAACGCTGCAATCCCTCTTTGGAACCGGCATAGTCATACGCTGCCACCTGCTTGAGCACCTCATCCACGGTTTCCCAGTTCAAATTGGTAGCCCGAGACGCAATGGGCGTGGTATCGACATCCAGATCGCCCAGGGCAAACTGAATCCCTGCAAGATAGTGAGCCAGTATGGCCTTATTCCAGGTAATGTGGTGATTGTGTCCCAGAGACCCATAAAACACACGCCCCTTGCCGTAGGATTTAACCCAGCTCAATCCGGTGTCCGAATCCGATGGCTTCACGCCGGGTGCCTTCCCTGTCACGGGATCTGACAGATCCAGGCTCATCAGGACGCGTTGCTTGGTGCGGTCATAATAGGGCGCGTCTGTACGATATATCTCGTCATTAATGGTAAATCCAAGCTCTGAAAACGACGCCATCAGGGGGTGAGAAGGATCGTCAATCTTAATAGCCCATGTCCCACCACTGGTCCAGGGATGCCCCGTAAAGGTCCCCCCTATCATGTGCGAGGCCTCGGGCCAGCCCTTGAAATTATCCGTGGCCGCGTGAATCCCCACAATCCCCTTGCCATTTTTGACAAAAGACATCAAGGCCTGTTTTTGTGAATCTGAAAATGATAAACCTGTAGTGTTATTAAAACAAATCGCATCATAGGCTGTCAGTTTTCCCTCTTGAAATACTGACATATCAGAAGAAAAACTCACTTTAAATGCGTCCGTCTTCTGAGCCAAAATCTCCAGTGCTTTGTCCCAATACGGAATCGAGGAATGCGGGAAGCCATCACACCGATCGATCACAAGCAGATGCCGATCGGCCCGAGGCTTAACCACGGACACAGAAGGAGAAGCCTCCTGGATTTTGGCCACTTCCTCCTCTGTGACGCCCCAGGCACAGACTGTTAAGCTAATGAAACCCAAAACTAGACATTTTTTCCACATGGCAGTTTTCACAGTTCAGTCCTTAACTTTAGGTTCTGTTTGTATAACAATAGCCGAAACCCAACCATTTTTCCGTTTTTTATTTTCAACACCCCTGAGCCTCTTTGGGATCAGCTCAAATTGAGCATTTGCCTCAGGACTCTTGAGAATAAAACTCGATTTTCGTCTCCATTTCGGATACTGGCCTGGGGACACGTGAAACAATCACATGGCCAACCCGCCCCCATTTTCGGCCATAATTGTGTTGTGGCGGCCTGCTTTTCAGACCGCCACAACTTTGAAACATCTTTGGGTTTGACTATTTCTTGTCAAAATTTGAGTCAAACGCGATATTCGAAGGTTTGAAATCGGCCTTTTTGAAGAATTGAGCCGCTTCTTCCGCACCATGCTCGCGATCCATGCGGCTGTCTTCCCATTCCACAGATAACGGTCCCTGATATCCAATGTCATTCAAGGCCACAATAATGTCCTCAAACTTGATATCCCCGTGTCCGATCGACCGGAAATCCCAATATCGACGTGGATCTGCAAATTCAGTGTGACCCCCGAATACACCCACTGTACCGTCGCCATGATTCCACCAGACATCCTTCATGTGGGCATGGAACATGCGATCCGGAAATTCACGAATGAACTTGACGTAATCGACACCCTGATAACCCAAATGGCTGGGATCATAATTAAAGCCAAACGCTTCATGGCCATTCACGGCCTCAATCGCTCGCTTGGCAGAGGCAATATCAAATGCGATTTCCGTGGGATGGACTTCCAACGCAAACTTCACACCCAACTTTTTGTACTCATCCAGAATGGGCGTAAAGCGTGTGGCAAAATCCTTGAAGCCATCCTCGATCATCTCAGGAGATGTGGGAGGCCATGAATACAGCATGTGCCAGATGGAACTGCCGGTAAATCCGTTGACCACCTTCACACCGAGCTTCTTGGCTGCCTTGGCTGCATCAATCATCTTGGTCGCTGCTCTTTGACGGACGCCTTCAGCTTCGCCATCGCCCCATACGTCAGGAGGCAGAATGGACTGATGACGTTCATCAATACGGTCGCAAATAGCCTGGCCCACCAAGTGCATCGAAATGGCAAACACTTTGAGCCCATGTTTTTTGAGCAAATCAATACGGCCCTGACAGTAGGAATCGTCAGCCAAGGCTTGATCCACATCAAAGTGATCACCCCAGCAAGCCAATTCCAAACCATCATATCCCCAAGACGCAGCCTTTTCAGCCAACACTTCCAAAGGCAAATCTGCCCACTGTCCAGTAAATAAAGTCACAGGTCTAGCCATGAACCTATCTCCAAATCAAAAATCAAGATTGATATCTTAAAAACTAAGAACTCAGAACCTAGAACCTAAATCCTAGCCCCTAGAACGTTTACTTTTTAATTTTTGTCCATTTTTGCTTACTCTTGCTGCTGGTCACCACAGTCTCGATAAACTGCATGCCGCGTAATCCCTCTTCCACGCCTGGGAAATCCAATGCCAGTGCACTGGCCTTGGTCCCAGCAATCGCACACTTGACAGTTTCAGAAAAATTCGCATAGTTGTTGGCAAATGCCTCGAAGAAAGCTTCGGGGTGACCAGATGGCAATCGGGTACCTCTGCCAGCCGCAGCACTCATCTTGCCCACATACTCATTGCCCCGCTTCCACACCTGATCAGGTTGACCAAGCGGACGCACATACAAATAGTTGGAATCTTCCTGGTGCCATTCAAGACTGGCTTTCTCGCCATGAACCCAGATGGCCAGGTTGTTCTCTTCACCAATAGCGATCTGTGTGGCATGCAGAAGGCCCTTGCCCCCATTGTCGAATTTGAGGATGCAGTTGCAATCGTCATCCAGTTTGCGCCCCGGCAAAAAGGCCGTCAGTTCAGCACAAATGTCCGTGATCTTATTACCTGTGATGTATTCAGCCAGATTCGCGGCATGCGTACCGATGTCACCCACACAACCACCAGCGCCACTCTGCTTGGGATCTGTTCGCCATGAAGCCTGCATCTGACCGGTCTTTTCCAGTGCTGTGGCCAGCCACCCTTGAGGATACTGCACCACAACCTTACGAATCTTACCCAGTTTTTTCTTGGCCACCATGTCTTTGGCCAGTTTTACCATGGGATATCCGGTGTAATTATGCATCAGGCCAAATACACATTTGGTCTTCTTGACGAGCTTGACCAGCTCTTTGGCATCCTTGACTGAAATCGTCATGGGTTTTTCACACATCACATGGAAACCAGCCTTGAGAAAGTCACGAGCAATGGGAAAATGCCAATTGTTCGGCGTGGTCACAGCCACAAAGTCAATACGTTCCCCTTCGGGTAAGGCCAATTCGGATTTAATCATAGTCTTGTAGTCTGAATAGACTCTTGATGAATCCAGCGCAAGTTCCTTGCCCATCTTTTTTGATTTCTTGGGGTCAATGTCAAAGGCCCCGGCTACGAGTTCAATTTCACCGTCAAGACTGGAAGCTTTGCGATGCACTTCTCCGATAAAAGCACCAGGACCACCACCAATCATCCCCATCTTTAATTTACGACCCAACTTCATAATCTCTCCTTAAATCAATTGAAAACACGTGGCATGTCATTAATAAATGCGTTGCTGAATTTATGTGTTGTTACAACATGCTTTGCCATAAGTTGCTGAATGTTTTGAACCATAATAATACGTCTCTTACTTAATGTGTAATTCAGTCGCAGGCAATTGTCAATGTATGGTGTTGAATAATAGGCAAATTTGACAGAACAATCTTCTGAAATGTACGACTGGTATGTTTTTAACACGACTCACTTGAACATCCCAGGTCGGAGACGAAACCACAGAATCTCCCCTTTCTCACGAGTCAAAACGCTTTAACACGCCTTTTTTATTGGGTTTAGCATGATTATGCTGGCAATCCAAAGTCTCCAGGCTAAGATGCATAGGTAGACAGAGATGACGTGAATAAATTACCATCTCCAACCTCACACTCTGAATGACATATTTTGAATATGGTTCAATGGGCTTAATTGAGAGAACCAATGCGACGTCAGAAAACGCCACAACCCGCTATATTTTATGATGTAGACGGTACGCATAAAGCAGACACCTGTGAAAACCTTAAAATAGCCAAGGCACGCGGGGAGCTATTTCACAGCGCCTATGCCCATGGATGCTATCCCGGCCTGAGTCAATACTTTGCTACCAGCTTTAAGAAGAAAACGGGGCAGAGCCCCAGCACCTTCAGACAACGCGCCTCATAAAGAGACCCCATGCCCAAAATCGATCTATCCATTGTCATCCCCGCGTATAATGAATGTACCAAGATAGCACAAGACATCCGACAGGCCTCGGAGTTTCTCACGGCCTCTGGGCTCACCGGCGAGATCATCATTGTCGATGATGGCAGCACAGACCAGAGCTCCAAAGTGGCATCACAGACCCCGGTCCCTGAATCAGTGACATGTCACGTCATCACACTGAAGACCAACCGCGGAAAAGGCTACGCTGTCAAGACAGGCATCCTGGCGTCCAAAGGCGACTGTATCCTTTTTGCGGACAGCGGCTGCTGCATCCCCTTTGCCCAAGCCAAAATCGGCCGGGATCTGATCCAGGAAAAAGGCTGCGTTCTGGCTGTGGGGTCGCGCAGACACCCGAAGAGTATCATCCACAGGGATCAATCAGCAAGACGCCGTGTGTACTCTCGCGTTTTTCGACTCCTTCTAAACCTCCTGTTTCCCTCACTGAGATCTCTGCACGACACACAATGTGGATTCAAAGTCTTTGAGGGTAAGGTCGCCAGACAACTCTTTGAAACAACCACAGTCCGGGGTTTTTTGTTTGACATCGACATCATTCTGCTGGCCCAAAGCCTGGGCCATACAGTCTGTGAATTTCCCATTGAATGGACCTGTGACCCGGACTCCCGACTCTCGGCCAATCGACACTCAGCTGAAATCCTGCGAGAGGTTCGAGAGCTCTGGCAGAAGTATCGGAAAAGATGAAAATAGGTGTTGGGTGTTGGGTGTTGGGTGTTGGGTGACTAGCAAGCCGTCTTTTTTGAAGCTGATGGCTGAAAGCTGAAAGCCAAATACTATGAATGAGTTTATCAGCGAATCCATCACGCCCCTCTTCAAGGGAGACCCTGCTCAGTCATATGTACCAGGTGAACCAGTCCTTCCCCAGGGATTTATGTGGCGGGATAAAAAATACGGGATAAAGTCGGTGTTGCGGGTTTGGAAAGAATCAGGCCCCTGCCGATCAGGTACCTCAGAACTGTATCTCCGAAAACACGGGTATCGACTCCTCATGACGGACACCACTGAAATGGAAGTCTATTTCGAACGCCAAGCCAGATCCGCCAAACAACGCAAACAAAGATGGTGGCTGTATACATTAAAGAGGGATGAGGGATGAAAGCTGAAACCTGAGGGGTGTATCGAACGTTGGCCTTGCCCTTTCAGGTTTCAGCTTTCAAGTTTCAGGTTTTTCTTTCTAGGCATGAGAAGGTGTGAAAGTAACAAAACTGTTTTCCCATACGAATTAAAATACCGTCAAATCAGCAGAAGAGTCGTTCAATGTGACCTGTCATGCCGAAGGATTGAGGCATCTATTTAACTGGCCGCGAAGCGACAACAAACCAACAACGAATAACGAATAACCTTCTTTTAACCACAGAATACGCAGAAGACACAGAAATTCCAGTTACGTTGTCACTGGCTGAGTTGTTGATACCCGCCAATTTTACGAATTATGCGAATTCACCTACGCCAGCCAAACAACCTAACAAAGTGACCTGTCATCCCGAACGCACGTGAGGGATCTATTTAACAAGCCCACGCAGTGGTTCAAAAAGAGCTGAGAGCTGATCGCTGAAGGCTGAGAGCTTGTTTTTCACGGAAGAACTGGAAGGCTGGTGCGATTTGAACATGAATCAGATGGAAGTTTCTTGTCTTGATTGGCTGACGCACCTCCCCATGAACCATTGGTCCTTCGCAACGGCTCTGCCCCAGTAGCTTTAGGCTGCCAGCCTGAGTATCCACCCTTTATCAGGCATGAATCTTCATAAAGTTGGAAGTACTCTAACCCTACGTACTCGACGGGGAACTCATGCATAGCTTGTTCTTTTTTGAGATGAAACTGATGCCCATGATCCACGCTAGATACTGCGTCCAGGGCAGGCCTCGTGTGTTCCCCACAAATCATTTCTCGGATAAACATGAACCGCAGACTCTGTCACCTCACATATAGGCCCGAAATTACTTCTGCTGACAACAAAGACACGATGAAAAGCAAGATTTGTTTCTCCCGATTGAATTTTGCAGAACAGATGCTCTATAGCATTTTCGGGATTCAAGAATGGAAGGGGCCAAGCATCTCGAATCAAGAGCCAGTCCTCATCATACCGGGTAAACTTGGGGTACAAGAGCTTTTCTTCTTTCTTCCGAATAACGTAAAGCATAACATTTGACCACTCCTGATCAATACTAGCCTGATTACCCCATCCCCCTTTATGAGCATCCGCTCCAATCTCTTCCCTTAATTCTTCTGCTGTTCGTTTCGATTCATCTGGTCCCAGAAAACATGTCCTTTGTGACAGCATCAATATACCTGTGTATATCGGGTAGTAGAGAGGCAAACTCCGATTTAAATTTTTCTTCTTCATCGCTGTAAACTACATCACCCAATTCCAAAGTTGAATAGCTAAAATGAGCCGCTTCTTCTCTTAGCATGGCGTCCAAGCCTATTGTTCCAAAACCATTCGCTACGGATTAAGCACAAGTCGGTATTTCAAGGCTATTGAGTTTATGATACATTGATAAACAATGGAAGATCGCTTCGTACCTCGCGATGACAGCTAGTTTTATATCAATTGGCAGAGCCTATTGATTCTGACCATGCCCACAGGACATGGTTTTCGAGACGGAATAAAACAAGTCAACCGCCCCAAGTCTCGCGCGAGTGGGCGAGCAGGACTGGACGAAAAACTCGCATCGGCTTCATGAAAGGTCAGGCCAGCGTAGCACACACGAGGTCCGACAGAACCGCCCCGCCCATTGGGCGGATCAGCATGAGACGAACGTTCGAATGGGCCGGACTATCCGAATACAGCAGCAACTAATTAGCGGAGATAAGTGAAGATTAGTGGTTAAGAAGGAGCTTTCAGCCGCCAGATCTCAGAACTCAGCTAACGGCTGTTTTAGCAATTGATGTTCAGTTTGCCCTCTGCGTACTCTGCAACCTTGAACGAATCCTACGAGCAGGCGAGAGACTTTTTTAACAGCGTGGGGCAAGGCCCCACCCTACGGACTCTATTTCAACAACTAAGAACTAAGAACTGGTTTTCCCAGCCATGATGATGACTTTGGTGGGGCATTTTTTGGTGGCGGTTTCTACGCCTTCATCCACTTTGTAATTGGTGTAGTTGATAGTGGCGAGGTTGTTGTTGACTTCGAATATGTCGGAATTCTTTTTGCAGAGGCCGCAACCGATGCAGCCAACCTTGCACATCTGTCGTGTCATGCGCCCCGTTTCCTGGCTGTGGCAGGCGACCACAGTCATGGCATCTTCTGAGAATGGTACCATTTCAATGATGCCCTTGGGACAAGCCTTGGCGCAGGCTGTACAGCCTGTGCATTTGTCGTAGTCGACAACAGCCAGACCGTTAACAATATGGATAGCGTCAAACTTACACGCAGACACGCAGTCACCATAGCCCACACACCCAAATTTACAGGCCTGCACATTGGTCAGGGCATTGGCCGCTGTGCAGCTTTCAATGCCTTCGTATTCGGCGTAATAGGTGCGATTGCTTATGTCCGCGTTGCAGTGGATCACCGGACGCAATGGGGCACTGCCGCCACCGACGGACAGACTAAGAATCTCAGCGATTTTTTCAGCGGTGGCAGAACCGCCTGGGGCACATTTGCCAATGAGCTCAGGATCAGCAGCCACGGCCTTGGCATACGCACCGCAGCCAGCAAAACCACAGGCACCGCAGTCTACGCCAGGTAAACAGCCTTGAATGGCTTCCACCTTGGCATCGACCTCGACCTTGAGTTTTTCACTGGCCACAAGAAGGATCAATGCAAACAAACCACCCAGACCCAACATCATCACACCCGCAGGCCACACACTATTAATCAATTCAGCCACACTTGCCAAAACCATGAAGTAAATTCCTAAATAAAGCCAGAAGACTGATTTCTAAAATCAAAAATCCGCAATCCAAAATCCCAAATTACTTGATCATCCCCGAAAATCCCATAAACGCCATGGTCAGGAGTCCAGCTGTGATCAGCGTAATGGGTGCCCCCCTGAAGCACTGGGGCACGTCCACGAGATTGAGGTTTTCCCGAATGCCCGCCATAATACAGATGGCCATGGTAAAACCCACGCCCGCGCCAAAACTGAGGACTGACGCTTCGAGCAGGCTGTTGATCTCCCAGAGGTTGATGAACAGGCACAGGCCGAGGATTGCACAGTTGGTTGTAATGAGAGGCAGAAAGATGCCAAAGCTCTCGTATAACGGCGGAAAAAACTTGCGTACATACATCTCCACAAGCTGCACAGCACCGGCAATGACCAAAATGAAGCACACATATCGCATGACTTCCAACCCAAAGGGCATGAGGAGAAAGTGGTCGATCATCCAGGTAAGAATGCCACTCAATGTCACCACAAACGTGACGGCCATGCCCATGCCAAAGGCCATGTCAATGCGTCCGGACACGCCCAGAAAGGGACAGATGCCCAGAAATTTTGTCAAGACAAGATTATTGATCAAGACAATGGAGATGAATCCCAGTAATAATGTGTTCAGTGTATCCATAATCCGAATCCCCTGTTAAGACGTCTTCTTGGCGATGATGTTGACCAGGCCGAGCATCAGACCCAATGTAATAAATGCCCCCACCGGCATACCCATGGCTGCCCAAGGTACAAAGGCCGATGGCATCACTGACACCTCCATCAGCTTACCTGTGGACAGAACCTCTCGAATGCCTGCCAGCACACAAAGCGTCATGGTAAAGCCCAGGCCCATGCCAAGGGCGTCTATCACGCTAACCACCAGACCATTTTTGCTGGCACAAGCTTCGGCCCGGCAGATGATAATGCAGTTAACTATAATAAGAGGCACATAGGGGCCAAGGGCTGCGCTCATGTCTGCCGCAAACGCTTTAAGAATCAGATCAGCAATGGTCACGAATGTGGCAATAGTCAGGGTGAACATCAGAATACGCAGGTGCGGCTTGAGTAGATTACGCATGAGGCTCACCACAATATTGCTGCACGTCAATACAAAGATCACACAACAGCCCATGGTGAGGGCTGGCTTCAAAGCCGCAGTCACTGCCAAAGTTGGGCACATGCCCAAGAGCAGTCTAAGGACTGGGTTTTCTTTCCAGAATCCTGCGGTAAATGTCGGACCTAAAGCCGGTGTTGAGATGTCACTCATTGAATCACCCCCTGTGCCTGGAGTTGAGATTTGATTTTGCGGCCAAAGGTATTGAAAATTTTGATGACTGCATCACTACTCACGGTGGCACCACTGATCGCCACGATACGCTGATCAATCACAAGATTGTCCCCTGCCTTGGCCAATTCCAGACGCTGGATCGGGGCCCCCACATACTGTTGCGAATAAAAGTCATTCTTGACCTTGTCGCCAAAGCCCGGGGTCTCATTGCTAAACATGACCTTGTAACCCATGTACCGGGTAAAGCCCACGTCTGTGGCGATCACCAGCCTGATCTTGTCTGCAAAACCAGCCCCTTCAGCAATGAAGGCATAGCCTGCAATGTCACCCGATTGAGTCACACCTCTGTACACATCCGACAGGACAACTTTCTTACCGGTTGGAATTTCTACATCTTCGGCTACCAATTCAAAGTGATTGGCATCTGTGATAAGCATTTTCATGCTGTCACTGAGCTTCTTTTCTTCATTGGCCTTAATCCGAGGATTCAGCCCGGTTTGTGCCCCTGCGAGCAACACTCCAAATAACAGGGCTGCCACAATCAGCAGCCAGCTCTGTTCTATAAAAAACTTAACCTTGGACATTGGGCTTACCTCCTACAGGCACTCGCTTGCACAAACGATCAATCAATGGGGTCACGGCATTCATCAGCAGGATGGCAAACATCACGCCTTCGGGATACTCACCCACCACACGGATCAACATAATCAACAGACCCACGCCTGAACCAAAGATCCACATGCCGCGACGCGTGAGCGGCGCAGTCACCGGATCAGTCGCAATGAAGAAGGCACACATGAGCATCCCCCCACTGAGCAGGTGTGTCATGGGATTGGCCATGGTCTCCGGATTGGCAGCATACGCCACAGCCCCAAACACAAACGCCGAGAGCAGTACGGCCGCGGGTATGTGAAAGCTGATGGCCTTACGAATCAGAAGATAGATGCCCCCCAGGATCAAGGCCAGGGCACTGGTCTCTCCCAGGCATCCGGCCACTTCACCCGTCAAAATGTATGTCATTTGATCGTTCACCGTCTTGGCCGCTATTCGACTGATTGTCATGGCCTGCTCTGCAGCCACGGTTTCATTTTCAGCAGCGAGCCCAGCTGATTTCTTACGTTCCTTAATGGCATCCTTGGCCAATCCCAGTGGCGTGGCTGCGGTCCGGGCATCCACGACCTGTGTCGAATCCGTGATCGCCACATTCGGCATGGCTGAATCGAATGTCGCAGGCACGGTCCAGGTCGTCATCAAAGCACCAAATGAAGCCGTCAAAAAGGTACGCCCCACCATGGCTGGATTGAACACATTGGCACCCAATCCGCCAAAGACCATCTTGCCAATGGCAATGGCAAAGGCAGAGCCAATCACCGCAGTCCATATGGGCAACCGGGGTGGCAAGGATAACGCCAGAATCACACCGGTCAATACGGCACTGAAGTCACCCAGCGATTCCAAGGGTTTGGGAATCTTGCGTACCAGATTGCAAAGCCACTCCGTGAGGGCACAGGCCATCACACAGGTGAGCAGGAGGATCACGGCCCGGGCACGAAAATAGATCGCCGCCGCGAGTATGGCCGGCACCAAAGAAACAATCACATCAACCATGACACTGCGCGTGGACATGCGCTGACTGATGTGGGGTGAATGGGAAACTTTCATCTTGCTGAGCATCTATATTTAACCTCAATAGAGAGAATAAAAACCTGGGGTCACATGTTTATCAGGCCTTCTTCTTTTGTTTGGCCAGGTGGATCTTGCCCGTACGAATGTATCCGGTCAGTTCAATATTCGCGGGACACACATAACTGCAGCATCCACACTCAATACAGGCCGATATGTAGTAGTCTTTGGCCACATCCAGGGCATTGAATTTGACGGCATGCGCGATCTTGGTGGGATTCAGATTTTCAGGGCAGACTTCCAGACATTGACCACAACGAATACAGGCTGTCTGGCGATGCTTAAACTTGGCCAGTCCAATTTGGCTGTGTGTCAGAACCGTAATGGCCCCACTCGTTTTGGTAATCGGTGTATCCAGCTCTGCCAGCGCAAATCCCATCATGGGGCCGCCCATCACCACACGTGCAGCCTGCTCCGTCACACCACCGCAAAATTCCAACAGCGTACGCACTGTCACTCCGAGGGGTACATAGATATTCTGGGGCTCAGACACGGCCTCCCCGCTCACACAGACCACACGATGCGTCAAGGGCCTGTCACACACAACAGCCTCGGCCAACGCTGCGACTGTACCCACATTCAAGACAAGAACACCGATCATTGGAGGAATGCCCCCTGTGGGAACCGTTTTGTCGGTCACTGCCTTGATCAGCTGACGCTCCCCACCCTGGGGATACTTAGTCTTGACTGCCACAACCTTGATCTCAGCTGAGCAGCCGGACGCATCCACCGCCGTTTGCATGGCAGTGACGGCCTTGGGTTTGTTGTCTTCAATCGCAATATATACTTTGCTGCACCCGGACGCACGTTTGGCCAGCCTGATCCCTGCCAGGACCTGATAGGTCCACTCCATCATCAGACGATAATCACAGGTGATATAGGGCTCGCACTCGCACGCATTGACGATCATCGTGTCCTTGGGCAAGCGTGGGTTGGGTTCAAGCTTCACACGTGTGGGGAATCCCGCACCTCCCATGCCCACCAGCCCTGCCTGACGAGAGATGTCGCAAATCTGAGCTGACTCGTACTGAGTCACGTCAAACATCTCGGTAAACTGATCATTGACGGGCTCTTGTGGTGCATTGTTTTCAGGATCAACCACAATCACAATGCCCATGGCACGACCTTGCGCCACATGGGGCTGTAATGCAATCTCCTTCACCTTGCCGGTCACAGGCGAATGGATAGGCGCACTGACAAATCCATCATTGTCTGCCACCTTCTGGCCAGCCTGCACCACATCACCTTTTTTTACCAGTGGTACACACGGCGCACCAATGTGCTGACTGAGCATCAGGGTAATGGTTTCTACCTCCGGCCCCTGAACGATCCGTCGTTCTGCTGTGAATTCTTTGCTGTCCGGCGGATGCGAACCGCCTGCAAATGTGCATTTCCCTGGAATCTCAAACATCATTTTCCATTTCTTGTTGTCTTGGGCCTGATTCGCATACCCCACGAACCCAGTGCCGCAACACCTATTGCGCCTGCCAAGGCCACGACAAAGCCGGTCAATGTCGCACCCTGAGCACTCATGTAGTTTTTCAGTATCACTTCAGACATTGCCAGACTCACCACAAAGACAATCAATGGAAAAACAAAGGCGATACACACCTTAATTGCCACAGGCATTCTGTCGCTATGCCCCAACCTGCGATACACGTCCTCACAGCTATTGCGATGCTGACATCCTTGACACTCATGTTGTTGTGTCATGATTTTCGATCCTTGACGAAAGGAGCCAGTTATAATAGATATAAGATGAATTTTCAAAGGGTTTTATTTCACAAAAAGGACATCGCACATGATCAATAAAATCCTGGCCATGGGGATTATAAGTCTGACCTGTTTATCTCTGTTGGGCTGCGCCACCAATCCCATCACAGGGCGAGATGAATTCATGTTATACGAGGAAGAGGATGATTTCGCCTGGGGCAGACAGATCGCACCCAGACTCGAAGAAGCCCTGGATGATCGTATCCCCAGTGAATCGCTACAACTCTACATAGACCGGGTGGGTCAACGAATCGCCCTGCATTGCCATCATCCAGAATGGGAATATCACTATATTGCCCTGGATCATGAGATGGTCAATGCCATGGCACTGCCGGGCGGATACATCTATATTACGCGAGGGATGCTCGAGAGACTCGAAACTGAAAGCCAGCTTGCTGCGGTACTGGCCCACGAAACAGTGCATGTGGTGGGCCGCCACACAGCCGCGCAAATGAGCAAACAGACCGCCATGGGCGTTGCCACTGCAGCTGTGATAGCCACGGGTGGTGGAAACCGAGGCATGCCACAACTCGCCTTGTTGACCAACCAGGTCATGGGCCTGAGCTATAGCCGAGAGGACGAAACAGAAGCAGACACCACGGGTCTCGACTATCTGGTCAAGGCTGGGTATGATCCCAATGGCATGGTCCAGATCCAGGAAATTCTGCTCAAAGAACATACCCTGAGACGTGAACTCGAATTCTTCTCCACCCACCCTCATCCAGAAACACGATTGCACGACATCAAACGCCGCATCAGTCAACGTTATACACACTTCGAACCCACGCGAACAGACGACCCCTACGCAAAAGAGATTCTCGACTATTTAAAGGCCCACCCCAAACTCCCTGACAGCAGACGTCCCAAACCAGAGACTCAACCGGGCCAATGCCCTCCATGGTCAGAAGAAATAAATATCCACCCCCAGAGGCAGCCTTTTTTAACAGCATATTAATTGGACTGTTTCAGGTGAGCATTCCGAATAAATTAGACAGTAGACATTGATATATTAAAAAGGATCGTCATGAGTCCAATTAAATATGGCGGTAGCAACCCCCTGCTGGACGCAGCCTGTCTAGAAAGTTGATGAAAACATGGCCATTAGTTGAGGATGATTGTTTTAGACCGCCATATTTAATTAGACTCATTGTTTTAGTACTTATAGTTACTTGCTATGATACACCAATTTTTCGATAATTTAACCCTTTATGGTCAAATAAATAAGGCCATAAAAAAGGCTGCCAGAGGACGTGGTTTTCTATGATGGAATAAAACAAGAACGCCTTAGTCCTTCTTCATTTAAGATCCTTCGAAAAGTTCAAATGATCCATTCCAGTTGAGTTGGTTACACCCAATTGAATTATGGAAGATTCCCGTTAGCCGTTGATTTCTTCCATCACAATATTGGCCCACTCCCAGAGGCGTTGGGGGTGATATCGCACGGTTGAAATATCCTTCATGATAAACTCAACAGGTGCGTGGCCTTCTGCTATGGTCAGGATGTCACGAATCGCTTGACGGGCTCTTTCTGGCTGCCAGGATTCTTCGGCCAAAATGGCAGGACTTGGCTTGATGCTATATACGATGGTGTCACCAAACGCCTCCAATACCCTGTTAAAATCACACCAGGGACTGACCGATATCTTACGAAGACGAGGAATCCGTTTGAGGATCTCGGTTTTGTAGTGCAGAGGCTCGCAACAACCGTAATAATTCAAACCCCAGCGTTCGAGCCAGCGAATATCATGCTCCAAGGCAAATTCCCAATGCATCTGAGGCGACACCTCGCTGAATATCTGCGCATTGGAACAACCCCACATCTGCTTGGGCATCACGCCCATCTCTTGATCGCCAACCTTCTGTGCCAGGGTTGAGGCGTAGCCATACCCCCCCGATCCCACGCGTGTATTGTTACAATCTGGCGACAGGAGTCCTTGCGTCTGAAATTGATCAAGCTCAGCCATCCAGGCATCGACCAGCCTGTCCACTGCAACATGCACCAGATCAGGGGTGTCATACAGGGCCATCAGGGCATTTTCAACCCCCATCCAACGGATCAAGAAATCCCAGGGCGTAAACCAGATGTGCGTCTGTCCCACCTGTTTTACCGGCAATATGTCACCGAACACGTCCACAAAAGCCTGATATCGAAATGCGGTTGCTTGAGCATCATGGGTCACCACAGGCATCTTGATCTTTTCAATATCATCCAGGCAGGTTATCTGCACGTTGAAATGGCGAGACACCACGTCGCTGGCATCATCGGTTTTGGCAATATCCGTATCTTCAACAATGCCAAAGTCCGTGCTGTGAATAGCCAAGGGACATTCAATCCAGGGATTAACCACCATGTCGCCACGTACATGGTGCCACTGATACAGTTCCCGTCGCAAAAGAAGCTCCTGCTCCTGGGCCCAGGCACCTTCACACTGCAATGTCAGTTCCTCATGCACGTCCATCTCATGCCAGCAGATCTCGTTGATCCAGGCCATGGGACGCTCGGGCTTTAGATCATTCAAGGCCGTCCATTGCCGTATGATCTCCTGATGAGTCGATAGCGAGGCAATCTCCATCTTACGGGCAGCCAGGGCACGCAAGCAATCCCTGTCATGCCCAGAAACTGCAATTTCCTGGGCCACGGACAGGGGCGTATAGTGACTGGGGTCATGTAGCATAGCTAACCATCCATTTTCAAATATCCAGTAAATCTACAGACCACACAAGAAGTACCTCTTCTGATGGTCTAGAGCCACCTCAGAACGTTAGAGGTGGCATCGATAGGCCTTTCATTAATCGGCTGCCAGAGGGACTCGTTTTTGAGTCATTAAACTCACAAGAATCAGAGAGCCAACCGACAGAACCAATGCAGGCAACACAGCATCAAGGTCCTTTATGGAATCCGGCAGGTAGCCCTTGAGATACACTTGCCAACCGATACTGACAACAGTACCCACAAACACAGAAGAAATGGCCCCTGCTTTGGTCGCACCCTTCCAGACAATCGCAGCCACCAATGCCGGTGTCACAGAAGCGCCATAAATGGTAAAGGCAAACAACGCTTTTCTAAAGAAGCCAGTGGACTCGGCAAAGGCCATAGACACCAGCCAGCCAATAATACCGAAGACAACCACAAGGACTCGACTCAAGAAGAGAACCCGCTTGTCACTGGCTTTGGGGTTGATATATTTCAGATACACGTCATTGATGACGGTGGTGGACGGAACATGCAGGAAGCTATTGGCCGTTGACATGATAATGGCCACCACAGTCACCATAAACAGATGTGACATCATCACGCCAATAACCGGCGCCGTGGACATGATATTCTTGGCCGCATGGATCAGGATGTATTTCCCATCTTCAGGATCAGGCGTCAGACTGGAGGCGGCCCAGGCACAGGCAATGATGAGCATTTCAATGGCAAAGGCCACAAAAATCATGGCGGTGACGGCCGACTTGGCCCCCTTGGCATTTCGACTGGCAAAAATTCGTTGATACTGATTCGCATCCCCCAATATCAATAGGAAAACCGGGAGAATAAAATTGATAAGATCAATGGCGGAATAGGCATTCCAATTCATGTGATCGGGTTTATCACCCATCGCCAGGAAAGCCTGCTCCATACCACTGTACCCCCCTGCCTTTATCCAATACAGAGGCAGGCCAACCACCATGGCAATCGTAATAATGATACCGGTCACAATGTCCATATAGGCCAGACTCATCAAGCCCGCCAGAGCGGTAAAGCCAATGATACAAATCGCGGCAATGATCGTGGCCTTTTGGGCGGTCAGTCTAGGCTCTACTAAATTAGAGGACCCCTGGGCCGGCAGCTTTGAAATGGTAAATTCTTTGAAACCACCCAGTTTGGACGCATCAAGCCGTAAGCGAACATAACTTTTGTGCTTGGCAATAATACCGCTGGGTTGATTGGGATCCCCATTGATATCGCTCTGTTTTGCCTTGGCCGCAATAATCGCATCCGGCATCACCACCTCAATCGTATAACGAATGGGCTCTGCAGCTTCAGCGGATACGGGACTTACGATCAAATCGGTATTGCCTGTCCATGTTTCCTCTGGTTCATAGATAAAACGGCCTTTGGTGAGTTGCCCTTCAGTCAAGGTATCCCCCACCTGTATGGCAACCGGGGCTTTGTCACCCGTGATCACCTCCAATACGGCACCACCCGCATTAAACTGATAACTCACAATCACCATGTAGGCAACTACCAGGGCAAACATGGAAAGGTTGCGAGCGACAGGGCCAAATCGCATTTCAATGATTTCAGGCACAGTACTGGCCTGGATGTTGCGAGCACGACTGGCAATAAAACTCAGCAAGATCATGCCAAAGAGAGTGCCGAGCGGTAATAGCAGCGCTGAGGCCCCTTTTTCATAGGTCTGCTCGGCATTGCCCACAATCGAACCCGTGCCAATCCAGACCGCCAACATCGTACAGACCATGACAAAGGGCGACAAGGATCGGCCAGCCACAGCAAAATCCGATTGATTCTTGACTTTCCGAGACATCCGAATAGCAATGGCTGCCAACAAAGTCAAATACGCGCCTATGCATATCAAATAGGTCATGTCATTCTCCAACACTCATTTTTATTTTATACCAGGAAAATTGCTCATTCTGCGCAAGCGGTTACACATTGAACCGCATTTTACACATCTCATGAGTTCTAGTGCCGTGTCATGATAATGGTTTACGAGCGAATTGTCTACTGATAGTCATCTCCATTGAGACTATCGAGCCCAAGTGAGGTATCTTTAACAACGGATGCCCGTTGTAGGCTGTATCCCCCCCCCCTGATCATCTGCCATACACAAGACAATATTCGGCTGAACCCCGAAGGTCAGCGCAGCCGAAACCATGCACAGAGCAATGGTCAAAATTGCCCGCCGAATGGGCAACTGCCTAATGACTGTCATACAAACCTTTCATGAATACGCCAGACTATTTACGAATCCGATTTCTATTCCGTGGCTTTTTCGCAGGCTTAGACACCGCGCCCATATATTGCTGCATACGTGCCACGTAACCACCGTGACTATAGGTACAGGCCTTCATCGCTTTTACATAGGGCTCAACGCCATCGCCGATCCAGTCGACAATGTTAAAGATCTTCAAGGACGCGTAGGAACTTTCCTGCAATAGTTCATTCCAGCAGGCCTGTGCTCCGGATTTGTCACCACCACGATAGAGAATCCAGGCCGCCATGATACGTACATGGTGGGATGTGTCATTAAGCGATCTGCGGATGGTATCCATATTTAATGCCACCGACTCCTGCAGGTTAAAGCAGCCCATGATGGCCCAATAACGAACGCCTGAATCTGCATGACCAAGATTCTTGTAGAAGGTCGAAAGGTTGGCAGACTTCTGTTCAAGTGCCAGAGATGCGGCATGCTGATACGCCTTCAAGTCATAGAGTGCCGGATCTCGCACCAGTTCATAAATCGTTTTGCCCGCTTCCTCGGCCCGTTTGACCATTTCACTTTCAGGGAGTAATGCGGAGTCATAATTCCTCAACTGCCAGGCATCCAAGGCCCTGCTCAGTCGCTTGACTTCCTTTGCGTACTTCGGATTGTCGATCAGATTGTGGACATTGTCAGGATCAGTGCTTGTATTGTAGAGTTCCTCCATAGGTTTTGTTGTGAAAAACCTGCCTGTAATGGCATTGGTCTTGCCCGCGAGGTGGTGCTCCTCCCACGCTTGTGTGGCACGCATGGTCCAGAGGTAATTGAGATGTTGACCCCAGGGAGCATATGGCATGTAGTTTCTGATATAGAGAAACTTCTGATCGCGAATCGCACGCACATTGTCGCAGCGCTCGTCCATGCGACCGCGAAAGCTCACATGAGTGTCACGTGGCTCGGCCCTAGAACCCAGGAAGATCTTGCCCTGCAGATAGTCTGGCGTTTCGGCTCCACACACACTCAACCAGGTCTTGGTCATGTCAATAAAACTGACCAACGTATCCACCTTGGTACCAGGCTTGGCGGGACGCAGGTATTTGTACTTGTCTGGAATTCGGATAATCAAGGGGCAGTGCGTCCCACTGTTAAAGAGAAATCGCTTGCTGCGAGGCATGACACCACCGTGATCCGAGTTGTGGATGACAATGGTGTTTTCTGCAAGACCCGCCTTTTCCAGGTCAGCCAGGGCCTGGCCAATGTCAGCGTCCATCTTTTTCATCTGATCATGGTAGTGGGCGTAGTTCTTGCGGATATCCGGAATATCGGGGTGATACTTTGCAAGTCTGACATTATCCGGACTGTGCGTGGTATTGTTGACATCACCAAAGGCACGGGACTCGTGAGACTTTGTATTGTTGATGACCATAAAAAAGGGTTGCTGCTTCTTCAGTTCGTTCCAATCAGTCTTGTTCGTATCCCATGCACTGCCGTCCTGTCGGCCCCCAATGTTGTAGTCGGTTTTCTTGTCATTGCCCACGTAGTACCCCGCCTTTTTCAAGAGATCTGGATAGTACTTGATGATGTCATGAGGGATGGGATAGCGACTGCGCATGGGATGCGTGCCCATGGACAGGGCATGAACGCCCGTGATCCAGGTACTTCGAGACGGGGCACAGACCGGCGCATTGGCATAGCAGTGCATGTACTGAATCCCCTCCGTAGCCAGCTTGTCAATATTGGGCGTTTCCGCATGGGGATTGCCATAACACCCCACCCAGTTCACATTGTTGTCTTCACAGGTCAGCCATAGAATATTGGGCCTGTCACTGGCAGTCACAACCGAAACGAAGAGAAACATAAACACTGATATTTCAACGACACATCTTACAAGCGAAGCTTTTTGGATTCTTTGCATATTGATT
>CAZBTJ010000019.1:0-54885 GCA_964494325.1 uncultured Pirellulales bacterium
TCTTCAGGCTCTACCCCTGTGACGCGTCCCGTATCGTCCAGAAGCACGCGTGTCTCCGGCATGGGCAGCTGTAGCAGTCCTGCCCTGCACCGTTTGTCTTCCAGGATACGAGCCAGGGTTTCCATGTCACGCAGCAGTGTCACCACGGGCTTGGGCATATCCTGATGCTTGCCTCGAATGGCCTGGTCTGCCTGCTCATATGTCAATCGCATCCGGGACCGAATCACAGTATTGACAAAACGTGACCCCGTGAGTGTGCCGTCTTCGTGATATGTCAAAAACACCGTCTTGGCATACCGAACTTCGTTGGGCTGTAAAGAACAGAGCCCCGTGCTAAGAATCTCAGGCAGCATAGGAAGGGTTCGCCCTGGTAGATACACTGTATTGCCTCGCTTGCGTGCGCCGCAATCCAGAGACGACCCTCTGGGTACAAAATAGCTCACATCCGCGATATGCACACCCAGTTCCCACAAACCTTTTTGAGTTCGGGTCAGGCTGATGGCGTCATCAAAATCCTGGGCATCCGGTGGATCGATGGTCACAATCAAGTGGTCCGTCAGATCCTCCCGATCCTGCGTGTCTTCAGGACGAAACCTAAATCGGGCATTATTCGCCTCCACCAAACTGGAGGGCTCAAACAGATCCAGCAAACCATACCGCTGCATAATCGCAGAAATCTCGGCGGCATAGTAGCCTGTAAAACCCAAGACCTCTGAAATCACGCCTCGAGCCGGCTCTGACCGAGTGGGATAAGATCGCAGCAATACCACCACCTTATCCCCATGCCGTGCTTCACGAAAATTCACCTTTTCTATCAGGATGGGGCGACAGAAATCTCCCCCATCTGGCAACACATGCCACTGTCCCTGAGACTGACGCAACATACCCACAACCTTGGTGTGAGCCCGCTCTAGAACCTTGACCACTCGACCCAAAAAACGTACCTGGCCCGTTTTATCGCTCTTGCGCTTAACCTGAATCACCACCCGATCGCCTGACATGGCGCTGCCTGTGGCACTGGCCGGGATAAATACGTCATCCTCAACCAAAACCTGCAAAGGCGTGACAAACCCAAATCCATGGGCATTGGCACGGAAGTATCCGGTCACCTCGTCCGACAGAGACGGCAAATGCACCAGATCATTGGCCCCCATCACCACATGACCTTTTTCGCACAAAAGGTCCAGCGCCTCATCAAAGACAGGCAACAGATCCCGCGTCACACCAAGTTCCTGCTCCAGAAGATCCACAGACCTGGGTGTTCCATCCTTTTGAAGCAGGTGCAGAATATGGTTTTTGAGCCTGTCCAACATGCGAGCATTATAGCACATCTTCTCTCAGAAAAATGAGCCGCATCACCCATTGTTTTACTATTTTTCAAGGGAAGATTTCTGTCCGTAGCCCCTGGCATCCTGGCAGACCACCAGTTCAGGATGTCATAACCGCGGCTTGACCAGGTGTTCCCTATTTAGAGAGAGATATTTTTGTATCGCCTTGCCAAGGTGGATTTTACCAAGGAACAGGCCTGAGAGAGGGGGTGGTCCAAAAAGCCACAGTCGCATAATTTGATTACCCCTCAGGATCAATCAAGCCGTTGTCTGTGTTTCCTACCCCTGTACTATTGAGCTCAATCAATATCTCGTCGAGTTGTCGGTTGAGTTGAGCAATGGTCTGCTCCTGCGCCTCGTTGGCTTGCTCCAACTCCCTAATTCGCCGATCCTTGCTGCTGGAATCGATTTTAAGGAAATCGATAGACGCCGAAACCTTTATATACGCTTTGAGTGCGACTTCCCGCTCCACTTTGACCGCATTTAGCTGGGTCTCCAACTCTGCACACTTTTTAACAGTGCTCTCAATTTGTTGTTTCAAAACCTTGTTTTCCCGCTGCATGGTTTCCAGAATCTGCCGGTACAGACTGTCATCCTGAGACGCTCGAGATGAGTAAGGCACATGACGTTGGTCTTGAAATGACCGAGGTAAAGGCTTGTTGTCAGACGCAGACCCATCAGATCGTTGGTCACATCCGACCAGCAAAACACCGCAAAATAAAACGCCAACCAAAATCATTCCAGAACCAGCGATCTTCATAACTAAGCTCCTTCCCCATAGAAGTTCCAAGAGTCTCTCACCACATTCTATTCTTCCCCATGACTATCTCGTGCGTTCATCACACAAAACGCACATTTGACTGATTTCATGCGGCTTTACTATCTTATGTGTGCTTAGAATGGCCCTGAGGTGACAGCCGTTTTTTTTCACATTCAACATGTTTATTCTCATTGTCGACATAAAGCTCACACCAGCCACAGATTACATCTCAATCGGCCCTTGTTTTCTCGCCGAAACAATCCATTGAAATCTCAAAAATACCAAGGTTACAAACTGGATACTTGGGCAAAACATCTTCAGTACCAGCGAAGGTCGCCACTGGCCCCGCCAAAATCGATGACGCATCCCAGAATACAAAATGCCACATGCAGAGGTTCATGCGACTTGGACTTAGTACAACAACAAGGGGAAAGTAGGCGCTAATAATTGTGTGGCACGCTGTTTTGAAACAACCGCAAACACGCATTGCACATGCTTGACTATAGAGGAGATTTGTTGCAACGAAACTTTATGATGTAAAAACTTGCAGGAATCAGGGATCAAATCCACTGCGCGTATGAATCCGTACATTGGACCGGTAAATGGGATTCTCCGACTGATTTGACTGGTCCATGGCCCGTTGGGCAAAATAGATCTTAATGGCTGTAATGGCACAGCCTGATCCTGCAATGAAGAAAATGCACGCCGCTATAAACGCAAATACTTCAGGCATCGCAAGGATAAGCATGCCAAATCCCACAAGAAGCAACCCCACCACCAAAATACTGGTAGCAATTCCTCTAGTGGCCCGTGATACAGCGTTGCTATAAAATCGAAATGCCATGATTTAGTCTCCTAATAACGAAAAAAGCGGGCCCCGAAGGACCCGCTTGAATCACTTAGAGCAAACTTGCCTAGTACATCCCGCCACCTGGAGGCATGGCAGGTGCTTCCTTCTTTTCAGGAATTTCGGCTACAATGGCATCTGTGGTCAGCAGCAGTGATGCAATTGACGCCCCGTTTTGCAGGGCTGCACGTTCAACCTTGGTCGGAACAATCACACCGGCCTTGACCATATCACCATATTGCTTACGCAAGGCATCATAGCCAAAGTTAGCTTCGTCACTTTCCATCACCTTTTGGGCCACAATGGAACCGTCCAGACCAGCATTCTTCGCGATCTGCTTGATAGGCGCGACAACAGCCCTCCTAACAATATCCACACCGACCTTCTCGTCGCCCTTGGCTTTAACCTTGTCCAGAACTTCCAGACAACGCAGCATAGCTACGCCACCACCTGGTAAGATACCTTCTTCCACGGCCGCACGACAGGCATGCAGTGCATCTTCCACGCGAGCCTTCTTTTCCTTCATTTCAGCTTCAGTGGCAGCACCCACATTAATCTGAGCCACACCACCAGCCATCTTGGCCAAACGCTCTTGCAGCTTTTCAATGTCATAGTCACTGGTAGAATTGTCGATCTCTGTCTTGATTTGATCAAGACGCCCTATGATCGCTTCTTTTGCCCCGCCGCCTTCTATCAACGTGGTGGCATCCTTATCAATGGTCACCTGCTTAGCAGTACCAAGCTGCGAAAGATCAACCTTTTCCAGGTCAAGCCCCAGATCTTCGAAGATGGCTTCTCCACCGGTCAACACAGCAATGTCAGCCAGCAGCGCCTTACGACGATCACCAAAACCAGGCGCCTTGACAGCTGCGACCTGGAGTACACCTCGCAACTTGTTAACCACCAACGTGGCCAGGGCTTCGCCTTCGACGTCTTCAGCGATGATCAAGAGGGGCTTACCCTGCTTGGCCACTTGCTCAAGCACTGGTACCAGTGATTTGATGGAACTGATCTTCTTTTCGTGAATCAGAATGTAAGGCTTTTCCAGGACAACACTCATGTTCTCGGGATTGTTCACAAAGTGAGGACTGAGATAGCCCTTGTCGAACTGCATACCTTCGACAAGTTCCACTGTTGTTTCCAGTGACTGACCTTCCTCGACAGTAATCACACCGTCTTTGCCAACCCGATCCATGGCCTCGGCCAGCTTCTTGCCAATTTCAGCATCCTGATTCGCTGAACAGGTAGCGACCTGTTGGATTTGCTTGCTGGATTCAACAGGGGTGCTGATGCTGTGAAGTTGATCCACAATCGCGTCGACAGCCTTGTCAATACCTCGCTTGACCTGCATGGGATTGGCGCCGGCTGTGATATTCTTGAGACCTTCCAAAAAAATGCTTTCAGCCATGATCGTGGCGGTGGTAGTACCGTCACCCGCCACTGAAGACGTCTTGGAAGCCACTTCCTTGACCATCTGCGCACCCATGTTTTCATAGGCATCTTCAAGTTCGACTTCCTTGGCCACAGAAACACCATCTTTGGTTACTGTGGGTGAGCCAAATGATTTTTCAATTATCACGTTTCGGCCACAGGGGCCCAGTGTAATCTTAACGGCACTGGCGAGTTTGGATACACCAGTCTTGATGGCCTCGCGTGCCTCTGAACCAAAAGCAATCTTTTTTGCTGCCATAGGTTTTATCTCCTTGTGTCTCTTTTATTCGTAAAATGATGAGTGCTAAATAAGCTTATGCCACGACGGCCATGATGTCAGACTCGTCCATGATCAAGTACTCAGCGTCATCTACCTTAATGTCAGTCCCTGCATAGCTGGTAAACAGAACCTCATCACCGGCTTTGATCTGCATTTCTCTGCGTGAGCCATCATCCAACACCTTGCCCTCACCGACAGCGATAATCTTGCCACGTTGGGGTTTTTCTTTTGCAGCTTCGGGCAGTACGATGCCGCCAGAAGTCATGGCTTCGGCCTCTAATCGCTGTACTAGAACCTTATCCGCCAATGGTTTAATCTTCATGTGTATTTGCTCCTTTCAAAACATGTATCTTCACAAACGATCAATCAAATCGAAAAATAACACAATAGTCTGAAATTGCAAATATCATGCCAAACATCCACTCCGCTCGAAACACCGAACATAACCCCTTTGTACCGCTTAACTAACATTTTACATACTCCAAATAAGACATAGAAGATGCCCCTCAAAACACCCCTAGCCTGCCACCTTGGCAGGAGTCCATGTCAGAACGCACAAACGAACCAGCACGTCAAAAACCTCAGCTTAGAACTATAAATCAGAAAATCGGTGACGTTCTTCAATGCGATTCAGGGGATTATGGAAGACTGACGAGAGGCCTTTGCGTGACAAGAAGACACTTGCCAGAACTGTCTTCTGCGGCAAAAAAACAGGCCTTTAAGGCTGAAACACCAAACACATGGGTTTGGAGATAGATAGCTCAACATCTGCAGGCTTGAGTTCCCCGGTTTGTGTATTACGGTGAAATACAACAATGTTGTTGGTATCGCGATTGGCCACCAAAAGATAGCGGCCACTGGGATCAAGCGTAAAATTGCGTGGGTGTTTTCCACCGCAAGCTTGCTGAGCCACGAGTCTTAACATGCCAGTGTCTTGATTGATAGTATAGCTTGTGATGCTGTTGGCATCCCCACGATTGCTGACATAAAGAAATCTTCCATCCTCACTTATATGGATATCTGCGGAGCTTCGCTTCCCTTGATACCCTGACTTCATAAGGTCAAGCGTCTGCTTTTCGGTGAGAACGCCGGTTGATTCTGACCAGTGGTAAAACGACACTGTAGAATTCAGCTCATTGGCCACATAGAAGAACGTGCCCTCAGGATGAAACGTGGTATGACGCGGCCCCGCCCCCCTGGCGGTTTTTATTGAAGCTTTTGTCGCTGGCTTCAAAACACCCGTCTGAGGATCAAACGCATAAATCACAAGTCGATCATTGCCCAGGTCAGCAAAAATAACCCAACGACCAGTAGCCGAAAAGGTGGCTGAATGGGCACGAGGCGTACCTTCCCACTGAATTTGACTGACCGCTGGTCCAGGCGAACCATTCTCACTCACCGGATACGATGCAATGGTACCAGACCCATAGTTGCTGACTATGGCCCAACGGCCAGCGGGGTGCACAGCCACATGACAAGGACCGCGGCCTGCGCACGCTTGTGATCCAGTCTGCTTTAGTCCGTCAGTCACTTGAAATCCAAAAAGCTTTCCTTCAGACGTCTCACCAATGGATGCCAGCCGTTTACCAGCGGGTCCCAATGCAAGAAATGTAGGATTTTGAATTTCGGCCACAAGCGCGGGCATACCCAAAATCCCCGTGGTTGTATCAAAGGAAGTCTTATAGATGCCCTGACTATCACCGCCGGTTGACGTGCCAATATAGAGGGTACGGGGTTTGACATTGCTCGTTTCACCCTGCATGCCCAGACTGCCATGAAGAGGATTGAAAGCATTTAGCCGTGATTTAAAGATTTTGCTGTCATATTTCTCGAGCAGTTCCTCTTGGTAGGGCTTTAGAATGGCTTCTTTGCGTTGACGATACAACTGGCTCCTGATTGACTCTGAATATTGAGATTCTGTGGGTACTGGATCTCCTGCTTTCTTTTCAAGCACCTTATTCACACGCCAGACCACCGTGCCTCTGAAGAAGCCCTGCATGGGATTCATCACCTGATTGGGTTCTGCGGACCAAATCTGTGGCCAGAACACAGTTTCAGAGCTTTCCATGACAGAAATTTCTGACACCCTTTTCGGGTCCAGGCTCATAGCTTCAATGACTTTTTCAAACGCGTCCCCCCGCTCAACAGCCGATTTGGCCTTGACGGCCGTGTCACGATCCTGGCACCAGATAGTCAGCATCTTGACCTGATCCTTGGGTTTGAGTTTGTCTTTGATCTTCTCGAATTCGGCTTTGACCTCTTCCGTCGATGGGCTTTTCACGGGTTTTATCCTTCTGGATACAGCCAGATCCAACAAACGCTTGTCTTCCCTTTTCCGGATTTCACGAGCCATATCAGGATCTTTGTGCAATCCCAGCGACTTGATGTGGGCTTGAATCAAAGCCCCCCCCAGAGATGCGGTCACCACCTTATCGACACCTTTGGATTCTACAAGATCCTTTGGCCGTTTGACAGGCACCATACCATGAACGATTTTCATAAAGTCAAGCAACGTAATGGCACCGCCCTCAAACTCAATTAATTTCAGGGAAGCTTGCTCTGGCGTTAGCTCTGTGAGCATCTGCGCCTTAAGAATCCAGGCCATGTTCTTGGCGCGTTTCATCTTCGGCTGGTGCAACAACTTGGCGTACAACCTTCCAGCAACGGCAATATTCTCCTGCTGTTTTTGCACATTCAGAGTCTGAGCCAATCCCTGAATCAATTGGTTCAAATGGGCGCGAATCAATACGTTTTCTGCCGCATTTCGGGCCTGTTCCGGCGTCATCTTTGGTGAACGAGCTAATTGGCCAGCCACCATTTCGTCTGTCACAGAAACAGTGGGCCGAACCACTTTTTCCACAAAATAATTGATCAAGAGGCGGTCTTGTGTCTTTTCGAGAGTCCAGGAAATATCTGGATCATCAAGCAAGCCTTCAGCCCGTGCTTCCAAAGCCACAGCCTTTTCACGTACGAGTAATTCAGCGACCTGTAGCGGGTCGGTGGTAATTTTCTCTGGAAACAACAGATCCCGAGCCGGCCCAATTTCACGGACCAAACGCTGTCGCAATTCAGCCCCAGTTATCACCTGATCCGCCACTTGAGCAATAACCGTATCATCTGGAAGGGATTCCAATTCCGACGGTTCAGCCTGCTTTGCACAGACGCTGTTGAGCCCAAACATATACACCAAAACAAATATCATCAACACATGTACAGACAATTTACGCATTTTGATGGCTCCTTTGCTGGTTTGTCAAGACGTTTTGATAATGCCTTATATACTGCTAGTGAATCACTTTGTTCAACGGATAACTAATTATGCCGGAAGCCCCCGCTCGCTTGAGTGCCGGGACCAGTACTCTTTCCACTTTGTCATCCACAATCACATCAATGGCCACAAAATCTGAATCTACCAAATTTGAAATCGTGGGGCTTTTTTCAGCAGGCAAAAGCTGGAGAATCTCTTCAAGATTCTCCTTCTTGATATTCAACTTGAGCCCGACCTTGCTTTTGGCATTAATCGCAGCCTTCAGAAGAATGGCGATATTCTCGATTTTTTCCCGCTTGAAAGGATCTTCCCAGGCTTCCTTGTTGGCAATAAACCGGGTGGTAGAAGTGATCAGCGTATCAATGATGCGAAGATTGTTGGCACGAATTGAGCTTCCAGTTTCTGTCAACTCAACAATGGCATCAACTAATCGTGCCTTTACCTCTGTGGCGCCCCAGCTGAACTCCACCTTCACATCAATATCCTTCTCGGCAAAATATCTTTGCGTAGCTTGAAGTAACTCTGTGGCGACCAAACCGCCCGCCAGATCTTCCGGTTTCTGAACACTGGATTCATTTGGCACAGCCAGAACCCAACGCGTAGGTCGGCTCGTGGCCTTGCTATATGCCAACTCACATACTTCAACCACATCTGAATTATTTTCAAGAATCCAATCGTATCCAGTAATACCGGCGTCCAATACACCGTCATTAACGTACCGACTCATTTCCTGAGCTCGCAGGCAAACAGCATCAATTTCGCTGTCGTCGATCGTGGGACGATAACTTCGTGCTGCCTCGGACACATGAAAACCAGCCCTGTTAAACAGGCCAAGAGTGGCTTTTTGCAAACTTCCGGCGGGAATTCCAAGCTTCAATACTTTTTCTGACATGATGTTTTCTCTATCCTGGTACAGTACAATAAGGTTACTTTGTCTTCGTTTTCTTTTTGGTGGTAGTCGACTTCTTAACTACTTTTTTGGTCGTTTTGTTAACGGCCTTTTTTTGGGTCTTCTTCGTAGCCTTCTTGGTGGTTTTCTTTTTCCCTGTTTTTTGGGCGGAAGAAGACTCGCTCGCCTCTCTTAGCATCGTATAAAACTCAAAAGCATCTTTGGCACTAATTTGCTTTGCCAAGAAGCCTTCAATGACGGCCTCATCGGCTTTGGGATCAACCAGTTCGTGATTCTTTAAATAGGTGATCATTCGTTTTGTCACTGGAATAGCATGAGAATCAAGGCTTGTGAGCAGGCAATACCCGAGCGCAAACCGCGGTACACCATTTAATGCTTCCAGATCATGGCGAGCCTGACGCTTCCCAACGTCATGCAATAAGGCGAGTGTCATCTCGTGGTGTTTATCAAAGGCAGAAAACAGTACCTTGGCCAAAGTCAATCCCACATCCCGAGTGTCATCATTTTCCTTACCAAATAGGTCGTAAATCTCGTCCGGGCGGGCCACTCGAAGATCATTAAGATCCACAAAATGCTTTTTGCAGCGTTTCCACGCGGTCTGAGCCTGGCGTTCTGTCACCTTTTCACAAAGGATGCCGTAAATCAACGCCTCAACGGGATCATCATAGCTTACAGGAGAAACCTTCTTACTGCACTGTTTTAAAGAGCGGTACAATTTCTTGACTTTTTCAGCGTATTCTTTACTATTTTTCATGATGCTCCCTCTATTGGAGGGTCCACGATATCTATTGACTCACCCATATCTTCAGCCTCAAGTAAGTCGTCATTTTTGTATTCACTGGCAGCCAAATCGATCAGATTCATCGTTTCGAGTGTCTTTTTGAATTTTTCATCCTTGTGCAATTGAATCACAGGGCAGAACTTGCTTTTCACCGCCTTGGCCACTACACCCTGAATGCGTCTTCTGGCGCCTTGAATCGCGGCGTAGGCTGCAGTTTCTGCGCCAGGACTGCGGCCCAGAACACTGAGATAGACCTCCGCAGACCTAAGGTCACGCGCCATTTCCACGACAGTCACACTGATCAACCCTTCAATACGAGGATCATTCAGGTCATTCTGAATTGCGTGGCTGACAGCCTGCTTAACAACTTGAGCTATTTTTTCCTGTCTTCTTGTTGGCATAGATGGTTTCTTTTAAGATACCTTATTAACAGGACTTTTGCAGAAAACCCTGTAGTGTACAGTTTTTAGTGTTCAGTTTTCAGGAGAACGCATTTTTTCATACTGTATACTGCCTACTCAAAACCGAAAACTGGAAGTTTGCAAAACTTCAGTTATTCAGATTCGCCAAATAACTCTAGAGGGTCCGTGCTATCTTGAGGATCTCATAGAATTCCAACACATCGTCCACCTTGACATCGTCAAAATTAGAAATCTTGAGGCCACATTCCAAGCCAGCCTTGACCTCACGCGCGTCGTCCTTAAAATGCTTGAGCGAATCAATGGCGACATTATCACGGATAATCACATTGTCCCGAATCAAACGAATCCTGGCATTCCTTCTGGCCACGCCCGAAGTTACCATACATCCTGCAATTGTACCCACCTGAGACACCTTGAAAGTCTGCCGGATTTGGGCACGCCCAAGAGAATTCTCTTTCTCCTCAGGATCGAGAAGACCCGCCATTGATTTCTTGAGATCCTCAGTGATCCGATAGATGATGTTATACAAGCGGATATCAACCCCTTTGGTTTCAGCTATCTTGGCGGCCCGTTCATCAGCCACCACGTTAAAACCAATGATAATCGCATTGGAGGCTTCCGCCAAAATCACGTCACCCTCAGTAATACCACCAGCAGCCCCATGAAGAATATTGATCTTGACCTCATCCACACTCAGTTCACACAAATGCTTTCTCAACACTTCCACTGAGCCTTGTACATCGGCACGCACAATCAGTTTGAGTTCCTTCACGCTGCCCGCCTCAATCTGGCTAAACAGGTTCTCCAAGGTCACTTGAGCCCTTTGAGACAACGACTCTTCTCGCATTTGAGATTTATTTTGATCCGCAGCATTCTTGGCACGGTTAATGTCATCACCCAGGCAATAGAATGGCTCTCCTGCACCTGGTACGTCACTAAGCCCCGTCACTTCAACGGGCATCGAGCTAATCGCCTCTTTTATGGTCTTTCCATAGCTGTTTTTCAACATCTTCACGCGGCCATACGCACCGCCACTAAGGATCACATCACCCTTCTTTAGGCGACCTTCCTTCAATAACAAAGTAGCCACAGTACCCTGTTTCGGCGACATGCGTGCTTCAACAACCCAGCCCGTGGCAGGAATTTTATCATCTGCCTCAAGATTGAGGAGTTCAGCGACAAAATCGAGATGCTCGAGCAAGTCTTCTATACCTTCACCAGTCTGAGCACTCGTTTTCACAATTTCCGTATCACCACTCCACTCTGTGGGTGTCAGGCCGTGTTCGGCCAATTGGGCATAGATTCGGTTGATGTCGCAACCAGGCAGATCAATCTTGTTCAAAGCCACAATGATAGGCACACCAGCCGCCTTGCTGTGGGCAATCGCTTCAATGGTTTGAGGCATGACGCCATCGTCCGAAGCCACAACCAGCACAACCACGTCCGTCATGTTGGCGCCGCGAGCTCGCATCGCTGTAAAGGCTTCGTGACCTGGTGTATCCAAAAATGTCACGACCTTATCGCCAAGCTTAATCTGAGACGCACCAATATGCTGTGTGATACCGCCCGCTTCGCCGGCAGCCACTTGACTGGAACGAATTCGGTCCAGCAGGCTGGTCTTACCGTGGTCAACATGTCCCAACATGGTAGCAACCACAGGCCGACGTTTGAGGTGTTCCCGCTCACGGGCATCAAATTCCGTTTTAATTTCGTCTTCGTGAGCCTTTTTGTATTCCACTTCCAGCTCAATATCAAAATCGATTGCCACCAGTTCAGCCACTTCTCCGCTGATCACCTGGTTGGCTGTCGCCATCACGCCGTGCCCCATAAGTTTGGTAATCACGTCGCTGGCCTTGACTGCCAGGGCGGAACACAAATCCTTCACAGTAATAGGTTCCACAACAGTGACCTTACCAAGCTTGGTCGGTCCACTGGCTTGACCTGACTGAGCATTCACCTTTCGTGAGGGCCTTAAACGCATGCCTCCGCCACCCGCAGCATCCACACGTGCTCGACGTTCATCAATATCCCGTTGACGCCATTTTTGACGCGCTTTGGCCTTGCGAGCAGCTTCCTGGCTGGCACTTTCCCCTGGGCCACGGCCACGGGCACCATGCCCTTTACCACGATGTTTACCCTTTCCAGCACCGCCTTGATCTGGTCCAGGTGCGGCCTGATTTACCAGAGGTTGCGTCACAGGCTTATCATATCGTGGACGGGGTGTTCTGGGTTTGTGTTGGCGTACGGGTTCCGGTGCTTCAATACGGACAACCTTGGGGCCACTCAACTTGGCTGGCTTGGGCTTCTCCATCATAGGCCCCGCTGGCAATACAGGTTCAGGCGCTGGAGGTTCAATGATCTTGGGCGCGGGCGGTTTCAAAGGGGTAAACTTTTCTGGTTTGCTTGCAGTTACCGTCTCCTCGCCGGATGCCACGTCCAACGCTGCTTCCGGTTGTGCTTCAGGCGAAACTTTATCCTCATCAGCTAAGTCATCCTGGCTGGTCGAAGACGTCACTTCAGCCGGTTCTTCACCCGCCGGTGCAGAATCAGGCGAAGAGACTTGACCGGCCGACTCTTCCACAGCAACAGCCGATTCATCCTCGTCACCCGTGCTATCCTCATAACTTTCACCATCAACCTTCGAGCGAGCTGGACGTTTACGAACGCGAACCTTTTCCAAATCAACTTTGGAGGAAGTTTCTACGGTTGTTACATTCTCACCTTCACTAAACCACTCGCGAATCGTGGCTGTCAGCCCGGCTGAGATAGCAGACATATGATTTTTGACATCAAGCCCTTCGTCCTGGCACTTGTTAACAATTGCCGAACTCTTAACGCCTAGTTCTTTAGCTAAAATATAAACTCTTGTGCCAGCCAAAAGACCTCCAGTATTAGCTTTCAGGTAAATCTGATAGTTTACTTTGCTGAGCCAGTTCTTTTGCAGCCTGACTTGCAGCATCTAAAGCTTTGGCAGCTTGCGCAGCCGCTTCAACCAATAGACGAGCCATAGCTGGCTCAATTTTCAATTCATTCATCAGAGGCTCAATTCCCACCTCTTCCATATCCATAACAGAAATCACACCCAATGCGATCAACTTGTCCACCAGAACGTCGGGGGCTTCTTGTACTGATTTCACACAGGCGGCCAAGGACTCCACGCCCTTGTTATACTCATCAGGCGTAAGGATATCTATATCCCAACCGGTCAACCGGGCTGCCAAACGAACATTCTGCCCATGTTTGCCGATAGCCAGGCTTAGCTGGTCTTCGGTGACGACCACAGTGGCTCGCCCCAATTCAAAGCACAAGGCGATTTCACTGACCTTGGCCGGCATCAGAGTATTGGCCACCAGGGTCTGCGAAGATTCATTCCATCGAACAATATCGATCTTTTCACCGCCCAATTCCTCGACGATGTTTTTGATCCGACTCCCACGAACACCCACACAAGCACCCACTGGGTCAACCTTGTCATCATACGATGCCACGGCGACCTTGGTCCTGTAGCCGGCTTCACGAGCCAAAGCACGTATTTCGATGACTTCTTCGGCAATTTCAGGAACTTCTGACTCAAACAGTCCTCGGATGAAATCAGGATGTGTTCTCGACAAAATGATCTTGACCTGACTACCCACTTCCTTTACATCCAGTACGACACAGCGAACACGCTCTCCCGGTCGATGGGACTGGCCCATGATCTGCTCACCTTTGGGCAGAAAACCTTCCACCGAGTGCCCAAGGCTCACAATGACAGTCCCCCCTTCATACCGTACAACAGATCCACTTAAAATATGGCCTCTTCGTTGAACATATTCGTGATAAATGCTCTCTCGCTCATCAGCGCGAATCTTTTGAATCATGACCTGTTTGGCTGTTTGAGCTGGGATACGCCCCAACTGCGTAATATCTATAGATTCGTCACCTTTAGACGCCAGCACTTCACCGGCCTGTCTATCAATTCGAACCATGATTTCAGCATCGGGATCACCAAAATGCTTACGAATAGCCGAAATCATCGCCTCTTCCAGATCACGAAATATGGACTCTTTGTCAATATTCTTGTCTCTGGCGATATTTTCAACAATTCTCAGTAATTCCTGATTCATATGCCTTATACATCCTCTCGGGGATAAAGGGACCAATACTATATATAGTCGCGTCCACGCCAAAAAAAAGTGGAAACTGTCACAGTTTCCACTTCACTATCGATCAAACATTACCAGGTTGTTATATGCCATACCCTACATTCTATACCTCCGAATACGCTACCACCCCTAAAAAGCCACGATGGTAACCCGGCAAAAAACCTGGTCTATAGTCACGATATTGAAGCGAAAAAACCGATACACAAGCCACCCTACGCGCAACATAACAGCCGTGCAGATCTGTCATCAATCTACTGCGCCGCACTATCAGTTCCAATCAAAATCATATCAGAGCCTCATTAGTTCTTACTTTTTGCGCTGTGTTAGCTCATGGTCTACACGACCAAGATTGTTTATGTTAATCACCAAGCAGGTTGGACACAACGACTTTTTTGGTATTTTCAACATATTTTGGCAAGCTCTCTCCTGATTGGCAATTAACGTAACCGCTTTTTTGGACATGTTTTGACGTCGGGAAAGAATTCACCAACAGCCAAAATTTGGAAAATATCATCATGCCAAAGTGGTGACTTCCTTAGTAATAATGCCAAAATGATCCCAATACACTTACCAATGGCACATACAATGTGGTGGTTGATGCCAACTGGTCAGGCACAGTAACTCCCGAAAAAGAAGGCTTCCTTTTTTTCCCCAGCTCAAGAACGTATGCAGAAGCAGTGATAAATGATGAGGTCTTCGAAGGGCAGGTTACCTTGAAACTCCATTAAGCCCCAAATCCATGCCCAGCCGCAAATGAACTATTTTACAACTACCTTTGCTGATAGTGGTTGGTAATCGGTAAACGACGATCTTTGCCAAAGGCTTTGGCCGTAATGCGAACCCCCGGAGGGGACTGACGACGCTTGTATTCATTCAGATCAATTAAACGGATAACCCGTCGGACTTCATCCTCAGGCATCCCTTGGTCAATCAGATCCGAAGCAGACTTGTCCTGCTCCACATATCCAGCAATGATCCGATCCAGCAGATCGTAGTCTGGCAGAGAATCACTATCTTTTTGGTCAGGACGCAATTCGGCACTGGGTGGACGGACAATCGTATCCGTAGGTATCAGGTCACGCCCAGCTTGTTGATTGATGTAATTGGCTAGCTCATACACCAAAGTCTTGGGCACATCTTTGATGACAGCAAAACCGCCCGCTGTATCACCATATAAAGTGGAATACCCTACCGATGTCTCACTCTTATTCCCCGTGGTCAGAACCAACGCACCAAACTGGTTACTCAGCGACATAAGAAGCGTACCTCGAATGCGAGCTTGAAGATTCTCGAACGCCAAACCCTGGTCATCCCAACCGTCAACACGAGACAACTCGTGATTAAACTCCTTTAAAACCGGATTAATGGGCACCGTATGGAGAACCATATCCAGGTTGTCAGCCAGGATCTTGGCATCCGCAATGGTCTCAGGACTATTGAAATGGGACGGCATGGTCACGCCTATCACATTTTCATGCCCAATAGCAGCCACAGCAATGGCAGCTGTAAGTGCCGAATCAATGCCACCACTCACTCCCAACAAACCCTTCTTGAAGCCGTTTTTACGGAAATAATCTCGAGTCCCCAAAACCAGGGCTTGATACACCTCATCCAACTTGCCTGTACAGGAATCGGCAGGCTCGGTTTCAGGCTTGACATCAACCTTTCCATTGCTTACGTCAATATCAGTCACGAGCAAATCTCCCTCGAAAGCCTTGGCCCGAGCCAAGATTTGTCCGCTCGAATCAGAGACCATACTTCGCCCATCAAAGACCAACTCATCCTGCCCGCCTACGAGATTGCAGTACCCAACGGCAGCGTTAAAATGCTTGGCCGCCTGAGCAATCACCCGTTCGCGTCGACCCAGTTTGCCCACATCAAAAGGAGAGGCTGAAATATTTAAAAGCAAATCAAACTTACCCACTGGCTCAAGCCATTGGACTAACCATGGCAGATACCACAGGTCAAAGCAAATGGATAATGCCACACGCACGCCCTTGACTTCAATCGTGGCTGGCGCCTGGCCGGATTTGAAGTATCTCCCCTCGTCAAAGACGCTGAAATTGGGCAATCGTCCTTTGTGATAAATCGGCCCGATTTTACCGTCCTGGATTACGGCCGCAGAATTATGCCTTATCTTGCCTGCCCCCTCAGGCAGTCCCACCACAAGAGACCCTTGTGGACATTTTTCAGCCAGAGACAGAAGAGCCGAAGACGTATCTTCAAGAAAATGGGGCTTGTACAGCAGATCCTCGGGGGGATACCCACACAAACTCAACTCTGGAAAAACCAGCAAATCAACTTGTTTTTCCATGGCCTGACGCCACAAAGCCTGCATCTGCGACACATTACCGGCCAGATCACCTACTACAGCATCAAATTGTCCAAACGCCATACGCATGGCTAGATCCCTCAAAGCTTAATCAAAGCAGATATTGTAAACCATGCCTTGCCCCCCTGCAACAGCAGCCGTTTTAATAGAACATAAAAAAATCTCGTAAAGAACCCCAAAAATGAGGCTGACGTATCCGACAGGGATCCATCAGCCCTCAACAATCATGCATTCTGAGAGAAAGAATTCTCAGCATTTATGCATTAAATCATCAGCAGCATAGGGGGGGATTTCAGCAAGCCAGACTCGATCGGTAGTCACAGCCAGGCCTTTGATCACGATACGATTTGCTTCCACCTGAACGTGAGACACCTGGGACGCAAAGGAAGTGGCAAGATAGTCCTTGAGATGGGCTTCCAGGATGCGTTCCTGAGTTTTCTTAGCCTCCCGTGTTGCCGCGATCTCTCGCTCGCGTACGGTCAGAGAACGTAACCGTAGATTCCGTATTTGCACATTTACATTGGCACGCCGCCCCAGATCCAAACGTAGTCTATCGCCAACCTTGCCCCAAAGTTCGATCACATCACTTAAGTCCACCGCCGTGCTGACCCATCCCTCAGAGAGTCCAACACGTTGGATCGTTTTAGATCGGCTCTCACTGGCGGGATCACAAAAGAAGATCTGCAAATGGTCCAGCCCCTTTGCGCAGAAATACTCAAAGCTCAGCACCTGAGCATCCTCAGGCCTCTGTTGTTTTAGGGAAAGCGTGTAGACCCAGGGATCACGGCCCGTTGTCCGCATCGCATAGGTATCGCCCTCCGTCTTTATCTCCAAGTCATGAACCCTGTCGGTATTGAGTTCGAACTGAATTTGGCTCTGGCCGAATGCAGGCGTGAGGCAAGTGACAACAATGAGTAGAATACATTTAACGTGCATGAATACGTCCTTAATTTGTGGTTTGAAGCCAATCACCATCATGGATATGAGTGCCAAACATAAAATTAACTACTGACTCTGTTTCAGCCGTGGATCGCCTTCAGGGCATCGAATGGCACGGTCGGATCCCAAGAACTTGGCACGCAGATCCACGAAGACTCGGGACCTTGCCTCCTTCTCGGCCTGATAAGCCGGATTCAGGGCCGGATGGTATTTAATGTCCACCTGGGTATCCAGCCAGTCATTTAATTTCACGAACAGTTCACGGGTTTTGTCCGGCATGGTCTTTGAGAGATCCTCCTTCTCAAAGGGATCGCGCACGATGTTGTGCAGCAGTACCCGCCCGGACCAATCATAGATCAGCTTATAGTCCCCCTGGCGAATAGCCGAGTGTGGGGCCAGAGCCACACCGTCATCCGGATGTTTGACAATAACATTGAAGGGATAATGCCAGTAGAAAGTGTCACGGTCGTAGCCCTGGCCCTGGTTCTTAGGATCTTTAAGCAGCGTTTTGAAACTCCGCCCGTCGATACCACCCCATTGCACATAGGGTTTTAGATCGTAACCGCTCAGGTCGAGAAGCGTGGGAAAGAGGTCCGTGCAGTGCACCGGCACGTCACACCACTGCCCAGCCGGGACCCGTCCCTTCCAGCGGAAAACCAGGGGCACGCGAATACCGCCCTCGAACATCATGGCCTTGCCGCCCTTAAAGGGTTTGTTGTCGGTGGGGCCTCCTTTGACATACATCACACCACCGTTGTCACTCATGAAGACCACCAGCGTATTGTCCTCAAGTCCGGTCTCATGCAGCGTTTCCAGAAGACGCCCCACGGAGTCGTCCAGAGAACGTACCATGCCCGCATACACGGGATCGTCATGCCCGTTCCAACCGCGCGTCGGCTTGGCCTTGAAATAGGCAATGTCTTCTGGCTTGGCCTGAATGGGGGTATGCACGGAGAAGTGACAGAAGTATAGGAAGAACGGTTGTTTTTGTTTCTGCGCCGCTTTTTCTTTCAGAAAATGCACCGCATGCTCTGTGAGTTCATCGGTTAAATAGGTCTTACCATAGTCCTTGCCAGTCTTGCCCATCCACAGCTTTTCCTGAGGCATGCCCGGATGCACCTTGCGACGCTGATTCCACGGCTTGCGCCAGTTGAAGTAAATGGAGCCACCGGCATCAAAATACGACAGCTCCTCAAAGCCTTGATCTTTGGGCTGCCAGCCCTTGGCACCGTGACCGCCCAGGTGCCATTTACCGATGAAGGCCGAATGATAGTCCTGTAGGGCCTCGGCGAGGGTAATCTCGTCTCGCGCCTGGTCCCCCGGTTGACCGGAAGGCAGGGCCAGTAAGGTTGAGCCATTGAGCAAGGCCTGCTGCTCCTTGATATTATCCCCCCAATAGATTGCATCCTGGGGCAGATACCCCGGAGGCGGCGTCTGGCCCTGGTTGTAATAGCTCTTAACGCTGCCAGGTGTCGCCGTGGTCACACCGAGACACGCCGCGTTTCGACCCGTCAGCAAACTGGCACGCGTAGGCGAACAAAGTTGGCAGGCATAGGCCTGGCTAAAAGCCGTACCCTCTGAGATCAGGCGGTCCAGATGAGGGGTTTCATAGTACATCTTCGCCGAGGCCGTACCGGTGAAGTGCTCGGCATAGGCCGTGGCATCAGAGATTCCGAAATCGTCCGCCAGAATAAACACAATGTTAGGACGCTGCGCTGCGGCTATTACCGACCCCAAAGACAGTAGTGCACACGCAGACCAGGTTAAGATAATGGACTTTTTCATTCTTTTCCTCTTAGTAAATTTACTTCCTTAAAAACCGTTTCACACCAATCGAAGTCAACCAGATGCTGACAGGGGTGACCGTTGCCGTAGGTATAGAGCCGCAAGGGTCAGGAAGTGGTTCATTTTTAGTGATCCATCTGCGACACCAGTAATGGCCCCTTCCTTCACGGACCAGTATTGCGGGTCACCCGTCCAGTTTTCCAGCGACTGTCCATCGAAAACCGAGACAAAACCATCGCTATCGGTTTGGCTGGTATCTACGTCTGCAGCCTCGGCATTCGACACACCGACCATCAGAGCGAGAACGCCAAGTAGTACATTCATTTTGGTCATAACATCTCCTAGAGTCATTCAATCATATCCACATTTGCATATTATGCGATTCACCATGACAGACATGACATTTCAGGGATCAATCAGTTCTGCACGCTCTTCTGAGTATTTTTCCCACAGGGCATCGAGACTCTTGGCGAGTGTCGCTTCGTCACCCACCACCAGCCAATACCGATAGCGGAAGGTGGATTGGGGTCCGAGGTGGACGCGATCGATTGGTGCCACATGCATACAAGGACCGGCCGCAGAATCATCACTTAGACCATGAGCGTGAGGACCAAAGTTCCAATGCTGCGTGGCAATAGGACTGAACACGGCGACACCTTGACCTTCGGCGTTGAATAAGGCCATGGCTTTACGTGGTGGATAGGCCTTTCCCCAAGGCGGTCCAGGCGGCTGGGTTTCTACACGCCACTGGCCATTGCCTACATAGCTCTTCACTTTGTTGAAGTTGCGGGTAAAATAGCAGGCAGGAACCTCTTGAGGTCTTAAAACGGCAGGTCCCCAACGGTCATTCTCGGAACGTTGACAAACCAATTCACAGCGTACCACCACCCCGTTCGGCATGTCCGTTTCAAAGCGAGTCCATTGACGCATCAGCGCGGCAGCTTCCTCGTTCGGCATATCCCAGAGCTTGGGCACGGTTTCAGCGTAGAGCGTGTGATCGTCCAGTCGTTTGAACACATTGACACGGGCCCAGGAAGAGACACCTCCGCCCTGAATGGGATTCCAGGTCCAGGGGCTCCAGCTCTTGCTCTGACCATCAACCTTTCGATCGAGGCGTTTACCGGCATAGTAGGACTGCTGAATGAGTCGGCCTGGATCACTGGAGTTGACCATGTTCTTGGGATAATCCTGCCAGGACAACCAAGTGATAGACGCACCCATGGGGCGATTGATACCAATCTTCACGGTTTTATTATCGAGTAGCAGCAAGTCTTCATTGCGATCAAGCCTCGCCGCCTGTGTACAAGCCGTCATCACGACACAAAGGGCGAGTAAGTAGTGCATCAGATGCTTCATTTTGTTTTCCCCTTAGGACCATCATAATCATAGGTAAACCAGTCAACGTCGATGTAACCTTTTTCCTGCTTCTCATTCCAACAGAAGAATCCCAGGCGATCACCGGTCCATTTGCCAAAGGCGATGGTAAATGCCGGTCCAAAACGCTGGAAGCTTTTCCTGTCAGTACTATAACTGTAGGTGGCCTGATTGCCTTGGTTACTCGTTTTAATATAAAGCGTCGATCCGGTAATTTCCGGGCACTGGACCGTGGCATCGTCATTGCTCATATAGAATAGTTGACGTGTACCCTGGTCATCCACCTGCACCCCCAAGAGGTTGAACACCCCCCCAAAGCGTACAAAGCCGGCCTGCTGACCTGGCTGCATACCGGCCAGATCAAACTTGGCCACTGCCGTGCCCGTGGTGGTACCCATGATGCGTTGACTGACCGTATTGCAGGCACGCCAGAAAACTTGCGTGTTCTTCTTCCCTTTGTATTTCTTGGTAGGAATCGGCTGACTGGCCTTGAGCCTTAGCCATCCCCGCCGCTCGGTCAAGGACCAATGGGACATGCGGGGAGTGTGGTTCCACTCCCACTGTCGTCCCAGTGTTGCCGCGTCAAAGGAATCGTCACTGGCCGGTGCCGTAATAGGGAAACCCTGGATCGGTTTCTTGTGCTGGAGTACCGATTCACCAATGCCATCGGCATTGAGAATAGGATTCTTGTAGGTGCCGTCGCCCTGGTCACCCCAACTGCCGGTCTGTTGAGCACTGACTATTTGGACATTTAGCACAAGTAGGACAATGCAGAATATGCTTTTATCCATAGCACGATCACTCCTTACCAAGGTTTGCGAATATTTTTGGCGGGATCTACATCCTTCTCCAGGGCGTCACAATCGAAAACACTCTGTATGACTATTTCAATATTGAGTCCAATGCGTACCAAGTCCTGAATTGTGACAATAGCATTCACTAAAACCGCACCTATTCTGATGATATGGTTTTCATGTGCACTTTAAAAGGTTTTTTTGGCTACCGTTTCAACGAATGAACGCAGCTTCATACACCTGTCCCTCACAAATAATACATTGTGCAATGTTCGTTCAACATTGTTCCATTCGTAACGATGGTGGAGTCCGCCCACACGAAGCAACTGGACGAGCCGAGATGCCGGCGACGGACGGTTCGATACTCGACACCCCATTGGTGTGTCTTTGCCAAGACCCAAGTATTTTCGATCCTCGTGATAGTACTTTAAATAAGATCTTCTATCTATCTATCTTAGCCATAAGATACTGCCCTAATTGGGCACATTGTTCGCCATAGACCTTTTGATAAGGCAACATGCGTTGGTACTGACTCACCTTATCGACATCTTTAAGTTCCAGCACTTGAATATCCTCAGACAAATGCTCTCGCACCCTGTGAGATGCACCAATAAAGAGTATTCCCTGGTCGCCAGGTCCCAGCGTATCGTTTATTCTTTGAGCAATAAAAGCATCACGTTTCTTAAGAAGTCCATTTTTCCGGAACTTGTACGCAAGACAGGCAAGTAACTTTCGTACTCTGGACGGCGCACGTGTAATCGCAAGTAAACACTCATACTCCGCCTTGACCAGCGTCAAGTCCTCAGTTTTGATCAGCGTTGCCCCCTTTTGGATAAGCTCTAACAGGAGCTTATAATTGGGACTGCCAGCCTTGGCGGTTTCGTCCACAATTCTTTGACCTATCTCACCCTCACCGACCATTCCATCCTGATACAACTTCACACCAGCAGGATCAATCGATTCAAAATACTCTGTAACCGCCATCCAAAATCCATTCACCGTCTTTGTATGCTGCCCCCAAAGTCCCACACCCAGATGGCCAGCTCCCTTTTCAGCCACATCCTTGCCCATGGACCCAAGATCCGCACTGGTGTGGATAATTGGTACATAGATCAAGGTTCTCATCAGGATTCAACACGCTCCATTCTTTTTTTGAGTTCCTGGTCGCGAGTCAGCCGCTTTTTCACTCCCTTGCTTGCTGGTGCGATTTCCTCAATCTTGGGTTTTGCTGAAAGATAGGGGTCCTCCTGCCACCAGTTAATGCCCATTTCCATGGCCTTATCCACTGAGGCGATCAGGAGCCTTATCTTGATGGTGAGTAAATCGATATCTGCAATCTGGATCTTGATATCACCGGCAATGACGATCCCCTTGTCCAGGACCCTCTCCAGAATATCTGCAAGGTTGGTGGCCTGAGTTGCATGTATCATTTTCTGTTCTGACATGGGTTACGCTTCTTTCTTCTTATGTTATCTTCCTGCTCTTATCACAATAAATTCCCCAGAGGGCCCAGGTCCAGATTCAGGTCTTCGTCTTCCAGGCCAAAGATTGTCTGCATCTCTTTCATCTTGGTCTTCACGGCCTTCAGGCTCAATCCCAGTTTTTGCATTTCCGCGTAGGATAGACTCCCGCCCTTAACCCGTCTGAAGGCCTCCTTCTCCATCAATCTCCGAACCAGTTCCACCAGGGTCAAAATCAACTCAGCCAGGCCTTGCTCTGTCTTTTTTGGGCTACCAAGATCAATGAGTTTGGGGATGTTTTCTTCGGCCCTTCGAATCTCCTTTTGCAACCTCTCTATGTACTCTGTGTCTTCGGGCGTCATTTCTTTGTCCGAGTGACCGAATTTTTTGCCGGACATCTCCTCCGCCTTGGAAACGGAGGTCAGGACCAGGCGCAGGCCCAGGAAGACGAGATCCACATCCGCCACTTGCAGCATAATCTCACCATTAATCACAGTGCCTTTTTCCAATACCTTATCCAGGACATCGACGAGTGCCACGTTCTTGTTTTTGGTGGCTGGCATTTGTGTCAGGTTCGCCATGTGTTTTTAATCTCCAATAAAATGATAAGCTGGCCAAGGGCCGCTGCATTCAAGACAAAGTCCCTTTGTCTGTAGGTCCTGATTCAGAATCTCAGCGTCTTTCTTAAACGCTTCGACACAGTCTTCATGCATTAAATACGCTGAATTGAACACCATGGGCTCGCCCCTGCCAGTCAGCTCTCTGGTCAGAACCTTGGTCTTGACAGAGTCCGAACACAGACAGGTCAGTTGGTTAAACAAGCGATCCATCTCCATGCTTAATGCCAAGTCCACGGCTTCGGCCACAAGCTGTGTCACTTCTTCTTCCATAAAAAAGGCAATCCCCTCAGGTAATGCGGCCATGGCCTCTTCCTTTTCCTTAAGGGCTTGATGATTGGCCCTGACCCTCTGTTCCAGGATGCCCTTGTCTTTCAGGTAGACCTTGACGCTCCACTCCTGCTTGCCTCGTATTCTGTCTATCACCTGTTCAAACTTGAGATAGTCACTGGCGAATGTCTCTTCTATCTTTGTGTTTTCGTTAAAGACCGTACCAAATCGCATGGGGATCAGACCGAACGACTGACTCCCCTTTCCCATGGCCTCTTCAATCACGCTCTCATGGATGATCGCCTTTTCTTTGATCCAGTTCAGATCCTCACTGGCCTTTTTTTGAATCTCTTCGGAGCCATACTCCTTCAGAGAGACCCTGCTTACAATGGCCTCCAAACGACGATAGGGAAGACCAAACACCTCTTGTTGACCATCAATGCCTCTAGTAGTGCACAGAGCAGGCGCGTCCTTGCTTCTTTCTCGAAGACAATACAGATACAATCCATTCATATTCAATCCTTGTGGTCGATCCTGAGCTGACTAACTGTTTGCCAATACATGGCCTTGTCGTTCGTAGGATTCCACTGCCAGGGCTTCGTCCAACTTGACTTCATAGAGGTTTCTATCCAGAACCCTTGTGGGCAATCCGAGGGACTTCATAAAGGCATTCTCTTCATACACCTCTGCTTCCACCAGCCATTGGGCACCTGTCTTTGAGGCCCCGATCACCTTGATGTCTTTTATGCTCAGGGCCTTCTGCAAAAAGGCCATCACAATATCCTTGACTTCTTCCATACCGGTCATGTTTTAAATCTCCATTTCTTCTAAATCAGTCATCGCGTCCAAGCGATCCAAGAGTTCATTTTCCCTTTGGTCGTACTCCTGCTGGCTTATTTCATCCAGCTCAAATTTTAATTGCAGGGCCATTAGGTCTTCCTTGATACGTCCATCATCGCACAATTCTTCCTGTGCCATATCTCCGAGTTTCTGTCCCATCCACATGACACCTTTTAATGGGGCTAGAAGCAGGGTATCGAGTATGAACATAGTTAATAGTCCTCAGTATTGATCTGAATGTTGACAAAGTTAAAAGGCGGCAAGGTGCCCACGTATCGAAAGGTCACCATCTCATTGTACGTGCTGTCCAGTGCCTGAACCGTCTGGTCAAACTCGGCCTCCCTGGCCTTCTCCACAAAAAATGCGGCATTGAGGATCATCATGTCACCATACAGGGCATTGGTCTTGACCTCCACGGCCATGGGCGAAAGCATGGCCAGGATCGCATCCCGGACCCTGTCTTTTTCCTGACACAAGGCCTTCTCTACCCTTTCACCAATTTCCATCAGATAAAGATGGGCTTTGTCCGGGGGCAGTAATGCTGCCTTGTCTTTCATGGCCCGTATCTGGGCATTGGTTTCCAGGATATACGCGTAAATGACCTGCTCCTTGAAGATGGCCTTGACACCGAGTTCGGTCTTGCCCCGCACGCCTGCCAACAGGTCCTTGAACTTGTCGTGATCCTTTTCCAGAATCCGTCGGACCTTTGCTTCGTTATCCGCGACCGTGGCAAATCGAACCGGCAAGACGGCGTTGTCTGTCATGGCCGCTTCAATGGCCCTTTCATGGGACAGGGAATTGTCCCTGGAGACCCGATATTTCTGGAGGGGTGCATCACTGACTACTGCCGAGATATCCTTGAAACAGACAGAATGCAAAGAATCTCCCCGTCCCCCGATACCCAGCGGGCCAAAGGATCTGGGTTCATCCGAATCGATAATGCAATAAATATATTTACCTTCCCTGGTGGCGACATCCATGGTTACTTCTCCCATTCTTCTGGACAAATCACAATATTAACAAAATTAAATATGGGCAGAGGCCCTGCATACATGAATCGGACCCTGTCGCCATAGTCTTCACTGAGATCATCCATAATGTTATCAAACTCCTTTTCTCTGCCCTTATCCACCAGAAACGCCGCGTTCATAAACATGGCGTCACCCTGGGTCGCATTAAGTCGATGATCGCAGGCTGTCCTTCTCAGGGCATCCACCAGGGCATCAGCTTCCGTGTCCTTTTTCTCTTGGAGCGCCTCCTGAACCAACCGGCCCACCTTGTTGATGGCCTTGGACTGTTGATGAACTGGGGTGTTGACGATCTGGTCCTTCAACTGTTTGATATCCTCGCGTTGGGCCACGATTTCACTGAATATGGACTCCATGTCTTTCCATACGGCCTTGACACCCAGTTCGATCTTGTGGTCCATGTCTCGCAAAGCAGTCTTGAATTCTCTGCGCCGCCTGCCCAGCAGATTACGGACCTCATCCGCACTGTGCGCCAGGGTCCCAAATCGCACGGGCAGCAGGGTGTCGTATTCCTGCATGACCTGTTCAATGACCCGCTGGTGCGAGAGCAGGTTGTCCTTGCTGGCCGTGATATTACGTATCGGATAATTGCTCACCACCATACTCAGGTCATCGCAACCGATCGTCAGGACTTCATTGCCTACCTGGCCCACACCCAGTACGCCGAAATTGCGTTCTTGCTGGGTCTCAATAATGCCGTAGATGTATTTGCCTTCTTTTTCCATGATTTATCCCATAATGGTAACCAATACAGAGGTCTCTTCAAGGGCCTCCTCATTGAGATAGCACGTCTGATCAGGCTCAGCTTTATTTCGCGAAGCTCGATAGTAATCCAGGAGTATCCTGTATGCTTTGTTCATCTCGTCAAACTTCTTTTCAATGCCCGATTTGCCCGGATGTTTATCAGGGTGACAGGTCAGGGCCGTCTTGTGATGGGCCTTCTGGATCTCCTTGGCTGTGACACAATCGCTTGTCAGGCCCAACTGGTCTTTGGCCCAAAGAATATCGGTAAAATTCATCCTCTTGACCTCCAGGGTATAAAAGCTATACGGAGGCAAAGGGCCGACACATCTGAAATTCAAGGTATTTTTAAAGGTTTTATCGAGCTGTTCCACGATTTCATCAAACTCGGTTTGTTGAGTCCGAAGGACCAGAAACGCCCCATTAAACACCATGGTGTCGTCCATCAAGGCATGGACCTTGATCCCCTGCTCGTCCGGAGCCAACTCCGCCTGGACCTGCAGGGCCAACATCTCTTTTTTTCGGTCCACATGCTTTTTCATCAGCAGACCGGCTTTTACCTGATCTTCAGGTGTCACCCCATTGGGTTTGTCCAGGAGCGTCTGTTTAAACCGGAGAATCTCGGGCGTCTGTGAGACGCCTTGTAGAAAGCCCGGAAAATCACTGAGTGTCACGGCCACGTCTATTTCAACGGTGCCCTGTGCGTTAATCAAAATATCCTTGATCGTGTTGTAGCCATGGCTCAGGATGGTCTCAACGTCCTGCAGATTCCGGGCGACTGTGCCCAACCTCATGGGAATCGTGCTATACCGAGTCATAACATTTTCAAGGAGACGCTGATGGCCAATGAGCAATCTGGCTAGAGACTCCTTGGACATGTGAGTCGTGTCAATCGGATCTGAATCGCTGACCACAGCAGCAATGTCACGAAACACTACCGCATAAGCCCCATTCGAGGATTCATGACGACCCACTGCGTCGGCAGCATTGCCAAGGGGGTAGATATCCTCCGGGGCAACCTGCTCGCCGAACTCGAAACGTTCTTCTGTACTGGAATGGATGAATCCGTAGATATATTTGCCTGAACTTGTCATAACAACTCCTTTTGTCTGACAGGAAGATCCTGGCAGATGCGATTCTGATAACTTAACTATCGTTTAGTGTTCTCAACATACCAATCGCTTGATCAAAATAATGCTTTGTCACCTTGAGATCACTGCCGCCTCCACCTTTTTCCGGCTCTGGATGCTGCTCGATATATTCGCGAACCGCAAACATGGAGGCCTTTCTGCACACAAACTCAATATCCGATCCGTTTCTGCCGTCCGTGTCACGGGCCAACTGTGTCACATCCACATCTGGGGTGATGGGTTTGTGTCGGGTATGGATCTTAAAGATGGCTTCCCGTGTTTTTTCATCCGGCAGGGGCAATTCAAACAACACATCGAAACGACCGCTTCTCAAGATCGCGGGATCTATCAAATCAACCCGGTTCGTGGCTGCCAGCACGACCACGCCCTTGAGTTCTTCAATCCCGTCCATCTCCGTGAGGAACTGACTGATCACACGTTCAGTGACATGGGCATCCGTGGAACTCGATCCACGTCGCGGAACCAGGCTGTCCACTTCGTCCAGGAACAGGATCGTGGGTGCAGCCTGCTTGGCCTTTCGGAAGGTCTCCCTGACCCCACGTTCGGATTCACCAATATACTTGCTAACCAGTTGCGGTCCCTTAATAGAGATAAAATTAACACCGCTTTCATTGGCCACAGCCTTGGCCAACAGGGTCTTGCCCGTGCCCGGAGGGCCATACAGCATGATACCCTTGGATGGCTTGGCATTGGCACTTTTGAAGACGTCCGGATATTTGAGGGGCCATTCAATGGCCTCCTTGAGTTCCTGTTTGATCTCGTCCAGGCCACCCACATCCTCCCACCTAACATCAGGAACCTCCACAAAGACCTCCCGAATGGCAGAAGGCTCAATCTCCTTCATGGCCTCCAGGAAGTGGTCCATGGTAATCTCTAAAGTGAGCAGGGCTTCGTATGGAATGTCCGACATCTCAAAGTCTATGATCGGCAGGATCTTGCGAAGGGCTGCCATGGCCGCTTCTCTGGCCAGGGCCTCCAGGTCCGCACCGACAAAGCCGTGGGTGACCTCCGCCAGTTTTTCGATATCCACATCATCGGCCAGGGGCATGCCCCGGGTATGGATTTCAAGGATCTCAAGACGCCCATATTTATCTGGTATGGGAATGGAGATCTCTCGATCAAAACGACCGGGTCGCCTCAATGCGGGATCAATAGTATTGGGAATGTTGGTCGCACCAATGACAATCACGTGACCGCGTGACTCCAGGCCATCCAATAGGGCCAACAGTTGGGCCACCACGCGCCGCTCCACCTGTTTTTCGCCCCCCATATCTTCACGTTTGGGAGCAATGGCGTCGATTTCGTCAATAAATATAATGGCCGGTGCATGTTTTTGGGCGTCTTCGAACACGCTGCGTAAGCGTCCTTCAGATTCCCCATAAAACTTGCCCATGATCTCCGGACCGCTAATACTGAGAAAATAGGCGTCCGTTTCATTGGCCACGGTCCTGGCAGTCAGGGTCTTGCCCGTGCCTGGAGGGCCATACATAAACACACCCTTGGGCGCTTCAATGCCCAGTCGGTCAAAGACCTCGGGGTATCGCAAAGGTAGCTCTATCATCTCCCGAATGCGTTGGACCTGGGTGCCGAGTCCGCCAATATCCTCATACGAGACCCTGGCCTTCTCAAGCTTGCCTTCTTTGGATTTTACCTTGATGGACGTATTCGAACTAACCAAAACCACGCCCACTGGCTGGGTGCTCTCCACACGGAAGTCACAGGTCTTGGTCCCGAACAGCCTGGCTCGAATCGTGTCGCCTGTGACCAAAGGCAATCCTTCTAGTAATGACGTGATGTATTGGGTGTCCTTGTCTTTTTTGAGTACACCGCCGTTGGTTAAGGGGGCCAGTGTGATCTTTCTGGCCTGACGTGTCTCGACCTTGCGCAAACCGACTTTTTCGTCCAGCCCTACCTTGGCGTTGTCCCGGGTCAGACCGTCTATCTGGATGATTCGTTTTCCCCGGTCTTCTGCGTAACAGGGCATGACTTTGGCAACTGTCTTTCTCTTGCCTTCAATTTCCACGGCCTGACCGACTTCCAATCCGAGATCCTTTATGTCCTCAGGGTCCAGCCTGGCAATGGCTCGTCCGACATCTTTGGGCAAGGCTTCTTTGACTTTATATGGCTCCATATCTCTGGCCAGCCTTTCTTTTCGATTTAATCAAACAAGTGTTTCCTGAAATCCGTGAGTGCCTTAAGACCCCTGACTTCATGGGCACAAAAAGGCACAAGGGTCGTTTCCAATCCCTTAAATCGTGTTCGTATGTCCTGTATATAGCGATCCTGTTCTTTTCTCTTTTCACGACAGAAGGCACAGTCCTGGGAGTCCAGCACGTGGTTGATGATCAGGTGCCTGACCGGGATATTGTACTGATTCAAATGGTCGATCAACCTTTCAGTTTCCACAATCGCCATTTTTTCAGGGATTGTCACTGCCACAAAGGCACATTGTTCAGGATCATGCAGCAAGCCTTCGATATGGTTAATGGTCTTTTTCATGGACAACAAAAAATCATCCCCTTGATCCGACTGATAACGGCCGTTAAATCGTTCGATCATGTATCTGTACTTCCATCGCATGGTGGCCATGACCTTCACCCATTGGTCCAGCAATTTGGGTGATGCCAGCAATCTCAAGGCATGACCCGTGGGTGCTGTATCCACCACGTATTTTTCAAAGTCGTCCTGGGTCATCAAATCCACCAGGGTCTTGAGCCCCATGACCTCGTCCATGCCGGGAACGGGTAATGCAAACACGGACTCTATGTCCTGGGTGTCCAGGTTTGTACCGGTCTCAAGAATTTGGCGCATCTGGTTTCCATAGGCGTTCTTGAATTTTGAAAGGGCCTTTTCTGCACTAACCTCCAGGGCACTTAGACCCGTGACACCCTGAATGGCTTGAGGCAAATCGCTCAGGGGTTGTCCCAGGCTGTCCGCCAGTGAATGGGCCGGGTCGGTCGATAAAAGCAATGTCTTGAAAGCTCCAGCCAGATGCAGACCTGTGGCTGATGCGCAGGTTGTCTTTCCCACGCCCCCTTTGCCACCAAACAGAATCAGCTTTAAAGACGTATCCGTAAGTCCTTTGACTGTCATTTACTTCTTGACCTTGATTTCGAGGATGCCATTGCTATAGCTTGAGGTCATGGTATCGACCTGAACCTTGGCAGGCAGCAGGACTTCCTTATGATATTGCCTGTCCCCTGTATGGGCCGAGATATCCAGAATATCTTCTGTCAGGTCCAGGATGATGTCATTCTGGTTGACACCCGGCATCTCCGCATACACGCGAATCTCCTGATCTTCATCAAACACATCTGTGATGGGTTCTCTTTCCTCTTCCACGGTTGCGCCATGGGAACTCGTTTTGACATTGCCAAAGGGTTCGACCACAGTCTTTCCGCCGCCAACTGCGGTCTTGACAGAAAATCCGAATACACCCTTCATGCCTTCCTTGAGGTGGCCCAAGTCAATCTCACCTTCCTGATCCACCTGGCCTCCGGCGTCTTTTAATTTGGCAGCCATGTCCACCAGATTCTCGATCCCCTTGAACAACCCTCCCAGGCCGCCCCCCAATACAGATCCGAAATCCACGTTCACGCCGTCATCTTTACCTTTTGTGTTTTTCGCCATGATTATTTTCCTTTCGCCGGTGGTTATTTAGTAGTACATGGGCATGGTCTTGACCTGCTTTTCAGGTGTGCCTTCACCGTGTTGGTTGTCTTGTTGCGAGTTGACCTGTTTTCGTAGCGTCTTGATCCGCTCGTTGAGATCATTCAGGTGGCCCTGGATTTCACCTTTTCTCTTGGTCACGGCCGAGAATTCTTTGAGCAATCGGCTCTTTCCCATACCCAGGACGTATAACTCCAGATGGCCCGGTCTTTCAACCTTGGGAATGGAACTGGCACCTACAGTGCATGCAGTCTTGATACAACTGAGAGTAGGGAGTTCTTGTACGGTCTTCATGGGATTGGCCCTTTTAAACTTCAACCAGGATTTTTTCTTTTTGTTTGTCTTGCTGTACTTTTTTTGGCCTGTCAGCACTGTCAAGGCATGACTCAGTCATCTCACCCGAACTGATCGCCTCTCCCAGACCAAGCTCGTTGATCACGAGTTGCTTGACCACATCCTTAACCCTGTCCTGATTCGTCTTTGAGCCCACACGACTGGTCTCAGAGGCCAGAATATCCTGGCACATCTGCATAAACGCCTGAGGCGATTTCAACGGGGTCAACTGACAGACCTTGAGGGTCTTGGCGATCATAATGCAGCCTCGAACCGTAGGTGCAAACTCGCACTTGCCTGAGTCTCTCAATCCCCGCACAATATTCACGATCGTTTCCACATGGGATTTGGACAGATTGGATTTGGCCTTGGTAATGGCAATCTCGGTCTCATAGTCAAAATAGTCCAGATCCATGGTAATCATTCGGTCTCTCAGGGCATCCTGACTTCTGTGAACACCAGCATACTCTTCAGGATTGGACGTAAAAATTGCCGTAAAATCGGGATGCACCCTCAAATAGGGCTCATTACCGTCCCTAGTAACAGGCAGGTCCATTATCTTTTCCTGCAGGATGGACAAAAGAATATTGTTGGCCTCAGGCCGGGACCGGGTAAATTCGTCATAGATCATGGTATAGCCATGTTTGCAGGCAATGGTCAGGCGATTGTCTACCCAACGCTTGACCATATCTTCTTCTGTCTTGACCACCCTGGAAATAAATCGATCCACGACCTTTCTAACCCGATAGCCGTGTTCCCCACCCACCAGGTCAGAGGTTGTAAATTCCTCGTCTCCACGAATCATGACCACAGGTCTGCCGATCTTACCGGCCAGGTGCATGGCCAACGTTGTCTTACCTGTACCGGAAGGCCCCCTCAAATGGATGGGGAAACCCGCTTCATTGTAACAAAGGGCCCGGTTCGTCAGGTCCTTCACATAGCTTGTTTCTACAAAATCCGGCATTGCACTGACTTGCAGTACAGTACTCATCTCATCAATCATCTTGTAAACCTCTAGTCGCTTTCATGTGGTTTTCTTTTTTGAAATAACACCTTTGCCATGACACGTAAGACAAGGTAATCCGCTACCCGTGGCGGTTCCTGTGCCTTGACATTCAGGGCACTGGGTTGTCGGGCCTTCAAGTGCTGTCACCATCCCTTTGCCACCACACACGGTGCACGTGATCCGTGCAGTATGATACGCTCCGGTCCCTCTACAAAAAGCACACGGGATAGCCGGCCCTTCAATATAAACCTGACCCGTCCCTCCACACACCTGGCAGGTGGAAAGATCTGACAATACATGAAAAGGATCTTTGCCCGATCCGTCACAGAATCCACATCTTATCTTGATAACAGGTAATATTGTCTGGTTCATAATTCAATACCTCCGTGTTGACCGGCCCTTCCCTGGTCTTACTTGCTTTACGAAACCACTTTCTTCTTACTGTTTTTCTGAACCGGTTTCTTTTTGGCTTGAACCTTGGTAGAGGTTGTGCGATTAACTGTGCTTGCCTTTTTTAGGGTATCACTTTGAGGTGTTACACCTCCAACGGTCCTTGTCCTGGCCAATGTGGTACACATCTGTTGCCAGGCCTTTTTGGCGTGAAGTATATCAGAGCTATACTCGCCCCTGAGTTGATTGGTTTCATTCGCGAGATCTTTGACGTATTTGCCCAGATCATGCTTCAACTCTTTGGACATCTTGCCGTGGTCCCTTTGGAAACCATCCAGTATTGAACCGACCCCTGTGACGAGATCATTCATATAATCTGCCAGGTTTTTCGCTTGATCCTTACTCATCTGCTTGTGATTCTTCTTAAATCCATTGAGCATATCCCCCACATCCTTGCCCAATCCCTTGGCAAAGCCAGTTAGGTCCTTACCCTGTTGACTGGCCATGTGCTTTCTATCCGTAGAAAAACCTTCTAGGGTCTGGTGGGTCTCTTTCACAAGGTCACCCACTGCTTTGAGTCGATCACCACTGGAAACCAGGATGTCCTCTGTCATTTTTTTCATGTCTTCTGCAATTGCTGATACCATTTTTGTTCTCCTTTTTGGGCATTTCCCGTACTCTTAGTTATGTAGAGTTCAAGTTTTTTTATATCTCGATCCATGATTTCTTCAAAAGTCGGACCCCTCCAATAGGATTCCAACATGACAATAATGTTTTTATAATAGTTGTAAATCGGCATTTAAGCCTCCTGAAGCTCCAAGAGCCGCTCGTGCTCTGCTTCTGTGCGCTGGGCCTTGAATTCATCCAGCATGGTCTTGACGTCCCGCCGTCTTTGTTGTTGACTGGCCATGCGATCCTTTCGCTGTTTCTTGAATTCACCCAACATGGCTTTAAAATCCTTTAATCTCAAGGCCTCTCCCTTGTCCAAGAGACCCTTTATCATTTTGGATGTCTGCTGTTGTCCCTGTTGAAGCTCATTCAACTCAGCAGTCACCTCCATCTTGCTTTCGTTCTGTTTGGAGAGGATTTCTTTGATATGGGCGTGCCAGACTTCGGCTTCCTGACCCTGTACCAAAGCTTGCGTGAAACTCGTTAATTCTTCTCTCAATTGATGAACGAGTTCCGATTGATCATTCAGATACCTCTTGGCCAGACTTCTGATATCCTGTTCACTCTGATCCAGATGGGTAAACACGGAATTCATCATGCAGTCAAAATCCCTCCTTCGCAGGGATTCATGCCTGGCAAGGTTCTCTCTAAGTTGATCATTGATTTTGTCTCGCTCCAGCCTGGTCTTGATCACTGAGTCCTGAAATCCTTCAAACACCTGACAGGTAGCCTCAAATAAGGCTTCAATACTCTGCACTCTCATCTCATAGGAAGAGATAACGTCTTCAAGCACACATTCATGATGACTTATTAAACTCATTGTCATGACTGACCTCTACTCCAATATTCCTTGGTTTCTAATAAAAGAGGTGCTTCTTGGCGAGTCATGCTTTTTCCCAATGTGGGTGCATAAGGACAGCTCGGCAAGAATCATCTCTGGGCGGCCGTCCTTATGCCGCTGTGGCAGTCAAACCGATCGCCTCTGCATACTTCAGGTAGGTCTCTACCGAAGCAACCACGACTCTGGCTTCAATAGCGAGTAACTCAATACCCACCAAAGAGACTCGCACCCAAGCATCCACAACAATGCCCTTGTCCAGGATTCGGTCTACCACTTCTACCAAACTACTTGATCCCATTGTTTTTTCTACAGCCATGATTAGGCTCCTTTCGTTCCGCTTTAGCGGACACAACATTAATAAAGAAAAGTAAAACGTACATTACGTATTTACTCAGACTTCTCAATCGACCACACCAGCTTGTTAGCGTGCCATGCTTCCTTACTGATGCCTTTTGAATCGGTAATCACAGAGTACCCTCTGAACCATCTTTTCCCCATTCCAACACATCTTTAGGCTTACAAAAGAGCCGGTTTTATGCGAGCCCACAAGACTGACCCGCAATGACAAGAGGAGTTAAACCCATGCTTCTCAGATCCCTTGAGCAGGCACAAACGCAGAAACGCGAAGTTCCAACACTGATATCATTCATGGAGACAGTCTGAATCGGCAAGCCAAAGGTATGATAGTATGTTGGCGGTTGGATGCGTGATACGCCATTGGATATCAAATACCCCCAAAGGATCTGTACCGAGTCAAAAATTTATCCCCTATTGCGATCTATATTAGTCAATAAAAATTCATAAGCGTTCACCCGACGCTGAGAAATCAAGAAAATGCACTTTAGTAAGATAGGTAATTACGCTTTTGTGGATAATAGATATGGTTTTTCCCGTCGCGAAGCCGATGGGTAAAACCAGATTGGACTGAGCGCGGGGTATAATCAAGGCATCTAAGAAAAGCTTGTGAGGGTTCTTCGTGGACGATCAGGGCAATTTTGGTGCTGCAAAGGTGAATTGTGCGGGTGAGATACCATCTACATCATGATTCTTCATACCCGCTTGCTGTAAAGATACGTTAAATCTGTCGGATCAATCCAGAAGGCGCAGAATAGTCGGCCTTTACACTGTGGAATTTGATCAGATGCAATCTGTTTCTCGTTGCGATGCTGCTTTGCTGAATGGGCCTTAACCAGCCCGCACTGCAGCTCACAAAATGGCTGATGGCTGAAACCAAGTAACTTTCTCAGAACCCTCGAATCCGGGATGTTGTCTAGGCAACTGTAATACCTTTTCGTATAGCGTATTTGGTCAAATCCACAAGATTATGCACTTCTAGCTTCTCCATAATCTGTCTTCGGTCAGCCTCAACGGTCTTGACACTTAGCTTGAGTTGAGAAGCGATTTGCTTTGCAGATTTGGCATGGACCAACAATTGCAAGACCTGCCTGTCTCTTTGAGTCAGGGACAGAGAGGTGCTATCAATAGAAATGTCGTCAACATGATCATTCGTGATACTTGCCAGGACAATCGAAGCAATTTGCGGACTTAAGTAAGATTGCCCGGAAGCCACAACTCTAATGCCAACCTCCAACTCATCAAACAGGCACTCTTTGAGTATATAACCGGATGCACCAGCTCGGAGCATCTCCAGAACGTACTCTCTCTCCGAATGCGAAGACAACGCCAGAATTTGAATGTCTGCTTGTTCTCTTTTGATCTGACGTGTGGCCTCAATCCCACTCAAACCCGGTATTAACGTACCCATAAGCATCACATCAGGCTGCAATTGTCGAGCCATTTCTACCGCTGTAAAGCCGTTATCTGAGCAGCCTAACACCTCAATATCGCCATGCCTTTCCTTAATTAGCGCGGCGACACCTGCGCGGAAAAGCCCCGCATTATCAACAAGTAATATCTTTATTTTCATGACAACTCCTTTTCCAAGCAACGGCAACATATTTCAAGAGTTATTCGCTTGGTGCAATCTAAGTTCAATATCGACCTAATCTCCCAATTGCTCAAGACAACATGGCTAGACTTAAGGGTCTAGATTCCTATTTGCATTAGCGTCATTGGCTACTCCTTTAGGCATCACTTTGCCAGTTTGTGTGCCAATCATAGCGTCGCGTACAGAAAAGCCCTGGCTTGGCTTGGACACCGTTCATCACAAATGCTGGATTTATATTATCACCTGCATGATGAAGACAGCCAGAGAGCCATGAAGAAATTGGCAAAATCGACTTCATTCATAGAGAATTCAAGAACGAAAAACACGCCAAATGAGGGCACATTGAGGGCATTCGGAGAGTTAATGATCGAGAAAACGCTACAAGTCCTCGGTGACTAGGCCCTAAATCGTGATTTAGACTGCGTGAATTGCATCTTCGATGCAAGGCGGGATTCGCTCGCTCCGCTCACGGCGCCTGCGGCGTCAGACCCGATCAGACCTTCGGTCCGATGCGGATTCTCTCGTCACCTAAGTTAAATGGCCGCCAGGGTCAAGGCCCTGACAGCCATTAACGGAGAGGGCGGGATTCGAACCCGCGGTACTCTAACGAGCACACTGGTTTTCGAAACCAGCTCGATAAGCCACTCCGACACCTCTCCATGGGGTGTACGCCTGTGACATTGACAACTCACTGTACTGATTCGTCGCTTATTTTGCAAGTCTCTTGAAACTAATATCCCGACTCAACGTCTATATCTTATAGCGAATACTCAGGATAAGCACAAAAGTGATTGAGGTATATCCGCCTTGCTTATAAGTTTGTTTTTTGTTATCGTGTCATTATGTATAGTGATTTTTTACCTATGAAATGGACCATTAGCGCTTTGCGCTTGGTACGCAGAACCCACAAAATACTGGCACCCCACGCATTTAGCGTCATCATGGCAGCCGCCTTATTCTTTACGCTGGCAGCCAAATTTTACCATGCGCATCGTTGCGGCGTCATGAATGAATATGTGGGGTGGATATTACCCGACCTCTACGTCTTGCTTGGCCTGGAGGCCATTTTGGCATTGTGTTGTTACAAATGGCGAAAGCGGCTGATCTTTAGACTCGCCACCATCATTGCAGCCATCACCTGCATGTGGTCTGTCATCAATGCAGCCTGGCTTATCCGAACAGGCGTACAAATCCTGCCTGTAGAAATGCTACCACTATTCCGAGATCCCTTGAATCATCTGGACGTCATTGGGATTAATCTGGTCAAAATGCCTTTGACTACGATTGCCCTACTTGGCCCAAGCGCTGTGGCCCTGACCTTCCTGTTTGCGGTCTTGGCCCATCCCTCACAGCCAGACTACACAAATCGAACATTGTTAAAAGCCAGGGTCCTGGCAGTGGCTCTGTTTATTGCCCTTGCCATACCAGCAGGCGCCAACCTGGCAGCCAAACGTCGCCCCTCGCAAGTGGCCACGTCTGGTTTGCACTATAATTCACAGCTGAAGGCATTTACCAGCATAATTATGCCTGATTCAAGCCTAATTTCCAAAGCAGATTTGGAGAACGCCAAACGTGTCTTTCTCACCGAGGACCAGGTTTATCTGCCTCGAACACAAACAAGTAAACCGCTGAATGTCGTGTTTGTTATTTTGGAGAGCATTCAATACGCTCAAACGTCTTTTGCACATCCTGAACAAAATACCACCCCCTATCTCAAGTCTCTGGCTGAACAGGGTGCTATGTTTACCCAAATGAGATCCACCTTGACCCACACCAGCAAGGCCATTTTCTCGCTCATGTCAGGTCGCTACCCCTGTGCATCTCAGGATGTGATGGAGGCTGTCCCCTCTACTCAGACCTATGCCAGCTTGGCCACAATCCTGGAACGACATAGTAATTATCGAACCGCCTACTTTCAATCTGCCAAGGGCACCTTTGAAGCCAGACCCAGCTTGATCAATAATCTTGGCTTTGATCAATTCTGGTCAAGAGAAGATATGCATGATCCTAATCTTCATTTGGGCTATTTGGCGGCGGACGAATTTGGCATAATCGACCCATTGGCCAACTGGATCACTGAAGATGCAAACACCCCATTCTGTGCGACTCTGTTATTATCAGCGGCACATGATCCTTATGAAATACCAACCTGGTATGGGGAACTGGCAAAAGAACCCCTTGAAAAATACAAACAGGTAGTCGCTTATACAGATAGCTTCTTGAAGGCCCTGGATGACAAGCTTCAATCACTTAACTTGGCAGACAATACTGTATTATGCATTGTGGGTGATCATGCTGAAGGCTTTGGGGAGCATGGAAAACGTGGCCATGAACGTATTGGTTTTGATGAAGTCCTTCGCATTGTATGGGCCATGCGAAGCCCTAGAGGTATTACGCCAGGCACACAAATCAATGCACCGGTCAGTTCTGTGGATGTATTGCCGACACTACTATCTGTCCTGGGCTATGACTGCGAACCGGGGCATTTCGATGGGATCAATGCTTTAGGCCATATCGAGTCACGAAAAGTATTCTTCTCCGGTTGGGTACCTGAAGGACCAAGCGGTTATGTCCTGGATGGCAAAAAATATGTACACACCCCATCTCTGGACGAGGTTTTGATCTACGACCTGCTACAAGACCCCTCTGAGTCCAACAGTATCAAACCCAATCCAGAGCAATCTGAAGCTATTCAACAGGCAGTCACACTCTGGCGAAAATCCACATTAGTCCGTCTCAATCCCTATGGCCGAGGAAAATGCGTGGTATTTGACAATTGGCTTTGTCGCTGGAATGGCAGGCACCCCCTTGCCAAAACGGCGATTCCAACCTTATAAACTCATCTTTCCTCCTCAAATCACCGATTCGGTCATCTTGCTATGAGCGTCTTCACATGGATATGACCTGTGTTTGCCTCACGAAATTCTGGCGCTTATGAGGCGAAAAGTGTGTCGTCAGCCTGCTAGCGACCGTTTTTTCCCTAACAAGGGCAGCAAAGTAGCCGATACTGCTCCTATTGTCGATGCACCCAGGTGCAGTCAGGTGGGAGAAAGGGCCGTTCTGCGCGATATCGACTGTTCAAAAAAAGCGTTGTATTGGCCAGTACTGCAATTCGGATATTTCCGATTGCACGTAAATGCGGACTGAAGAAAGGGAAATAGCATGTGTGGTATTATTGCCTATTTTGGGAAAAAACCAGCACAACCGATCCTGGTGGAGGGCTTAAAGCGTCTTGAATACAGAGGATATGATTCCTCTGGCATTGCTCTGCTAAATCAAGGTGCTTTGGACATCAAAAAATCTAAGGGACGGATTGCTTCACTCTGCACCCTGCTGGGGGAGCCAAAGAACGAGCAAACTTTGGGGATTGGCCATACCCGATGGGCCACACATGGGCGACCCAACACCCTGAATGCTCACCCCCATATGGACCACTCCGGCAAGATCGCCGTGGTGCATAACGGTATTATTGAGAACTACGGCACGCTAAGAACCTGGCTCACAAGTGAAGGCATACCTTTTAAATCAGAAACAGACACAGAAGTGGCAGCCAACCTGATTGGCTATTTTTATGCCCAGACCCTTCATGAGGCGCAAGATGATCCGTCTAATGGCCAAAACTGCTTTGAATGGGCTGTACAACAAGCCATTCAGAAGCTTCACGGAACGTTTGGCTTTGCCATCATGTGCTCAGATTTCCCTGACATGCTAATCGGCGCAAAAAAAGGTAGTCCACTCATCCTGGGAGTAGGCAACGAAGAATTTATCCTCGCATCTGATGCCGCAGCCATTGTAGAGCATACGACTCAAGCCATCTACATGTCCGACAATGAAATGGTTCGTATCACGCCCGATGGGTTTCAGACCAAAACCATAAACAATGTGTCGACCAGCAAAAGTCTCCAGGAAATTGAGTTTTCACTGGAACAGATTGAACTGGGTGGTTTTGAACACCACATGATCAAAGAGATTTTTGAACAACCAAACGCACTAAAAACCTGCATGCAAGGCCGCATAAACGCACAAGAGCATAGTATCAAGCTGGGTGGCATCACAACCATGCTCAGAGAATTAACACGCACCCGAAAATTCCTTTTCACGGCCTGTGGCACGGCCTTTCACGCAGGTCTTGTCGGTGAATTTCTCATCGAACATCTCGCCCGTATTCCCACGGAGACTGAATACGCCAGCGAATTTCGATATCGCAATCCAATCATCGAAGATCAAGAAGTTGTCGTAGCCATCAGTCAGTCGGGTGAGACTCTGGACACGCTGTCCGCCATTGAAGAAGCCAAACGACGCGGCGCCAACGTTCTCGGCATTGTTAATTCAGTCGGTTCTTCTATTGCCCGTACCACCGATGCTGGTATCTATTTGCATGTAGGTCCAGAAATCGGCGTCGCCAGCACCAAGGCCTTTACTGGGCAGGTCACAGTCCTGACCATGCTGGCCATTGAACTGGGTCGCAGGCGACATATAAGTAGTAACCTGGCCAATCATTACGTCGATGAGTTACTCGAAATTCCAAGCAAAATCGAAACCATTCTGGAATCTTCCCAGCATATAAAATCTATAGCCAACGCCAACATTGACCAGAACAATTGGCTGTTCCTGGGGCGCGGATTCAATTATCCAGTCGCACTTGAAGGTGCACTCAAGCTCAAGGAAATCAGCTATATTCACGCTGAAGGTCTACCTGCCGCAGAAATGAAACATGGCCCCATTGCCTTGATTGCAGACGACATGCCTGCCGTCTTTATTGCCACAAAAGGCCCGCAATACGAGAAGATTATGGGTAACATCGAAGAAGTCCGAGCTCGAGGCGGCAAGACAATTGTGGTGGCCACAGAAGGTGACACGACCATAAAACGCCATGCCGACCATCTCATTACCATTCCTGATGCCCCGGAATTTCTGCAGCCATTGCTCACCGTGATTCCCTTGCAACTGCTTGCCTACCATGCCGCAGTGATAAGAGGCCACGATGTGGATAAGCCCAGAAATCTCGCCAAAAGCGTGACTGTGGAATAGTGTCCTAGAAATCAATGCCCAAAACGTCTCGCATCGAATAAAGACCGGGTGCCTTGCCCAAAAGCCACTTGGCGGCTCGCAGTGCACCACCGACAAACGTGTCTCTGCTATGGGCCGTGTGGTTAATGGTGATGGTTTCACCGAGCGTACTGTAGATCACCGAGTGCATGCCCACAATATCCCCACCTCTCACTGCGTGCATTCCAATATCGCCCTTTTGGCGGAGGGCTTCTTTGCCCTCACGTCCATGCACCAGACTCTGGTTCAGATCGCGATCCGTGTGATCGCAAATGCTCTCAGCCAAACTCAGGGCTGTACCACTGGGGGCATCTTTCTTGAACCGATGATGCTGTTCGATAATTTCAATATCATAGTCTTCGCCTAACATCTTGGCGATCTTACCCACTGTGGCAAATAGCGTGTTCATGCCCACACTCATGTTTGTGGCCTGCACCACTGGCACTTGGCCCGCCAAAGCCTTGAGTGCTTTTTTCTGCAGGTCACTTAGACCCGTGGTACCCAAAACAAGCGCCGCCTGACGGTCCGCACAGAACGACAACGTTTTGTCTGTACCCTGGGGAAGAGAAAAATCAATGACAATGTCAGCGGATTGGGGGAATTTCTCTGATAGAACCACGCCAGGACACACCCACTGTCCCTGACTGGGGTGACCTAGCACATCAATGGCCCCCACAAGATCCAACCCTTCCGTCTCTTGGGCAAGCGCTACAATGCGCTGTCCCATTCTGCCACCTGCCCCAACCACTACCAGCTTGCCTGCCATATCACGAATCTCCTACTTTTTACTCAAAGCCCCGTAGCGTCTATCCCGACGGGCATATTCTACAATGGCTTTGTCTAAATCGTCATGGCCAAAATCAGGCCAATAGGTCTCTGTTATATAAAACTCGCTGTATGAAATCTGCCACAGCATAAAATTGCTCACACGCATCTCATTGGCCGTTCGAATCAAAAGATCCGGGTCAGGCATAATAGCCGTATAAAGGTTCTGATCTATGCAGGCTTCGTCTATGTCTTCTATGTTTAGCTCGCCCGTCAAACACTTCTGTGTGATACTACGAACCGCATCCACGATTTCAGCCCTGGCCCCATAGTTCAGAGCAAAGGCAAAAACCATGCCGTCATTTTCTTGCGTGAGTTCTATCGTCCTGTCAAGTTCAGACAATACGCCATCAGGCAATCCCTGTCTGCGTCCCAGATGGATAAGTCGCACATTTTCCCGCATAAACATGGGACGCATGCTCACAAGATACTCTTCGTACAGAGACATAAGCCCTTCAATCTCATCATTCGGACGTTTCCAGTTCTCTATACTAAAGGAATAGAGCGTGAGAGATTTCAGGCCCAGGCGAGCGCAATACAGAGAGATATTCTCAGCGGCCCTGGCCCCCTCACAGTGGCCCTCAGCCCTTGGCAGACCCTTGGCCTTGGCCCAGCGGCCATTGCCATCCATGATCATGGCAAGGTGCTGAGGAATCTGTTCAGGCCTGATACCCAAACGATCTGCTGCCAGTTGAAGTTTTTGACTCGCTTCCATAGTGGCTTGTTTTCAGCGTACGATAGTCTCAGTACGTTTTGGCCCCACACCGATCACAGTAATGGGCTTACCCGTAATGTCTTCAATACGTTTGACATAGTCCTTGGCTGTTTGAGGCAGGTCGTCAAAATGACTCACCTTGCGAAGATCCTCATCCCACCCCGGCATCGTATCATACACAGGCTCAGCCTTGCTCAAGCGATCCAAATTGCAGGGAAAGAACGTGGTTTCTTTACCATCAATACGATATGCTTTACAAATCTTGAGTTCCTTAATACCGGCCAAAGTATCAAGGTGCATCATGGCAATCTCATCCACAGCCCCAATAGTCGTCGAATATTTGACTGCGACCGCATCAAACCAACCGCAGCGTCTAGGGCGTCCCGTGGTCGTGCCGAATTCATGTCCCTTTACGCGGATGTATTCCCCTGTTTCATTGTCCTGCTCAGTGGGGAATGGTCCCTCTCCGACACGCGTGGTATAGGCCTTGGCAATGCCCACAGCACGATCCACGAGTTTGGCCGATACACCACAACCTGACGGCATACCCAGCAGACTGGAATTGGAACTCGTCACATATGGGAACGTACCGTGATCAAGGTCCAGCAGGGTGCCTTGCGCCCCTTCAAAAAGAATTGAACGCCCTTGGTCAATGGCTGTGTGAAGAAACTCAGTGGTATCTTTGATAAATGGACAAAGCTTTTCAGCATACACCTTACATTTTCCCAGAATGGCATCCACATCAATGGGATCAGCCTCATACAACGCACCAAACAGTTTGTTTTTGTAGGGCACAATGCGTTTGAGTTTTTCCTTGAGTGACTCCAAGTTGCGAAAATCACCCATGCGAACTGCGAAGCTACGTCCGACCTTGTCAGCATAACAGGGTCCAATACCGCGAATGGTGGTACCGATCTTGTTTTTGCCCAATGAATCTTCTCGCAACTGGTCTTCGAGCTTGTGATAATCAAGAACCACATGAGCATTTTCACTAATCCAAAGCCGTCCGGCCAGATCAATCCCACGCTGAGCCAGCCCTTCAACCTCGCCAATAATCACTTCAGGGTCAAGCACGACAGCATTCGCAATAACGCAGGTCACGTCTTCACGTACAGCACCACTGGGCATCAGATGAAGGGCAAACTTCTTATCTCCCACCACCACGGTATGTCCAGCATTGGCACCGCCCGCATAACGAACCACAATATCACTACTTTCGGCGAGAATGTCTACAACCTTGCCTTTACCTTCATCGCCCCATTGGAGGCCGACAATACACGAATTCATGGTTTTTTGTGTCTCCAAAAAGCCCTGGTGCCTATGCACCTCTGACGCTACTTTGAATGTCCGACGAGCAAAAGCGACTAAAGCACAACAGCCTGCGATGGACAAACCGTCACATGATAACGGGCCACACCGAACAGGTCAATGAGATTGCAAAAAACCACGTCTACTGCATGATATAACTGACTTCTTGTCGTTGTGTATAATTGTAAATCGCTGCCGAAACCGAGATCCAGAGAATTGTGAATATTTCAAACCCGTGACCCACAGTTAATCCGAATGTCGACAGGGATAAAACATATTCTATCCAGTGGAGCGACAGCCTGAAACGATAACGTCTGGCGCTTCTAAAACCCCTAGACCTGCTTATCTCATTTACCATAATTCGTTCAATATAAACGACTTGCGTACACTCATCGAAAACACGGCTGGAGTTCTTTCCTTAATCTTAAGGCCAGGAAAGATTACCTATCTTAATGTATTCATTGATGAAGTCCCTTGGATTATGTGACGATATAGTATAACATTATAGAGAAATAGTTTGATGACGTCTATCCCATACATGGGCACAAATACTAGTTTGTGCTATCGAAAGGAGGGTTTAGAATGAATAAACACCTGACAACTTGCCTCATGGGGCTCATTTTATTGGTCTCAGAAGTCTCTTTTGGGGCCAGGGCTGCCACAATGGGCGACATGGTAGCAGTGCTGGATATCGGACAATACATTCGAATCCGAAATACTGGCCCAATCGAACTCGCCGCAGATGAAAGGTCCGCTGATCCATTTACTAATTTTAAGGGTTGTCGGGAAGTTGTTGTAGACTGTAATTTCAGAGCTCAATTAGCGGTTTCTGCCAAAGCCGTCAGTGCCGCACTAGGTACTTGGAAAGCGACCATTACGCCTGGTTTTCTGGAACCTGGCAGTTCCAAAGTCATGGTATGCGTGGCAGGCGCCAACGTATTGACCCATCTTCTTATGGGTGGCCAAGAGGATGTGCCCGTTGCAGAAATAACGATTCAAGTCATTGCCCGCTAAGACTTGAGAAACCTGCACAGTCTAAGACATCAGCCCAAACAAGTTCAGGGTTCTCGAAAAACAGACAACTTCTGCCTATAGCCTGCTCAGACGATGCCTGAGGACCCATAGGTTCGCGTCATCCAGCCACGTGCCACAAAACTGGACTATTATGGCTGTGGAATGGCAATATCAACCAGCTTTGTGGGCGGCCCAATGACTGACAGGGGCTCGTCATGGACCAGAAGAATCAAGCACGCCCCCAAACACCCCTTGGCATGTTTCATATCACTGTCTCCCAAAAACAAATCCTGTTTTATTCAAGAGCACCTCTAAAACGCCAATATTAGAGCTACCATTATTCAATGACTATCGGCTAAAGCCGAAAGATTGTTAGTCGCTTGAAAGCTATCAGTTTAGGCTAAAGCCACAAAGGAGTCCTTCGGACAACTATTTTAACTAAAATATGCTAAAGACAATTCCGCCTAAAGGCGAAGGTTTATAACCGGCCCCGTGGAAATCAATAAAACAGGATTATCCCCCCCGCCCCGATCAAGTCAACGATCTGCTATGAACCGCTCGCGCGGGCTTGTTTGAATAGATTCCTCAATTCTTCGGAATGACTGTCGTCGAAGATGAAAGATGAATGGCATCCTAAATCCAATCGCACACCACGACTCCGTCATGCCGAACGCATGTGAGGTATCTATTAAACAAGCCCCAGCCTTATTCTTTCCCCCCGCGTCCACCTGTGCTATACTCACCCCATGGCATCCAGAACTTACTACGTCTACATCCTCACCAGCCACTCAGGCACGCTGTATGTGGGTATGACCAGCAATATTAGAAAGCGAGCCTGGCAACACAAAGAAAAACTCGTCCAAGGATTCACCCAACAACACAATATCACACAACTCCTCTATGCAGAAACCTTTGGCGATCCCCTTTCCGCTATTGCCAGAGAAAAGCAAATCAAAGCCTATCGCCGCGAAAAGAAGGTCGCCTTGATTGATGCCACAAATCCTCATTGGCAGGACCTGAGTCAGGATTGGTAACTTATGTCCCTTCCACAAAATAAGGAATCGCCAAGGCGGGCTTATTTCAATAGATTCCTCAATTCTTCGGAATGACTGTCGTCAGAAATGAAAGCATACCCCGCATTGAAACCTCTCATCCAGCCCCAACCACACACCACGACTTTGTCATGCCGAACCAACAACCGCTCGCGCGGGCTTGTTTGAATAGATTCCTCAATGGGTCGGAATGACTGTCGTCGGAAATGAAAGATGAATGCCATCCTAAACCTAACCGCACACCACGACTTTGTCATGCCGAACGAATGTGAGGTATCTATTAAACTAGTGCTTTGTCACACAAGAAATTTAGGATTGATGCGACGCACTCAATGGGTAGATACAAGGAAGAAACCGCAGGCCTGCTGTGGCAGGTCGAGAATTTCTGACGCAGTAGATGCCCGTTGACTGCAAGCAGCATCCTAAACTTAATTATTGACACAGCGCTAAGACTCCTTGCCTTTTACACCGTCACCATCTGTCCCCTGTTGCCAATCACAAAGGCTTCGAAAATCTCGTCCAGGTTCAATTGGGTTTCTGTCACACCATTCTTAGACATAGCCTTGATCTGAGCCCGCTTCGTCTCGTCGCAGTGTTCCACAGTCACGGCAATCTGATCCCCAGCATGTGTCACGTCCAGCACATCAGACAACTTGGCAAGATCAACCGTGGGCTCCGGTGTGAACACAAACTTTCTCACTGTCTCTCTCAGTTCGTCAGTCTTGCCGATCTTTTGAATAACGCCATCATCCAAGATGGCAATGTGATCTGCCACCGGTTCGATCTCATACAACAGGTGGCTGGAAAAGAAGACAGTCACGCCCTGACTCTGGAGCAGGTCGATCACGTGACGCAGGAAATCTTTGCGTGCAATGGGGTCCAGCCCCAGTGTGGGGTCGTCCAGAATCACCAGCTCCGGGTGATGGCCCAAAGCAAGAAGCAACGCCAGACTGGAGTTCTGTCCCTTGGACAGGGTCTTTACCTTGACTGCCTTGTCCAGACGCAAAACACCCAGCAATTCGCCTACAAAACTCTCATCCCATTTGGCATAAAATCCCCCCACCCACTTTATGAGCTGATCCACCCTCATCCACCCGTACATCTGCTGATCCTCAGCCATATAGCCAATACATGTGCGTACTTTCAACGACTCGGAAAAACTATCCAGTCCACAAATCGTACAGGACCCAGAGGTCGGCTTTTGCAGACCCAACAACGCCTTGATGGTCGTGGTCTTGCCTGCGCCATTACGTCCCAGGAATCCGAAAATCGCCCCTTGAGGCACCTCCAGATTCACACCCTTGAGTACCTGTTTCTTTCCATACGAAAATTGTAAATCCTGAATTTTAATCGCTGTCTGTGTCATGTGATGTCTCCTGATCTGGTCCCAACACAATCATTCGGGATTCTTTAATAATTGAAGGAAGCCTGTTCGTACAAAGGTTTCGCCTTGCTTGTCGTCGTGTCTTGACAACAGAAGGATATTACCATTTTCAACCACCTTAACGTCTTCAATCGCGTACTTGTAAGACATACGTTCAAAGTGGCCGAGTTTACGTATGCGTGGTCCTTCTACGTCAAAGACCATCAGCTTGTTGCCTGACCAACTATAGAGCTTACCGTCCTGAATAAAGTAGGGATTCCGGCTATACCCCTCGACACCTCCGAATAGTGTTTCAAGCAATGTAAAGGGACGCTCATCCCGACGATTTAGCGTGATTATTTTGTCATCGAAACCAGTCACCTCGTAGCGAGCAATACCACTATGAGAAACCAGCACATAGCTGACCGGGTCAGACTCTTCATTAATGACGACTTTTCCTCCACGATGCTGGTAGCGACTTGCCAAACCAATACTTAATCTGATTCGATCCTGCGGATCAAGAGATTCAACAGGTAGAACGGGAAAAACACCTGCATCAGCGCCTCCGAAGACAAATGATCGCTTTAATGGCTTGTCTTCAATCACAACAGGCGAGTCCGGCTGAGACATATCTATGACCAGACAATGGTCCTGTATCAGTACAACCACTTTGTCCTTTGTTACTCGCAATACAATCCCACTCATAGAGTCATCTTCCTTTAGATACTCTGAAAGATTCAGATGCGAGACAGCCACCCTGCCCGCCTCAACATCACGCCAACACAAGAGATAAGCATGCTTGACATGAAAGCTTCTTTTCACCAACTCGCCCTCTTCCGTAGTCACTTCCTCAGTTTGGCCATAGACGAATAGCCTCAAGGCATAATGGTCTGTGCCTATTTGACAATAAATGTCTGATTCGTACGGATATTGGCCGCCAGAAAGACCATCAGGGATCCCAAGGGGCTCAATCTCTGCTCTTAACTTTGCATACTCAGTTCGGAACACGTTGATCGGTTTGAGATCAATCGTATTATTTCGTGTCTCCACTTGAAACCCAGAAGAGAGTGCGAGCTTGCCCCCACGTTTGTCAAATCGCATGACCATGTTTTCTGCTGAAAGCTTCTTTTCGTCCAGAATCTTGATATTGGCAACCTGCCGGCTGAACAACAGAAATACCACAAAGATCAGCCCTGCCCCACCCCAGAGCAGGCCCCTGAGATGGGTGTGAATTTGCCAATTTCTTTGAACTGCCACAATCGATCCCCAAAAACTCAGGACTGCAAGTCCCAAGGTGACAGCCACAATGGAGCCCAGGAACCATTTCACCATGACCAGATCTGCGGCCACATCTTTTATGTTCAGCGGCAACACAAATGGAATCAACAAGACAAAGCAAGCAATCGCCATACCGATCAGCCAGGCGCGGGCCGTCTTTCGAACCAGCACATTGCAGAAAAAGCACACACTGTATGTCAGCACGGAGATCAGCGGAATAACAAGAAACAAGTATCTGACCGCGACTAAAGATTCGGTCCCTGCAGTCAGAGCCGTGGTGATCCACATAAATAGAATGGGACAGGCCAGAATCACCATCGCCAGGATAAGGCCGATGAAAAACTTGCCTGTGATGAATTGCCACACTGCGACAGGCTTGGAGCGCCAGAAGGCATCGCGTTTTTCATCCAGATCGGCCTGCACATTGGCACAGGCAATCAGCGCTGCCAGTAAGGGGCCAAGCAAGAGTGTCACCACGGTCAATGACGAACTGTGGAATCCCTCGCCTGCATGAAGATTCACCACAGCCTCTTCCAGGGGGACTCCCATAATCAGTGCAAGACAAGCCAGAACATGCCACTTGAGTTGAAAGACCTGCTGATGGATAAATCGTGCTGTATTCATAGGACCCTCCTGATCTTGACATATCTATAGCAGGCAATGCTCAGGGCCAAACCCATGAGCAAAATCTGTGTGGCCCAGAACAATCCTCTACTGAGTTCAAAATTCTTCGGCTCGACAGCCCAGAGTGCGAACGTATACGGCACAAAATAGAAAGCCCATGTCACTTTGCACAAAATTGACCAGAACCACACAATACCCCAGCCCACGACCACACCGAACAGGGCCACCAGAGATCCTGCCTCACTTCTGGACTGGCTTCCAAAGGCACTAAACCAGGCCAGAACCACCCCTGCGCACACAGCGAACAGGCCATTCATACGAAACAGCATGCCGGGCTCCGCTTCCCTGCCATGGCCCAGGATCTCCATGAGCCCACCTGTACTCATAAAGATCAGCCCCACGCACCCTATGGCCATCAGATACTTGCTGAGGAAGATCTTCCAGCGTGCCACAGGGACCTTGAACAGGAGATGGATCGTGCCATTGCTCATCTCGCCAGAGAACAGATCCAGGGCGTATACCACCGGAATCACAAACAATTGAGCCACTGATATGATGGCACAATTGGCCATATCCGGAAATAACCGAATCCGAAACAGCATGATCGTAAACGCCACGCTGGTCCCCAATCCAAAGCCCAGCTTCCACAGGCTTTCTCGCCACTCTTTCCACAACAGTCGCATTAGCATGGTTGCCTCCGTCTTATCTTGATTGCTTGGATTGATGAGCTGTCACAGCGTCATATTCAGCCTGGACCAGATCCTTGACGTTTTCAATGGATAGCTTCAATTGCACAGCCTGAACCACAGCGGGTCGCAACAAATCTGCCACCACGCCCCTGCGTTGCTCAATAGACATATCCGGCTCGCCAGACGACACATACGTTCCGTCGCCTCGCTCAATCTTGAGAATTTTTTCGCGGCACAACTCATTGTACACCTTCAGCACCGTGTTCTGATTGACCGCCAAGTTCACTGCCAACTCCCGTACACTGGGTAGCTTGGCGCCCCTGCGAAGGGCCCCGGAGGCAATCTGATACCGGATCTGATCACTGATTTGCCGGTAAATAGGAGTCGATGAAGCAGTTTCAATTCGAATAAACATGATTTTCTCAACCATTTAACCGTTATTGATATATATGACTATAACACTATGAACAGACAAGTCAATGACTTTTTATAGAAAAAAAATAGGGAGCCGCTCGCGCGGGCCTGTTCTAATAGATCCCTCTCAGGCTCGGGATGACTGGCGTCGAAATCGAACGATTATTGCAATTGGAACCCTTTATCCAAGCCAAACCACACATCACGACTTTGTCATTCCGAAGGACTGAGGTATCTATAATAAACCAGCCCCAGCCGAATTATGATGCAAGCGTCAAGATGAAGGCCCACTCTCCTTTGGTCACCGGCGTAATGGACAGACGATTGCCACGTTGGAGAAGCTTCATATCCTTGAGTACTGCCTGCTCCCGCAAGAGGCTCAGAGGAATTGTGCGTTTGAACTTCCGTTTGAGTTTAACATCCACCAGGAACCAGCGAGGCTTGTCCAGATCACTTTTGGGGTCAAAATAGCGATGGCCCGGATCAAATGCAGTAAAGTCAGGATACCCTTGGGATTTCACCTCCATTTGGCCCACAATACCTGGCACGTCACAATTGGAGTGATAGAAAAACACCTGATCCCCTGGTTTCATCTCATCCCGCATCATGTTGCGCGATTGATAATTTCTGACACCATCCCAGGGCTCGGTCTGATTGACGCACTTGGCCAAATGATCAATGCCAAATACAGAAGGCTCTGATTTCATGAGCCAATATTGCATAGTCTTTTTTCAGCCTCAATTAAATCTGCATGACATGGCGGTTCCACAAATCTAAAATCATAATTCTAAAATCTAAAATGCCAGCGGCTTATTTTTCGTGGCCGACATATAGACGATCCAACCGGCGTCAGCCTCACCCTGCGTGCTCGCGGTAAACACGCCGCTGCCTTCACCCTCTTCATCCGTGCCTTCCCAATACACCGTGGCCTCAAATCCCGCTTCAGCCAGCATTTCGGTGATTTCCGGCAAGGTCCACAACCGCCAATCATACACGAAGGCCTCTTTTAACTTGGAACCATCCTTAAAATGAAAGTGGATCTTGCAGATGTAATGCCCTGTAATGGGATTATAATGAGATTGGTCCCACACATAGGTAAAGTTGTCATGCTCCGTACTTTCTTCCATCTCCCGAAATGCTTCAAATCCACCGCACGCATCCAGAAAAAACACGCCATCTTCCACGAGGCTATCATACACACGCTTGAAGTAGGCCAGCAAAGAGGTCCTATCCTGGAACAACCAATAGCTGAAATTCATGGCCAAAATCGTATCCATCGGCTCTGTAGCCACGGTCATCACATCGTCATGAATCAGTTGAATGCGTTCCTGCTGCTCTTCGGTCAAGGAACCCACATGATGTCTTTGACCCCAGGCCAACACGTCCTCGTCCAAGTCCACACAAACGGCTCGATTGGTTTCACGGCGACGAATCCATTCACAAGACGAATTGGTGGTCCCGCAAAAATCTTCACGCAAAAACACGGCTTCACGCCCTGTTAAGGCTTTAAATGTCTGATCCACAAAGTCGATCTCTGCATCACTGCATTGCACTGCACGCTCATACAGACGGTGTTTGTCCGCCTTTTTTGCCATGGTCATTCTGGATTTCTTAGACTTCGCTCTTCCGTGACAATGCTTATTCGATGACGACATACTCTTCCTTGCTCAAGTTTTCATCCATTAAGAGTTATATGCAAAAATTCAACGGGTTATTAAATGAAAAGAAAGGCCAAGAAGCAAGCACGATTTACCCCGCAAACACAGATTTTACACTATCCTGAACGCCCAAAAATGGCTGCGAAAGCATAGAGAGCTGCTCTACAGAATCCCCCAATTCGGCGATTTCAGCCCCCTGGTGCCCGATATCTGGCATTTAGCAAACACGGATCGAATCAATGCGTCCAATTTTCCGATGAACGCGCGGCATAAAAGACCGAATCACGATTGGCCCTTCCCAAAAGGATTCAACCATCTCCAAAAGTAAGCAAGGCCGCTAATATATAGGTTATAGCACGCCAAAGCTTGATTAATCTGGGAAGCTTCTGAGATTTAGGGCTTTTTTTTATTGAACAAGCCATTTCTCTGTGTTAAACTTAAAAGTGGTGTATTTGGAAGATAAGCTATTCAAACATGGTTTGTGCTGAGAAGTGAAACCTAGACGGATCAGCATAAAACACAAGAAAACTTGAATAGTTTTACCTGCATTTTCATGGCGTTTCTGAGGAGAATGGCTTAAAGGATGTATAGCTTGACCCAATCTTACCTAGCCCTGAACAGATCCCCAGAGCCTTGCTCCACGCAGGCTTTAGATGTTACCAAAACTATTAAGCCCGTTTTTATTCACCCCGCAGGAAATGTCCTTGATTTCACACGCGCCACCCTTGAGCTCTACTCGGTCAATCGGGCAGATAATCGTGCTTTACACCGCTTAAAAGGGCTTGTATCGGTCATGAAAAAGGGGCAAAGTGAATGACAACAAATCTCCGAAGTAATGAGAATAAGTCTATGGAACTGGATGATTTTTCTAAAAGCTTTTAAGGTATTTTTTTGGACAACCCTCCTGGCACTGGGCCAGACGTGTTAAGTCCATTAGGCAACAATATTATTTTTTAGAAGGATGGATAGTATGTTAAGTAGAAAACTAGTTTCAATTGTTGTAATGCTTGGGCTTATAGGCAGCGCATCAGCCGCGCTGAACTACGAGTATTACGAGGCACCTGAAGGTATGCAGTACAATGCGCTGGCCGATGTCAATTTTGGCGAAGCTGAGCCGAATATGATAGGCACTAGCGACACGCTGGATTCCGGTGATGGCAACTGGATCGAGCAGGCCGGTGGCCATCGGGGCGAAGATTTCGCATTTCGCTTTTTCGGCCATATTGTGGTGCCCATCTCAGGAGAGATCACCTTCTACACCCGGTCTGACGATGGTAGCCGATTGTTCATTGACGATCAAGTCGTCGTTGAGAATGACGGACTGCACGGCGCAAGCGCATTTCCCGGCGTAGCAGGCACGATCGCATTGGATGCAGGTGTGCATACAATCGATGTCATCATGTTTGAAAGAGGCGGCGGAGACAACGTGTACGTAAACTGGAGTGCTGGAGGCCAGACAGCCTTACACGTGCCAGACAGCGTTCTGTTTTTGGAAGCACCTGCCGATATTTCAGGCATACCCGCTTCAGTCATTGTCAGCCTGAAAGCCACTAATCCCACGCCTGCTGACGGCACGGTTGAGGCTTTGGATGCTGATGTAGCACTGCTGTCCTGGAATTCAGGCTATGGAGCAGTGAGTTACGACCTGTACATTAGCGCGGATGCTGAGATTGACGCTGCAGACCTCGCGGCCACCGTGACAGATCCCAATTATGCGGTGACCGAACCTGTGGTTCCAGGCATCACCTACTTCTGGCGTGTCGATGCTACAGATGCTGACACCACGTATGAAGGCGATGTATGGCAGATAACAGCCATGTCTGATCAAGCCCATTACCCCATGCCAGCTGATGCTGACCTGTGGTCACTTGGTATTGACACGGAACTAAGCTGGACAGCCGGTACTGGCGCCATGGTGCACAATGTATACTTCAGTGCTGATCAAGCACTTGTAGACGCCAGAGATCCTAGTGTGGCCACCATGTTCTGGATGCTCAATACGCTGGAGCCAGCTGAGTTGGCTGTCAGTACGACCTACTACTGGGCCGTAGATGAATTTTCTGCTGCAGGCACCGTGGCAGGTCCCACCTGGAGCTTTGATGTCTTTTCGTTTGACCCGATCGCGGTCACCGATGAAAATCTGATGCTCCAATACGGGTTTGATGAGATCCAAGGTGGTCTGATTAATGACCTGTCAGGTCATGCTAACTTCGGTGTTGTCGGTGGTGATTCACCCGATATCATGATTGCAAAAGATGGTGATATGGGTTATGTTCTGAGTCTGCCTGGTGGCACCAATCAGTTTGTTGCAGCCATGAGCCCAACCGGCATTGACGGCAACGACGTACGTACCATCTCATGCTGGGCCAAGGCCGACAGCACGAGTATTCCTGACTGGACCCTGATCTTTGGTTTCACAGGTCAAGAAGACGCTAGTGGTGGCACAGGGAGTCACTTCAACATCGGCAGCCTCGGTGGACCCGGCGGTATCGGTGCCCACGCTTGGGGTTGGGAAGAAACCATGATTGATGACGCCA
>CAZBTJ010000020.1:0-54766 GCA_964494325.1 uncultured Pirellulales bacterium
CAACCATGAGTTGCAGTCGGACGCTCCGCGATCCGCTGCAAACTCTTTTTCGTTTGCGATCCGCTGCAAACTCTTTTTCGTTGGGCTTTGTATGCAGTCCAGGGTTTAATCTTCCTTAAGGCAGGGCCGATTGAGCGTTCTGTCGCTTCTACGTCATGAGCAGCTTGGGCACGTAACCAATAACCATTGGATAATCCCAAGAAACGGCACAGTCGCAGGTCAGTATCGGCCGTAATCGCGCGTTTTCCAGAGACAATCTGACTTATGCGCTGAGCAGAGACGCCAATTTCCTTTGCTAAACGGTACTGGCTAAGCCCCATGGGCTTCAGAAATTCTTCCGAAAGTATCTCACCGGGGGTAATGGGATCGAGTTTTTTCATGATGTATTCTCCTCAGCGGTAATCAACGATTTCCACGTCATGTGCAGCTGCTTCCGACCAACGAAAACAAACACGCCATTGATCGTTGATGCGAATGCTGTATTGGCAGGAGCGTTCGCCTTTGAGGCGTTCAAGGCGATTGCCTAGCGGGACTCTAAGATCATCCAGCCGAGCAGAAATCTCAAGCTGCCTGAGCTTGCGCCTTGCGATCTTGGCAATATTTACGAACCGCCTAACATTACGACCTTCTGACAACGATTTCGTATCTTTGCATTTAAATGATCTTATCATTTCTAAGTAAATAGTAACGCGATGCGTGAATAGTGTCAAACGTGATAATAAAAAATGGAGTCCCAACGCTAAGGACTGTCAGCCTTCGCTTCCAGACTGCGTCACAATTCCCAACTATGCTATTTTATACTTCTCCGAATGTCAAATATCGAACACCGAATAATGTAAGGATGAAGGACGGGACGCGTAAATCGCAGTTGGATCGGTTGCAAAAAAGCCCGGACGGGCACGGGGACCCGCACCCTACGGGGTTAATACGTTGCGTGTCGGGTTTTTCGTTATTCGGCTTTCGATACCTTTTGGTCCATGCGCAGGCTTTTAACCTTCCGCTTTCAGCCGGGACACCTCGCGAGACGCTTCGAAGTATGAAGTATGAGTGTGAAGGTTGAAGTAATGAGGGCTGTCTGGACTAGATAAATCAAACGCCTTGCAACCAACTAACAACCCTTGGCCCGTGAAAGCTTCTTTCACCGGGCAGAAACCAACAACCAAGATCCCTTAATGGATCGTCCCATCCCCAGATCTTTTGCGAGGGTTGGATTGTTCGGTTGTTGTTTACTGTTGAAACCGTAGGCCAAAATCAAAAATTAAAAATCTGCAATCAAAAATGGGCACACTCCGTCCCCGTGGGTTGCAGGTTGACCCGTCACATTGGAGGCAAAGGTATAGACGGACGGGTTGAGGGTTTAATCAGATTGTCGGACTCATTTCTTGCTGCGCCTGGCCATACCGTTTCCCATCATCTCAATAATCGATAATGAATGATCCGTATGGAGCGAAAGTGAAGCCTCTTTTCTCGCTCCCGTTTCTACTTTCACCTTTGAGGGCACCTCTAAAAACTCAATTTGGCGTGCAAGCGAATTTTTTTGATTCTGGACTGCGTCAGGAAAAAGCCGCCTTAGTCTCAACTAAAGCTGATTCTCCTTCCTTGCCAGAATTCAAAAACCTTCTACTTTCTGCTCAAAAGCAATTGTTAGAACTACCCTTGATTATTGGGGTTTTGTTGGGGAAGGTCAAGGGGAAAAGCACGTCTGATCAGCGCTATTAAGTCCAAAATAATGATTTTCGGTGCAAACAGGAGGCGTGAATGCCTTGAGATTGGCGCCCAAGCCTTCCGCTTGTGAGTTGATTCTCAGTTTTTGTTTGCCCCACTTTCACTCTAGAAAAGTGTCGCATACAACATCAGATCAAGGTGTGTGCTTTTTCCGCAAAATGCCATACACAAGAGCAGCCGTCACGACACCTGATATTAAACCACAGGCCACATAGGACACAAAGCTGAACCAGGGTCCTGTTAAGCCCCATATGTGGGCTACGTGCATGCCCGAGGGTACGAGCAAGCGCTTGCCAAAGGCCAGAACATTGCCCATCACGGCAAGCCCCACAATACTGGGCAGAATCAGAGTCCACCGAAGCGGTTCTTTTTCCAAAGGCTTGATCAGACCATCCCACAGCATGGCAGCCACGGCAATGAATGGCATGCCTACCAGCCCCCCGGCCAGATGGCCCCCGAGGCCCCATGTGGTACACAACATACTGATTGCGCCAGCTGTCGCGCCAATTCTGCAGCCTGTAACAAAGCGTGTGGCCAGAATAGCGGGTATCCAGAACCAGGCCTTATGCCCCGGGATACCCAAATTCATGTGGATATGAGTGACACACAAACCCGCCATCACACCCACGCTGAGGCATGCAACCCACATGCGGAACTGAGACCTATCAAACACATTACTCCAATGGCCTGCTCTTTTTTTTGTCAACAGGGTTCCATGCATGGCTCTGTTCACTCCATTTTATGGCCCAAACGGGCTTGTGGTTCTTTAAATTTGGACGAACCCAGTTACAGGTATCGTACTCATCTGTAGGCAAAGGATAACGTGAGGCGTCCCCATATTCAAGCTCTATACCCAATGATTTGATGGCCTCGCAATCCACACGACCCGTTAGATCCCGTAGGCCAGGCAAATCGATATATCGACCATCCTGGCCCCCTGCAAACTGGCCGACTGAGCACAATGCGCCAATTGCACCGTCACACGTACCTCCCACGCCATAGAGAAAAATGCCTTCTGCAGCATGCATGGTATCGAACACCTGTTTGATGGTAAGGACTTTTTGTGCCGCCGCTCTACCAAGCGCCACGATTTTTTCACCGACCTGTTCAGGCAGAGTCAAACAGACACCCGGATCTGACCCTGAGGCGGATCGTTTGGCCACATACTCCACTGCAAATCGCACTTGATCCAGATCGGGCTGTCCTTCCAACGCAATACAAGCCCCGCTGTTATGCGAGGTGTAGGAAATCGCCGGATCCAGGAGGAACTGATGGCGTGTGACGCTCTTCAGGGACATGCCCCTCTGGCAGCACTCAGCAGCCAGGTCCCTGGCCAAACGACCGGTGCCGGGGCTGGTTTCATTGTCTGTATCATCAATGCCAATCAAGATGGTTGCCATACAATCGCTCCTATTTAAACACATGACGTGGGCCGCTCTTTACCATGGTCACAGCCCCGTCCAATGTCACATAATTAACACCCTTGCCATACCACGGATGGGCCACAGGCACGGTTTCCCCCTTGCCGCTGAACCAGAGATCGCTGGCCACCCAGGTGGATGCATGCATGGTGGTGAGTAATCGTCTGGGGTACGAAAGAGGATCCCCCTCACGCGGACTATACAGAAAGGTGGACAGGGTGCCATTGGTCTTGGGCTGCTTTTCCACGGAGAAATACAGATACCCGATCTCTCCCTTGGCCCAATGCTCCGGAGAATAGGCATAGGGCTCATTTCGACAGGCAGGACAATAATAGGTCTTTGGAGACTGGACGTAAGGTTTCAGCATAGCCAACAATTCAGTATGCGGATTGCTGATCCATTGCCCCGTGTACCCGCTTTGATGACTGGGGCCCAACATGGCCGGGTCCACGGGCAAACGACCGGCATTGTCCTGCGCATACATCAAACTGGCCACACCCAGACTGCGAAGGTTGGCCCGACAAGCAATCACGTGGGCCTGTCCGCGGGCCCTGCCCACAGCCGGTATAATGATTGATGTGAGCAAGCCAATCACGGCCAAGACCACCAGGACCTCGACCAGACTGAATCCCACAGGATGTTTGCTGTCCAAGGTCATAAGCCAGATGGTGTCTCGTTAGGGTCATTCATAATAAAGTAGTCCTCTATGAGACCTAGAAGCACGCTCGTATCTTCCATATCGACCTGTCCATTACCATCCAAATCGGCTGCAGCACAGGCCTGATTGGGATCATCCACAACAATTTGACCCATACACTGACCGAGAAAAGCCACGTCTCTCAGATTGATGAGCCCATTGTCGTCCAGATCCGCCTGAAGATAGTCGGGCAAAACAGCAAAGGTTGAGACCTCTTCACCAGAATTGTCTGGATTGGCCACGGATCGATTGGAATGATAGATCGAAATCTTTCCCTTCTTATTCACCGTGCCGTACACACTGAATACAGCCTTGGCCTGGAGGCAGTCAAAGGCATAATAGACACGAGCAAATGCACTGGGTGCCAGATTAACCTGCTCAAGACTGACCAGCGAGATCTGGCCTTGATTGAACAGGTAGGTGACAGGCTCATACGACGGTGTGGTCAAGGGGTAAATTCCTGAAGGACGACCCGTGTCATAGCCCAGGGCACAGGGATCATACCAGACAAAATCACGGGCAGGATCAAATGTAAACAGTGACTCATTGGCATCGGTCCACATGGTGAGTCCAAAATCGGGATTTAATTGATTGGCATCCAGGGCCACCAAAATCACAAGATCTTCGAAGGTATTGGTATCACCTGTATTAATGACATCAAAATACCCCTGAACCTGCTCGTCCACATGGTGCCCCACCGCCTCCTGGTGATGGACAAATTTCAGGGCATTGGCACCCCGAGGCCCGCCATCTGAACGTGCCAATCCAAAAGACAGCGCATAGGCCCTGTCATTCACGGTATACAGATATTCGGTCCAGTCATCAGACTTCAACCAGGTGGGTCCCAAACCATCAACAACCTCGAGGACGCCCCACGGCACAAACGGTACCTCATTGGGTTCTTCGACCTGAGCCGAGGCGCTCATCGCACCAAGCACCACCAAACTAATTATCAGTCTCTGTGTCATATCACAAACTCCTCACGCTATGCATGAATATCTTCGCCCCGAATCATTTGGGCGGTATGCTCAATTGTTTTGAGAATCTCCTCTGTATACTGTGTCACAGCCCTGACACTGCCGGGCAACGTATAGATCTGCGTCTGGCCTGCCACACCGGCCACACTGCGACTCAAACGCGCCGAAGGGATGGCTTCTCCATATTTCATGCGGATAAACTCCATCACGCCAGGCAGGGTCTTCTCACACACCGACACCACCACGTCGGGGGCAATGTCCCTGGGCCCCACCCCGGTGCTGCCGAGGGTCATCACCACATCCACGGAGGTCTCAATCGCCTGGGTCAACAGGTCCCGCAATTGGCCCACGTCATCGGGAATGACCACACGTGATACCTGAGCATTCCAGTGGCTTTGAGCAAAGTGCTCAGCCAGCAATGTCTCAACACAGGGTCCGGACCGATCTTCGTATACCCCCGCAGCGGCCCGGTCGCTCAATGTGATCAGACGAATCTGAAGCGGCACAAACACATGGGTAATCTCGTCACCCGGTTGAATCTGTCCCCCCTGAATCACCTTGGCAAAAATCCCCTGCTTGGGCATGACACAGGCCCCCACTTCACGAAAAATGGCACAGTCATCGCCATGACATTTTTTCCCGATCTGTGAGACTTCAAGTTCTACCTCGCCTATGATCAGCCGATCTCGAATCCCACAAGTCAATAAATCGATGCCTTGCGTGGTGATATTCTCTGCAAACTCACCATGGGTGAAAACCCGATTGGGCTGGGGTGACTGGGCAGAAAACATCTCAATACTCTCCTGGCTCAGTAAACTCACCTGGCGGTGCCAGGCACCGGCGTGCGCATCACCTTCGATACCCTCGCTGTTTACAAGAATCTTCGACACTGGTTTCTTGACAGTCCCCTTTGCCTCTGACACGTTGACAGAAATAACCTTTGCCATGATTTTACTCATCTTTCTCAATGGAGATCTTATTCTTTTCCAATAAATGAATGTCGCTGATATACATAGTCTTGTCCACGGCCTTGCACATGTCATAAACCGTGAGCAGGGCCACACTCACGGCGCACAGAGCCTCCATTTCCACACCCGTTTGCCCGGTGCATTTGGTCTCGCTCGTGACAGTCACGCCCCGTTCATCCAACACAGCGTCCACCCGCACCTTGGACAGGAGCAATGTGTGACACAGGGGAATCAACTGAGGTGTCTGCTTGGCAGCCTGCACACCGGCCAGTTCTGCCACGGTTAGGACGTGGCCCTTTTGTATACCATTCTGTTTGATCAACTCTGTGGTTTCTTCATTCAGGTCGATATGCCCCTGGGCCCTGGCCACACGATAGGACAGGGGCTTGTCTGTGACATCCACCATGCGAGGCCTCGCCTGATCATCCACATGTGTCAACTTCTTCATAACTAACCTCCTAGGTGATAAAACCGATTATGACTGGTTTGTCCGGATTCGGGTTTGTGTTCGACAGCCTGGCACAAGGCCTTTCTGATGCCCAACTCCCTGACATCAAACACACGATCACTGAACAAACAGGGGTATACCTTGCCATCGCTGGACACACGAAGCCGATTACATGACTTGCAATGCCCGCCCTGACCGCCCTGAACCGGCCAGAATTGACCCGAATCAGTATCCATCTGACGAATGAATCGCACCTGCAACCCCCTTGCCTTGCCAAACGCTGCCACAGCCCTTGCATCAGGCTCCTCTGATGACGCTTGAATCACGCAGTTTAATTTGACTGGCTCAAATCCGACGGCCAAAGCCGCTTCAATGCCATCAAGGACTGTCTTTAAATCCCCGATGCGCGTGATTTCCCGATACCGGTCAGGGTCCAGGGTATCCAGACTAATATTAAGACGCTGAATCCCCGCGACCTTGAGTGATTCGGCATACTCCGGCAGCAAGGTGCCATTGGTAGTCATGGCAAAATCTTTGATCCCTGGTATCTGCCGCAGCATTCGCACCAGGTCAATAATACCGCGTCTAACTAGGGGTTCTCCGCCGGTGAGACGCACCTTATCAATCCCCAGATCCACGGCTTCGTGTACCACGTCGACCATCTCCTCGAAGGTCAGAATCTCTTCGTGAGACAACAACTCAACGCCATCAGCTGGCATGCAATACTGGCATCGCAAATTGCACAGGTCTGTCACGGACAAACGTAAATAGTGGATTCGGCGATTAAAGCGGTCGTACATGAACGTGACTTCCTTTGGCAATCTCTTGCGTACCCACAGGCAAAGTAATCAGCCCTTGAGCCTTTGACATGGCACCGATATGGGCGGACCCATGATAGTCAATAGGGCTGACCGTCCGGGGACCTGTAAAGACCACGGGCAAAGTGGACTGCCGTATGGTCTTGCGTCGTTTAACCGCCTGATCCAGCGTGACAGTCACGATAGGCGCGCAGAATGCATGCCCCATGAGCTGATACAAAAACGGCTTTACCATGAGTTCGAATACGACATACGTGGACACCGGATTACCGGGCAAGCCAAAACAAAACCTGTTATCGCTACGACCAAACACAGTAGGTCGACCGGGCTTCATGGCCACCGACTCAAACAGAAGCTCAAATCCGTTCTCCTTCAAAATGTCAGGGACCAAATCAAAGTCCCCCATGGACACCCCCCCTGACAGCAGGATCACATCGTTCTCTGCCTTGGCCTTGGCAATGAGGCGGTGTATGGCGTCCGCCTGATCCTCAACAATACCATAGTACTGGGGTATGGCCCCCATCTGGTCGATCTGGGCACAGAGTTGATAGCTGTTGCTGTTTCGGATCTCTGCGGGCTGAGGCTTTGAAACCGGCTCGACCAGTTCACTGCCCGTCGCAATCACACCAACTCTGGCCTGCCGATAAACCTCTGGCGTAACACATCCCACTGAAGCCAGCACAGCCACATGCGCAGGCCCGAGTCGCTCCCCCGCCTTGAGCACGCAATCACCCGCTTGGATATCTTCGCCCTTGAGACATATGTGGTCTGCCGTATCTTGACCTGTGAACCGAATCGTCTGCTCAGTCACGGGCTCGGTCCACTCCACCATGGCCACACAATCTGCCCCCTCGGGCACCGGCGCCCCAGTCATGATCTTGCTGCATTGCCTGGATCCAATGGCTTTTGTCGGAAAAACACCGGCCGGAATATGCTCCACCACAGTCAATGGGTGCTCCAGATCCTCCCGCCTGCAGGCATAGCCATCCATCGCGGATTTGTTAAACGGCGGCATGTCCATATCTGACAGGACATCGTCGGCCAGCACACGGCCCAGGGCCATATCCAGGGAGACGGTCTCGACCGACCACGGCACAGAGTGTGCCATCATCTTTTTGTAGGCTTCTTCGAATGTTATCATGTGACCCTCTTTAGCGACCATTGTTGATTAGCCCATACACAGCTGTCCGGTTGCCTGTCCCATCCAGCCCCATCAAATGTCACCACACAATCAGCCCGGGACATCACGGCCAAACAGGACGGCTTAACCTTTTCATCCTGTTTGGATTTAACCACCACAAACACCGCAGGCTCCAACACAAATCGCGCCGAATTGGATTCACACACCACGGGCAGATCATCAGGCAGCTTGTCTAGCAAAGCGGCGATCCCCGCAGCCAAATGATCTTTGAGGACACGCAACCAGAACACAGAGGTGGCCCCTGCCTGAAGTAATCGCATGGTATCCTTTTCTGAGGAGGCCGACGTTTCCTGTGTAATGGCATAGGGTCCCGTCAGCGTGCTGCACACACCGCAGCCCGTCCCGCCTCGAGGACACTGACCGTCACGCTCGGCCACTGTGGTGATCTTGACACCCACAATAGGATGCGTTCTGGCAACTTGGCGAATCAACTGGCAGGCAAACTCTGTTTTGCCTACATTGCGTGACGTGGACCCAACCATGAGAAATCGCTTCTGTTTGATCAAGGCACACATCATCCCTTGACCTCCTCAACAAACCCCTCAAACGCCTGGTTCAAGCCCTGCAGCACAACCCCATTCATCTCTGCGTAGGCCAGAATCACCCGGCGCCCCTGGTCAGTGACCACGGTATGCCCCCCCCCTTGCCCCCCGCGTGTTTTGTCAATGAGCTTACACTGCAGACACGCTTCGGCCTTTTTTAAATCGCCCCAGGCCTTGCGATAACTGATACCCAAGGTCTTAACCGCGTTCTGCAGGGACCCAGTCTCGTCAATGGCCTGCAACAAACGTAATTTCCCCGTCCCAAACGACCCTTCGTACGTATCCGAAGAAATCCAAAGTTTGAAATGGGCATGCAGATCAGGCACCTGTCTTGTCTCCAAAACAGCCCAATTGGCAATTGACGATCTTGATACCCTCTTGATGGCACACGCGGCCAATTGTCTTGACAGAGACAGCCAGTTCTTCAGCGAGCAGGTGGGCCCTGCGACAGGATATTTTTTTTCGACCATGGTTCTGCTTTGTTTGTTTGAGAATCTGGTCGGCCAACTCGTCTTCTGTCATTTAGATATCTCCATACATGGCAACCATGTCGATATGCACAGTCATACATATCGATTACCCGAAAAAAAGGGGAAATGCAAGCAGCATTTCCCCTTAGGCCGTTTTAAAACTCGTTTTTGGCCCAAAAACACGAGTTTTGAGCCATGCAAACAGGGTCATCCTCGTAAGCCTGGTCGCTGTCACATAATTAAGAGCCAGCCCAAAGGTCAATCTTAAATGTCCAGGCAAACCTGCAGGGCATCTTTGAAGGATTTAGCCTAGGCATCCTGATCTCAACATGGTCTCCAGCCTGCTTCCATTTTAGGGTCGTGTTGGTTCCCAACATTGAAATCTTGGCAGAGGCAGGTATCTTCAGATCTTGAACTGTGAGACTCCGGTCTGGAAAAACAGGGCAGATGCAATAAAGTGAATTGCCCTTCTGCGTAAAGAAGACCTCTTTGGTGGCAAAACCAGGGTCCGGCTGGACCGTTAATTTTAGAACGTCATACTTGATCTTATAACGTCCCCTCTTCTCCTCGGCCTTGTCCCCTTCAGTCCACTGACAGGTTTGTTTGTAGGGATGTGTCCCATAGATAGCTTCCCCATTCACCGCAAGCCAGTCCCCAATATCCAACAAACGCTCCTGCATGATCACAGGAATACGTCCATCCGCTGTGGGGCCAATATCCAGGAGAAAATTACCGCCGCGAGACACGATGTCAATCAGCATGTACACAAATTCTTGTGACGTATTGTAATCAGCCAGATTTTCAGTACGACTGTATCCAAAGGAATGGGCCATACCACGGTTTTCCTCCCAGGGTGTATCCGCATTGGGCATACCTGAACCATACTCGGTGGTATAGTATCCACCATGTTTGTGACGACATTGCTTGCCCCACCGATCATTGATCACCACATCATCTTTGCAGGGAGAGTCGTTGTACAACCAGGTCAGCAGTTCCGTCGCCTTCCAGGTTGTATGGGGATAATCCCATTCACCATCAGAGAAGATGACCGAGGGCGCGTAGCGTTTTACCACGTCTTTGAACTGAGGCATCATGTGTTTTTCCACGAACAGATTGACATCGGCCTTGAACAGGGGATTGAACCATTCATAGAGTGAGTAATAGATGCCCATCTTCAAATCAGTGTCACGCACAGCATCGGTCAGCTCACCGAGCAGATCCCTTTCAGGACCGCTATTCGTACTGCTCCAAGGGCGTCCCCAAGAGGCATCCGCTTCTTTGCTGGGCCAGAGACAATATCCATCATGATGCTTCGACGTCAAAACCACATACTTGGCGCCGGACTCTTTGAACACATCGGCCCATTGATTCGGATCAAACAGCTCACAGGTGAAGTCAGGCACAAAATCGGGATACGTAAATCCCGTACCGTAAGCAGCATCGTGAAATGCTCTGACCGTTTTGTGACCACGGCGTCCTGGATTCACCAGGTCCTGCCAATACCACTCAGAATAATCCCCTACCCTTGAGAAAGCCGGCACAGAATAGGGACCCCAGTGAATAAATATGCCAAACTTGGCATCCGTCCACCAGGTGGGAATCGGACGATTATCTATCTTTTCCCACGGGTCCGATTGTGCCAAACCCACAGTTAACATCAGTGTCAGAATTAACAAACTCAACAGTACAAGTTTCTTCGCCATGGGTCTCACCTCACATGCTATTAATTGTTGAGAACTTAACGTGCCTGGGCACCACACCCTGCAACATCAGAATACTACCACGACATTCGTACTTTTGCCAGAACCCACCTCAAAAGCTTCTGACCACTCGTATTTTTCCCGAATAAATGGGGATAGCCATTAGTTGCATCAGAGTGCCTTCAGCTGCTCTGCGGCAGTATCAATTGCTGCCGCAGTCGACCCGTCATCCTCCTACTTGGTAAACATCTCCTTTGTAATTGTCACTTCTTTGGCCGCATCACCGAGCATCATGTACATGCCGCCAATCTCGCAATCCCGGTGGCGACCGCACTTGAAGCAAGGCGAGACCGTGGATTGAAATTTAATGGTGTCGATCACATTCACGTCAAATGCACCCAACATCTTGTGGAGTTGGTCGGCTGCAAAGTCCGTGACCATGCCACCTGCGACCACGGTTACAAACGGCTTGACTGCGATCGGTATGTCCACATGGCGATAACCAAAGAAACGCTCGATAAAGGCCCATACCGTGGAGGCCAGGGGATCGAAGTAAACGGGCGTACCGATCACCACAGCATCCGCAGCCTTGATCTTGTCATAGTACGACTGTGCCTCATCGGCCAACCTGCAAACCTGCGGCCTGGCACACAACTGAACACACCCCTTGCATCCGGAAAACTGCAAATCAGTGAGCTTGACAAATTCAACGTCGTGACCGCTCTTGTCGAGAATCGCCTTGACCATGCGATCCACATTGCCCTCGCGTCCTGCACTGCCTGCACTGAATCCTATAACCTTCATGACGTCTCCTTTTTTGAAAACCCAAAGGGCATCATACAAAAACAAATGTGCCCAGGTTCCGACATTGTATCAGAGTACTCGTAGCAGGCTGATATAAGTGACACTCGCGTATGAAGCTTATCGCCCTAAGAATTCCTCTGATAATACAATCTCAAATACTTGCCCTGGCTCAATCGTATCGCCTGCTGTATATTCGATGGATTCTATTAATGGAGAGCCACCCCTTGATTTGTTGTGATTTCTACACGCACCAAACTTTCCGCTTGTATTTGGGATCATATAAAATGAAGTAACCCCTTTAATATTGCTCATGTGCGGGACTGACCATCTATTTTTTTGGATTTCCATCCGCACTGGAAACCCCTCCAATGGCAATCCTTGAGAATCAACAACCTTGACACACACCGGGACCCCCTGTTTAAAATAACAAGGCCCCAAATCCAATGTTTCGCCTTGAGACAACTGAATCGTATCCGGGAAGGTAAAATCTCCTAATTGTTGATTATAGGGCGTTGACAATTTCAATTGACATGGCATGTCTGCAGGGACATACACAGTTGCTTCTGTATTGATGGGAATCCATTTATCATACATAGAGTGCCTTCTTGAGTGCTTGCGTGATCCCTACGAACGTGCAAGAGAGGGAGCCGCTTGTGTCTTACGCAATACGCTCTATTATAGAAAAGATGAGACATACCCAGATCAAATCATGCAGAAATTGTTGGCAGGCACTCAACACACGGACCCCAAAGTTTCAAAACTATTACTCGAAGTAGCCACAGAAAGAGGATGGTTAACCAACAACCCACACATACCTGAGTCACCACCCCTGCGCACAGATTTGGGCACAGAAAGATCTGCACCTCTTTCAGTCGCACGAAAAACAAAGCAAATGCTTGAAAAACTGGAGAAACAAGTCAAAAAGACGATGGAAGATGGCCCTGCCCAGGACGCAGTAGAACTCTATCGGTCACTTCTGAAAATTAAACCCGATGCCATACCCTATCAAGAAGGATTGGCCTTGGCTCAAGCGTATGTCAAGACTGCAAATAACCCTCAAGAAAGATGGCTATCAAATGCGCGATACATAGGCGTTAAAGGCCGTTATGAGTATTATCTTACTCAAGAATCAAAGGATCTGGCCTTACTGAGAGACATGTATGATCTTGCCGAAGATTTCCGACATGCCAACGGAGGACGATGGTCAAAATCTCATAGAGCCCCTCTGGGAAAGGATTTTGTTCGCAAATTTATTCGACTTCACAAGCACCTTGCCAAAAATTGTCCTGCCACTGATCTGCTTGCCTTTGCTTCATGCGTTAAGCATTTGCACATGAGCCAAACGACACAGAATGGGATGGAAGAGATCTTCCCAAGATGCCTGGAGTTGCTGAAGGTAGAACCAGACAGCGTAGTAGATAGCACTCGAATAGGTTTTGGAAGAAACATTTACAAGTCCCTCATTCGATATCAAGAATCAATATGTTCCTATTTGATCAAGGACAGAAAGCATGGAACAGAAGAAAGCATCGCCATGATCGAATTATTACAGAGGACCTGCCTCCCCTCCAATACTGAGCTGCAAGAATACCTCATTGAATTCAGGAAGTATTATCCCAAATTCTACAAACGCCAATGAGGGAGGTTTTGATTTTGAATGACTGGACCGGCAGCCCTGAGGCCTTGGGCTATTGTAAGTGGAGATGGGCTATATGATTCTTATACGTTTTGCCACATCTCGAAAGAAGTCACTTGACCAAAGGGCAAGGATTTGAGGATTCTTGATGAAGGGCTCAACCTCTTGACGGGCCTGCTTGACATCCAGGTTTTCGATGGCTCGGTCAAGATACTGCCTAAAGGCTGTTTCTGAAAGAGGATCTGGTTCTTTCCAGTGACCAGTCTGTCGCATGCGATGTTCCAAGTGAGCCAGATGCAGTTGTCGATGATGCGCGGCAAACCAAACCAGATCATACCAGTCGCGTCCCTTCACACGGGTCTTCCAACGTCGGCAGAGAACCGCATGCATCTTGCCAGCAAACAGGTCGGCTGTTGTTAGGGTACGCACGGCAAAAGGAACAGGCATGAGCAGGTAACGTGTTTCTGTGGTAAATCCGACAGGTGGATCAGTGTCTATCTCCAGCTTAATTTTTAGAAGCTGTCCCTTGGGGATCGCAGTCGTTAGCGCAGTCGGGGTTTCGATAACCAACAACTGGCTGATAGTATTGGCCTTGAGAAAGGCCGACTTGATGGGACTGGCAACAGCCTTATTGCGTAGTTCAACACGCGCATCAAAACCAAAAGCAGAGAGTTCCTTTTCCAAGGCGCTGGCATAGCTGCTCAAATTGAAATCAAGACTGGGCTCCAAGAGGGTAAAATCAAGATCCTCGGAAAAGCGGTCCAAGCCGTAGAGAATACGCAAGGCTGTTCCACCGTAAAAGGCGGCCTTTTCAAAGAACTTACTACGCCACAATCCCAACAAGACTATCTCCTGCAGGATTTCACGCAGGGCATGGAGTGAATCCTCCAAACGGTGACAATCATACTTGGCCAGCATCTGAATTAGTGCCTCATGCATGGGAACCTCCTTGCCGCTTCTGGAATCTGTGCAACCACTGATGTAACAGCCGGATTCTCCGGGAACGGTACTGTTCGGCAATGTCACGCAACCGATCGATCTGCAATGCTGCCAAAGCGGTCGGGTCGATTCGAAGATTGTCCAGAAGAAACGTCTCCATTTCACGTTGGGTCGTAATGCCTGCCCCCCGTTCCGCACGCAGCTTCTCAGCCAGAGCTTTTTCCGGCAATGCCAAAAGAAAACCACCTCCACCTTCCAGTTCCACGCGCTGAACCTTTCCCTTAAAACCCTTCATGGGCACGGCTTGGTAGGTAAACAATCCCACGGGTGTCTCGAACCGGCGCGCCCGCCCCGGGGTCACAGACGTGACCATCTCCACACGTTCTGGAATAAGACCATAGTAGGACAAAGCATATTCCAGTGACACATAAGACGGCCCGTAAATCAGGTTCGCCAGCAATTCACGTGAATACGGCTTACGCCGAAAGCCCTCACCAAAGAGATACAACCCCTTCTTAACCCGTACAATTTCGGAACGACGCAGCATCCCTGTGATCTTATCCCGTGGTCGTGCATACGCCGACAACACGGTCAGCAGGGTCTGATAATCAAAAACCTCATGCTCAACAGCCTGTCGTAAAGCCTGGATCACGCCGATCCCCTTGCCTAAAAACCCTAAATAAAGCCACAATTACACATAATATGTCGGCAAAACATCGACTTACTATACATATTTATGGTCTTTTTGTAAAAATAAATTGAGTTAACGGCATCCAGGCACTTCTCTTGGACTTCCGTTACTTCCACAAAAATTAATACGCTAACCTTGGTCAACCATAAAATCTGTGTCCATGTTGGCTTGCGATTACGATTAAGGCGTCCATTCGAGTATCGAGATGTTTGTGGGCGGCACAGTCATGTCGTTTCTGTCGCCATCTCCCTGATCCACGTTCTGTACATACACATGCAGCTTTCTGGCATATTTCCACAATTCGGTGTCGTACCCGGGTTCCCACAGCCCCACAGAGAAGTCCGTAAGATCTTTGAATGTCCAAGACCTTGTCTGAAGGTCCTGACAGATGGCGATCGACACTCGATCTTTGCGTTCGATGTCGCGAAAGAGCATATAGGCCTTGTCCTTACCACGGCAACTGTCTGCAAAAATTTGAGGTCGGGCTATGGGGATGCGTTTGGTGCCCCCCCCGTTGAGGCGGAAAGGCGTGGTCCTACGACTGATCTGCTGAGTGTGCCATTGGAACCCATCGTGATAGATCAGATGATATTGGGGCACATCCGTCCCCTGGGGTCTCCAGTAGGTGGCAATATAGGGACGTCCCTTGGCATCGGCACACATGGAGGTTGTATTGATCAATTCGGTATTCTGTGGAATGCGTGCCGCATATTCTGCATTGCCTGCGGTGATGGGCAAGGGATAGGTCTCACCACTGGATTTCTGCCAGGTCTTGCCTTCATCGATTGATTTGGCATACCCCATATCATGGTTGGTTGCAATATCTCCGGTCTCACGCCAAACCCATGAGATGTGTATGGCGCCCTGGGTATCAGTACACATTTGCCAGTAGGCGTTTCGATGGCCTTCGCCATGGATAAAGGCATTCTGACGCTGGGTCCAGGTTTGGGTCTTTCGATCGTAAAAATTCATCATGAGATTGCCCTGACCAGAGCTTCCATCTCGATACAAAAAGAGGAGATTCCCATTGGCCAATCTGTAAAACTCAGGGTACGTGACACGGCCTTCATGCTTGCCGGTCATGGGCAGCTTCTCTGTCAGTTCAAGCGACCCTGGCGTCACACTTCGACAGTATCTCAGCGCATGATTATGGTGATCCCATGACATATGCAGATATCCATCTCCATCCACCATGATGCTGATGGCATTATGCGCATCCTGTGCATTGCCTTGATACGGAGTCTTCTTGATGTCCCAGGTGTCTCCAGCAAGTGAACGTTTGGCAAGCATCACATTTTTATCCTCGCCATAGTACGCGACATACTGAAATCCTTCATGCGTCGTCACAGAATTCCGCCTGAAGATCACCGCATTCACACAGTTTTTTGCCCACCCCTTGGCCACAGGAACCAACCTGGTATTTGAGAGATGCCAACTCCGATTCTGAATGACCTGACCATCATGGGTGGCAATAACCGGCCCAGACTGTGTCAGCATAATCTCAGGTTTTTGGGGTGAGCGTGCAGCGCTCACCATACTCACACTGAGCCAGATCCCCACAACCAGCCATCTTCGCTTCGTCATGCCAGTCCCTGTATTTTATAAACGTCTCGAAAACTCGCTCACACAAGCGTCACTTACTCTTTACCCATGACCTTCAAAGAAGTGATCTTTCCGAACAGGCCAGAAATCGTCGAACCAGAACGTTTCTCTGAAAAGGCGAAATTGCCCGACGCGGTTTTGCGAACCTGGATCTTGCGTAGGGTGAACTTGCCCTTCATGTAGTCAAAGGTCTTGCCATCGTCTTCATACACAGTACACATGCCATCTGTCTGGCCATAGAGGCGAAGTTCGAGATTCTGGCCATAGGCCTGCTGCGTATTGGATACAGCCTTTGCCAGCATGGGGATCACAGCCCCTGACTTGACAAAGAGGGGAATTCGATTGGCAGTCTGTTTTGCCGTCACAGTGATTGTTTTCTCGCCACCGACACTCTGTCCCGTGTAAAAATCAAACCATTGTCCGGGGGGTAAGAGCACTTTTCTTTGCGTAGCCTGTGATTCATAAAATGGTGCGACCATAATAGACGGACCAAACATGAATTGGTCATTGCGTTCAATCACGCGAGCCTGGGCATAGGGATTGACCTCACCATCGAGCTTGCCCTTGACCACAGTCACCTGCTCAGCAGCCGGTCCTCCGCTTTCCAGAATCATGGCACGAATTGGGGGAATACCCTTGAGGTAATACTCGGAAAAGGCCGTGTATAGATAGGGCAACAATCGCAAGCGTAGTTCCACTGCACCACGCACGGCATCGGTCACCTCGGGATAGCTCCAGGGCTTCTTGGCAGACGACCAGGCATTCAGCATAGCCATGGGTGAAAAACAACTGGTTTGGATCCGATTCAACCATTCCCGTCCGTTGCGTGCACTGCGTGTTTCTGGTGCCCAGAGAATGCCGCACAGACTGGCAGCTGACAACCCTGTGATGTATTCCTTGTGATTATAAGAGTCACTGTAAATGGCAAAGGGATATCCCGAAGCCCCGCCATTGCTGGCCCGCACCAGGCCATAGGTACGCGTGTTGTGTTTTTGAAAAAGATCCTGGTAGAGCATGCGCTGCAAAAGCAGGCCATAGGTTTGGCGCATGGTCTCACCCGGCGTGCCTGAAGGGAAATTCGCATGATCCGGCCAGAGCCAGTGGTCATACCCATCGACTTCATCAATCTTGTATCCACTGATCCCAATATCGATGTGATCCCTGCTATGCTGGTCCGTCAACAACAAACGTGCTTCAGTCAGTGTATAGTCCGGCACAATACCCAGCCACACCATATGTGAACCGGACAGGGGAAACATCTTTTTGTAGAGCTTCGCCTCTGGAGAAATATAGGGATTTTCCCACAGGTTCAGACGAATACCACGATCCAGCAGTTCCTGGGTAAAGGCACCTGGATCTGGAAACCGTTTCTTGTTCCATTCAAAGGTACAGGGATAGGATTTTGTCATCCATCCCGGTTCCAGACCAATCACATCCAGGGGAAAATCCTGTTTCACAAACTCATTGATTTCGGCCCGTGTCTGGTCCGCTGTGAATTTGGCTGGCACGCGATGCCAGAACCCCAGTCCCCACAGGGGAGGCAAGGCCCCGCCGCCACAATAGAGATTATAGCGCTGCACGATCTCCAGCAGAGAGGTGCCTGAAAATACCAGCACTTCCAAACCACGTCCCTGAATCCGAGCCTCCACCGCGTCACTGGTGGGAAGCGCCTGCCACGGCCCCGGCTGCTTTTCACCGGGACTGGGATTGCGGTCTACAGGCAAGGGATTGTTGGGTGAATCCTTGCGATTGCCCACCTTTGCATAGACCTTCAGGAAACGCGCCGTATTAAAAAACACGCCATACCCTCGACTGGACAGATAAAAAGGCACCGGTGCATGCGTGCGTCCGCCACCCTTGGCCCAGTGATCCACATTCAGAGTCAGGACCTTACCGCTCTTTCGCAGGCCATCAAACTGCAAACCAAACCCATAGAGTTTTTCATCGGATGTTGTCGGGATGCGCACCATGATCTCTTGTCGGTCTGTCTGGAGAAAGGACATGGCTTGGGCAACCTGAGGAAACCCCGTTTTGGGTAAAGCCTTTAACGCGGCCAAACGGGGTGCTTGAGCGGCCAGATCCGTATAACGGACCTCCTGGGTCACATCACCAATCGAGGCCTGCCACACACCAGCCCCCTTTTCCTGCCAGTTCATCATGGGCATCAAATCGTCCAACCCAGCCGCAGACACAGCCCCGGCACTCACCATGAGTATCCCAATCCACACTTGAAGTGACTTCATATGACAATCCTTTCTTCATCTTTCGATTATTCATGTGTCAGCAGGACTTTTGAAAAAGCCCTGTCATAAACAGTTTTCAGGTGGCAGTATACAGAACTTCAGTTTAAATGCGTCCTGCGTTTTCGCAAGACACGCACTTTTTTATCGAACCACTGAGCCGAGTTCTCCCATCTTCGTGGTATAGGGTCGAAGTCGATATTGGTATTTATAGACTCGATCAGCCGGAAGCAGATAAGGGTCATCAGTCCAGGCACCCCAACTGTTACGCCCCCCTACACCCATTTGGACCAGGTCGAGATTCACGGTCATCACGTCACTTGCGGGGATCTCATGGGGATGACGCACTGTGTCACGCTGAATGTCTTGCATCCGATAGGGCCAGGCACTGACATTCAACAGGGGATCCGCCATGGCCAGCAAGCCTGTGCCGTCCGAGTCAACCCAAGCTGCCCAACGCACGTCACTGCGATTGGCACACTCCTGAGGTCGGATATAGTCGAAGGCCAGATCCGCCACCTTGCCCTGGTAGAGCCCCACTGCATAACCGCCGCTTCGATCCCAATAGTTCTCCTGGGGACCCCGCCCCAACCATGTCATCTGGTCAAAGTCATTGGGCATCTCAAGCTGCATACCAATGCGTGTCAGATAGGGTAACGCCTGCTTCTTGCTTGATCGTGACCTGGAACGTTCACGATCTCCAGGCATATTCTTTTGCATTTGACTCTGGATCTTCAGGGTTTGGTCTCCTGAAGCACGCGGCTCCAGAATGGCCTCCACCTGAATGTCCCCCTGTCCGTAGACCTGGTAGCGTGTGGTAAATGTTGTTCGCCCCATGGGCAGATCAAACTCGACGTCCACATTCACCTGTCGCGAGGAAACAGGCCGCACCTTGAACGACTTGACAGTGCGTTTGGCCGTGGCCTCAGCCCAGGGTTCCATCTGTTTGACCCACTTGGCCCCGTGATCATTATCCGTGGTGTGACGCACAAAATTGGGCACAAGAGGCCCAGCCAGGAGTTCTTTGCCCTGGAAACGATACCCCGTCAAGGTCCCCAGCACTTTACTGAAAGTCGCGGTAAACTCAGAACCTTTCAGGTGTATCTTGGTCTTGTCATCAATCAGGGTCAGGCGAGGCATGGTAGAGACAATCACAGGTTTGGCGGGTGGGACATTCAAGTCCAACTCAAACTGCTCCCAGGCTACCACATGGCCACGGGGTGCCCACGACATATCCTCTGCCAGAGCAAAGGTCACTTTCAGATGATAGTCACATCCCCGTTTAAGCGGTGGCTTTTTGAATGGAACAGTCACGGTCTCTGTCAGCCCGGGCTGAGTGGTCAGTGGGGGCAGCTTCCCGGATTGCAGAACCACACCATCCTCAGTCAATTCCCACGTACAGAGGAAGGCATCCAGCGAAATAAAATCGTAGTCATTGTACAGAGTGAGTCGTCCGGTCGCTGGGTCATCTGCCTTGATTTTGATAGACTGATAGACCTTTTTGACCTCCCAGAGGTGGGGGTTGGGCTGGCGATCTGGATTCACCAGGCCGTTGATGCAAAAGTTCTCATCATTGGGCTGATCCCCATAGTCACCCCCATAGGCATAGAACCACTGTCCCCCCTTGCCATGGGGAATCGGCTTGCGCAGCCCCTGGTCTACCCAATCCCAAATGGCCGCACCAATCAAATTGGGATGGGCCTCAATAATGTCCCAGTAAGCCTGCATCACACCCAGGGAATTGCCCATGGCATGGGCATACTCTTCGAGAAAATAGGGCCGATGTGGTTTGTTTTTTGCATGGTTCAGAAGCGTCTTATAGGGTACATAGGTGGCACTGTCCGTATCCCCTGCTGCATTCATTTGGCGATAGTGAAAAGGACGACTGGTATCGATGGCCTCGGCCACCTCAACCATATGCACAAAATTCTTCCCATGTCCCGCTTCATTGCCCAGAGACCACATGATAATACTTGGGTGGTTTTTGTCACGATGTACCATGCTCTCCATACGGTCTTCGACGGCCCGACGCCACAGAGGATCGCTCCCGGGGATATTGTCCTTGCCATACGAGGTCCCGTGGGATTCGACATTGGCCTCATCCACGAGATACAACCCATACTGATCACACAGCGCATACCAGCGGGGATGATTGGGATAGTGGCTCGTACGTACACAGTTGATGTTGAACTGCTTCATCAGTCGGATATCCTGAATCATACGATCTTCAGACACCATGCGACCCGTGTCAGGGTCATGCTCGTGACGGTTCACGCCCTTGAGCTTGATCATCTCTCCATTGACCAGCAACCTGCCCGCAATAATTTCGATGTGACGAAAACCAAACTGACAGCGCACCACCTCCATGATTTTTCCGGTCTCCATGAGTTGGTCCGTCCGATCGGTGAGCGTCACCAGGACGGTGTAGAGTTCTGGCGTCTCTGCAGTCCATAGACGTGGAGTTGGAATCATCATGCCCACATCCCGTATGACTTCAGTCCCTGGCGTGATCGTCAGGGGACGTGACGTCACTCCCCGGGACACGGTATGACCGTGGGAATCAAGCAGCGAAATTATGACGTCGTATTTATCAACGGTTTGGGTACCATAGTTTCGAACCGTGACCTTTGTGTTCATGTGAGCCTTCGTGGAGCCGGGACGTAGATCACTGGTCACGAAGAAGTCACGTACATGCACGGATGGCGTGGCAAACAGAGTCACATCTCTGTAGATCCCGCTCAATCGCCACATGTCCTGGTCCTCCAGATAGCTGCCATCAGACCAGCGATAGACTTCCACAGCCAGGATATTGTCACCTGGCTTCAAATAAGGTGTGACATTAAACTCAGCCGGTGTCATGCTGCCCTGGCTGTAACCCACCTTGCGTCCGTTCAGCCACACATAACAGGCACTCTTGATCCCCTCAAAATGCAAAAAGACCTGGCGACCCTCCCACGTCAAAGGGACCGCAAACGTGGTACGATACGATCCGACAGGATTTCGCTGCTCATGGCTTGTGAACTGCGCAGGCGGCTCATCCATCACCCTGGGAGCATTCACCTTGAAGGGATGTTTGATATTGGTATAGATGGGCGTCCCATACCCATGAAGTTGCCAATTTGCAGGTACTGGAATTTCGTCCCATGCACTGACATCAAAGGTCGGCTTATAAAACTCAGCAGGCCGTTCATCAGGATGCTTGACCCAGTGAAATTTCCAAAGACCGTTGAGAGACTGATAAAAAGGTGACCGCTCAGACCGCCCGTCCAGGGCCTGGGCCCTGTTGGCAAAAGGCATCAGAGTCGCATGGGCTGGTTCTTTATTCTGCCCAATCATCTCTGAGTTCTGCCAATCTTCAACTGCTTGCCCAGCCTGGACAACGCCTGCCAGCAAGGAAATTAACAGAACCTGTCCCATAAAATGGATTGCTTTCATAGAGTCCACCTTTATTAAAAATTCCATAGTTGAGTTCTTATTTTGCCGCAGATATTTTTAGGACAAACGCATGGTCACAAGGCGGTGTTGCAGGTAGAGTGACAGTCAAACCAGCATGGCTGCGCAACGAGGTTATTTTTTTCGTAGAACCAAGCAGCTCAATGCTGCCTATGTGTTGGGCAATCCGTCCCATGGCCAATTCCTTAAGGGTGACACGACCACTGGACGGCCAGGCAAAAAAGATGGCATAGAGCGTATCGCCTTTTAACGTATAACGATACCCCCTCTTGGGGGCAACCATATTTGCCGCAGCATCAATCTCAGGTCTTTCTTCCGGGCCAGGTCCAAAAGCCACAGCCTCTGCGTCAGGATTATATGTGGCATTAGGATTCCACAAGCGGGACCCGTAAATCGCCTCGCCATTGATCTGCATCCATTGGGCCACCTCATGTAACCTGTTGACGCTGGGGAGCGGAATGATCCCCTCGGCGGTGGGCCCGACATTCAACAGAAAGTTACCACCCTTGCTGGCAATGTCCACGAGCTTTTGCACCAAATCGGTGGCCGACTTCCAATTGTGGTCATAGCTCTTATAGCCCCAAGTGCCATTCATAGTCATACAGGTTTCCCAATCATAGTCCAGGCCGGCTGGAGGAATCCGCTGTTCGGGCGTACCATAGTCACCGTCTTCTCTTTTGCGTTTGCCAATACGGTTGTTCACAATGATGTTTGGATTTAAGGCACGTACATAACGCATCAGAGCCTGACCATCTTCCTGAGTCCACCAGGGCACCCATTCACCGTCAAAGAACAGAACTTCCACGCCATAATCCACAATAAGTTCCTGCAACTGGATCTTCATATCGGCGATGTACTGATCTTTCATACCTTCTCGAATCCGGTTGAAACGATAGGCATGTCGGCCCTCGCGTTCCCTATCGTTCTCCTGGGCCGGGTGATGCCAGTCAAGTTGGGAGTAGTACACGCCAAAACGGAGACCTGCTCTTTTACAGGCCATGGAGAGTTCCTTCAAGGGATCACGTTTAAAGGGCGTGGCATCAATAATGTCGTAGTCACTGGCCTTGGTATCATAAAGGCTGAATCCATCATGGTGTTTTGAGGTAATGACCAGATACTTCATACCCGACTCTTTGGCAATATTCACCCATTGGGTCGCATTGAATTGGATGGGATTAAACTGCCTGGCATAGGGCTCATACTCGGCACGCGTGAGTAGCGCGTCACATTGAATCCATTCAGCACCATGCTTGGCATCCACAATCTTACCATCCCAAATCCCTGCGGGCACCGCATAAATGCCCCAATGGATAAACATGCCATATTTGGCGTCACGCCACCACTGCATTCGCACATCACGCTGCGCTTTGGTTTCGGCAATGGCCTCGCTCTCACCCGCCCCGCCCTTCAGTTTCCGTGTGTTTGAAACTTCTCCATAGATAAAACCGCTTCCCAAAGCAAACATTATTGCAACAACCAAAAACTTCACCACTCTATCCTTCATAACAGGCTCCATTAAAGTACCGGATATTATCCATAATGACAGAACCAGATGGGTCCAATCATCACTCAGGGTTGCATCAAAAACAAATTTCACTAAATCATAAGTTGTCCAACCCGTGAAGTAAACATGCATTTACTTTTATGGACAGAACAGGATGGCGCATTGTCAGAATTCATGCGATGGATTACGCTTACTCACACACAACGATATCACGTATCACATGGCACAACCGGCATCGGCCATTTATATCAGGGCCGATTCAAGAGCTTTCCTGTCAAGGATGAGTCTTACTAATTTGAATAAAAGCATAACACGGGATCCCCCCCCTTGGAACTCCTGAGTGGGCTAAAGAGACAGCACTCAAAATGGGGCTTGAATCTAGCCTAAGACCAAGAGAACGCCCCAAAAAAGGGACCGGTCACAAATTCTATCCTTCCCCTTCAATAAGGACTACGCTTTTCTCGATCTGGACATTGGTTGACACGCGTGGAGTCTTGCCGCTGGCTGTGGTAAGCCTCCGAACCCGCAGCCTCTGGCACCATTCGTATGGGAATGGGCGATCTGCCTGTTTGATGTGTTTGCCGCCATCCGGATCGCTAAGCAAGACCATGCCTTGGTAGTCTTTGGGATGATTCGAGTCGTCAACAAACAGGCCATCGATCAATATCTCTCGTGGCATGAAGCAGGTGTAGCCAAAATCGTGCATGCCGTCGTTGCGAGTAGAGATCATTTGCGGCCGACTCGTTTTTCCGCTGGCCGGAATCCAGCGGCAGTTTCGGATCACGACGTCGCCCTCCCATGTGCTGCCATAATCGCTTCGAAAACTGATCAGTGATCCGCCGTACAGGGTGGAATCCTCGACAGTGAGCAGACCACGGCCGATGGCGTTCAGTCCCATATAACCGAGGTTGCAGCGTCGGATCACATAGGACCCAGAGACGCCCATATGCGCGTCCATCCGGGAGAGCGTACAGTCCTCGAGCAGGATGTTTTTGCAGAAGTTTGTGCCGATGATGCCCCACCGAGTACGATCGTTGATGTGGTTCATCCGACAGTTAATCATGCTGAAATTCACCACACTGTTTACGCTATAGTCGTACGAACCCATGCTGACCGGCTTGCCTGCCGCCCCAATGGTTGAATAGGTTTTGTGTCCAGTGGCAAAGCAGTTGCGCAGCGTGATATTGGCACAGCTGCTGATGTTGATGAAGCCGGAATAGGGATGGCCGACCGCTGTTTCCCCAACCACATAGTGCGTCAGGCCATCAACCTCCGTGTTGGAACGAGTGATGTTGATGTTCCTGGACCAGTAGTTATAGCCGACCTCCTGCTTCATCCGATTCGCAAACGTGGTGAACACACCGCCGCGCAGGACAAGCGGCTTTTCGTCCATCGGACGGGCCTCAACACGACTTACGTTGTCATAGTCCCAATCGATGGCACCCTCCACCGACCCATCCCGACGCAGGATGAAGCAGTCACGCTGGGAAACGCCCGAGTTTTGGTTGAGACCTCGCCGGATATAGCGTTTTTTCTTGTTGTTCGTCACCACCACGTAACAGTCGTGCTTGGGTCGCACATCCAATTGCCTCTGGTCTCGTGTTAGCCGGTCAATCTGTACTTTTTCAGACTCTAGAAGTGAACGCACCTCGAACAGCGACTTTCTGTGATTCTCAACCTGTGTATCGTCAATGGTAAAACACGACGTGCTCCAGTCCGTGTCCGTGGTGATAATGACGGTCATCGCCTTGCTACCGAGATGGTATGTCGCTTTGGGCTTTGTCTTGACGGGTAATCCATTCGCATTGGCATACTCATGCGCCTTACAAATCGCAGGCAGATCATCATGAACACCATCACCCATCGCGCCAAACGCTTCATAAGTAACGATCTTGTCCGCTGAAGTCATGACATGGGCCAAGCGCAGCGCCAACCCGGGCGCTCCCCCACCGTAACCATCGAATCCTTCAGCCCCGACCGAGAGCATCAACAAAAAGATTGCCATTGCCGATATAAACAAGTTCGTGTTTCGCCTGCAAATCATAGACTCACCTTAACTGATAGGAATTTGGATTTTCTGAAGCCATAGACTGATTCTATCTCGTGTATCGCGGCAGGACAAGGGGCTAGTGCACTAAGAGCTGGGAATGTACGCCGTTCCAGCCGAACCTCGTCCATCTGCGTATGTTAAGGTGTAGGTTGAGGTCCGGTCCTACGAAGTCCCCAAATACTATGATCCGACGATGCCTTCAGCCACTCCTTCAGCCAAAAACGAACTGGCGAGATTTTTCAATGTTGCTTGGTCCCGAATATTCTGTAGAATTATTCCTAATTCGTCAATCAGGGAGTTTACATCAGCTCCTGAATTCTAACAAGTTGGAAGTTGTGCTTAGATGTAGAGCTGACAATCTCTATCTGATGTCAGCGTGGCCTTTGGCATGGGATGTTAAATTCAGGCTGAACGCGTTCCGAAATACGACTGTTGAATGCATATTTCAAGACGGGGAGATAAAGGCATTAGGCATAACGCCTGATTCCAGAAAGAGCGATGTACAAAATATGACTACCGTGAATTAAGGGTGTCCGGCACGACACCTTTAATTCACGCGGACTGTTATTTTACCGCATCAGTTATCACGTCAATTTCAGCGGCCCCGGCCCAGGGCTTGCCATTACACGAGGCCAGCGCTTCCAGGCGTATGTATCTCCCTGAAACAGGCATCTTGAACGGCACTCGTTGCAGGATCGGATTGTTCAAAATATTGCCGAATTGTCCTTTTACCACGGGTTCTTTCCATGTATTGGGATCATGGCTGACATAGAAGGCATATTCTCCGATCACTCCGCCATCCCCTCTCTGTCGCGGCAGATACGTAAACCCAGTAAGCGTCTGCGTCTTGCCTAGATCAATGACGATCTCATGAGGATAGTCGGGTGAGGCCCCAGACCACTGAGTGTGCCAAATCGAGCTGGGGTCACCGTCGATTGTATAATCTGCCCGTTCACCGGGAAACTGTTCACTGTCTGCTCGAACGACCCGCCATCCGCTCTTGGCCGGACCATAAACCACTTCGTCTATGTCACTATAACGATCCGATTTTGGATCAAAGGCTCGGGCTCGAACTGTCCCCCCTTCTAATAAAGAAAAAGGCTCGGTAAAACAAAGGGAGTCACGGGTGGGTTGACTGTCATCCAGCGTATAGAAAATCTGCGGTCCAGCCGGGTCGCATTGGATAGAAACCAGGCCATCTTGACTGCGGCCAATGGCAGGCACACTCAAGCGAATCGGTCCAAAATAGAGCCCAACTTCACTGATCGTTGGACAGACACGACTGTCCAATACCCGAATTCGAATCCGATCCGAAGTCACAGTCTTGATGATACAAATTCGTTTGTATCCCACGGTTTGACCGGAAGCAATCTCCTGCCATTTTTCGTCCAACCAGGCGTCCACCGAGAAGGATGCGATTCGTTGGCTGTAATCACGAATCTGTTCCTGAAACATGATTCGGTTAAAAGTTTTGGCGCCAGCTAGAGTAATAATAAGATCTGCTCGGGCAGTCCCCTCAGGGGGCATCCAGCAGGTCGTTGTATCGCCATCTAAGGACTTGGAAGCCCCAAATCCAGGCCCTTTCTCAGCAAAGGCCTGCGCTGTGGCACCCTTCGCTAAATTTTCAGTAAAGGTCTTTTTGATGATAGTCCCCATTTCTTCCAAAACTTGACTATCTCTTTTGGGGAAGAGGCCATCCGTATTGGGAGGGACATTCAGGAGAAAAACGGTATTGCCACCGACGGACTTATACCAAATGTCCAACATTTCATCGGTGCCTCGAACAGGCTGCTTTTCATCCCGCCAAAACCAACCATGTCGAATAGAAGTGTTGGTTTCTGCCGGCCACCAGTACAGACAACCACCCTGTTCAAGCGACTTTCTGTAATCGGATAATTTACCTAAATTCTGCCCCTTTGGAGCACGCCATTCAAATTGTTCGGGAGTGGTGGATAAACTAATCACATTCCACTCCGCTAAACGCGTACCGCCACCTTCATTACCACACCAGCGCACATCCGGACCTCCGATAGAAATCACAGCATCTGGAACCAAGGCACGAATCAACTTGATCCAGTCTGGACGCGTATAGGTCTGCCCGCCTTTGCGCTTGGGATGGGCACCGTCAAACCACACCTCGTGTATAGGACCATACTCAGTCAACAACTCAAAGAGTTGGTTCATGAAGTATTCGTTGTAATCATCACAACGAAAGGTGAATGACCGTTTGTCCTTAAAGGGCCGTCCGGGCACAGACCGGGGAATCACACGCTCACTATATTCGCTGAGATTCCCATAAAGTCCCTCTGCGTTCTCAATCTGATAGAGATCGGCTGGCGACAGATAGACGCCGACCTGCAAGCCATACTTTTTACAGGATTTCACCATATCGCGCAACACATCCCCCTTACCACCACGCCAAGGACTGGAGGCTACTGAATGGTCCGTGTAGCGGCTCTGCCAAAGGCAAAAGCCATCGTGGTGCTTCACCGTTAATATCGTTTTGGTCATACCCGCCGCCTTCATAACACGACACCACTGATCCGTATCCAATTTTTCAGGCGTAAATATTGCAGGATCTTCCTTACCCGTACCCCACTCTCGTCCGCTAAACGTATTGACACCAAAGTGAATGAAACAGAGGAACTCGCCTTCTTGCCACATTAGCTGCCTCGGCGTGGGCATAACCTGGACCGCCTGCTGAATTATTTGTTCATCAGTCATCGTTTCTTTTGCATCGATAGCCTGAACGTGCCCCATACTGAGTAGGCACAATACGATTAAACTACATCGTTGATTCTTCATGAGTATGATTCCCTTTCTCTGGTATACAATTTCTCATCTATTCACTATATGAACTATTGGTAGCACTATGTAGTTCCACCGCCTTGGCATTTGTTTCACGAATGACATCCGTCCATTCAGAGTGAAACTTTTCAAAGGAATCCATGAAGCCGTTTTCGTTCATCGGCGAGTCTCCCCGTTCGGCGGGGTCCCACTGTTGCATGCATCCACAATGATGCCAGGCAGGATAGGACCATCGCAGTGACATACTGACATGACAATTTTGTTTTCATGTTCATTTACCTCGATCGTCTGATTTGTAATAGCCCCTTTTCGTGACCATATATACCGACCCGTCGTCTTTGAAATCCAGCGAAAAAGTATGCCCCGTTACCAACGAGCGAAAGCCCATACAGATTCGAGACAACACTCACAAGAATCAATAACAAAAAAGCTTCTATACAATGTTCAATTCATTGGGTGTACCTCACTGTTCATTCTTCTTTTGAATCAACTCTATCAACAACGACTGCATGGCGTGATAGGCAGGCTTCGGCTTTAGGTCGTGGTCGAACACCAGGGGACAGGGCTCGTATTTGAGAGATCGGTTTCCCTTGGTCATGGGCTTCCAACAACTGGCATCCGTAAACCCCCAGGTTTTGAACGCCTTGCAGGCGGGCGCTTCAATGCAGGCTTTCAAGATCGATCGATAGGCGTCGGCCTGCAACTGGAGTTTCTCTTCATCAATCTCACCGTACAAATGAACATCGCATTCTGTGATATACGCATCGATTCCCGCGTCTCCCATAGCTCGGAGATTCTGGGCAAACAGACCTGCATCAAACACGGGACCTTTTGTACGCTGATTGGCGCTCAGCTCGTGCACACCCTGGTCATTGATTTTGGTGTGGCACTGGATGCCGATGCCATCAATCGAAAGTCCGGCCTGCTTCAACGCTCTGTACAACTGGATACACTCTTTTGACTGCGGCATTCCCAGAAGTGTGTTGTGATTGTCGTTGTAGATCAATTTTAGATCATCACCTCCATACTGGCGACACCAGACCAGGATTTTCTCCAGAAAGACCGGCCACTTTCCTATTTCGTTTTCATGATAGCCGAGTCGTATAAACAGGTTGTCTTCTTCCCGCCATTCACGACGGCTGCGGCTCAGACCTTCGTTGTACACATCGAGAATATGAATTCTACCGCGATACCTGGTTAATATGGTTTTGATGCGATCCTCTATGATGTCGAGAAGTTGTTCGTCCGTGAACTCTCCCTGAAGCAACCAATCCGGAAGGTAGCCATTCGATCCAAACATGGGATGCGCGTAGACCTGGATGTTGTGCTGGTTGGCGAATTCGACTATGGGAGTCACCTTGGTGAAATTCCAATTGTTTCGGGCTTTTCGCTGGGTGCTCCGTTGATAGATTCCCACCGACACCATATTGTAGTTCTTTAAGATGACATGGGTGGCTTCACCGCCCCTGAATTGCTCTGGTTTGGAATGCGTACCTATCAAAAACTCGGGGCGAAGCCTATGCGCCAGTTCCGTCAATCCCCAGTCCTGGAGCGGGTCGACATCGCCTGCCGCCTTGGCCGAGGTCTCATATACTGCGAATACAGAAACCACTACGCCCAGCATGTAAAACAGATTCCTTCGTAGTCGTCGCCTCATGGTTGAATCCTTCCTGAGAAATTAAAGTTGTCCGGTACCTTTGTCTCCCTGATTAATTCTTTCGCATCGTCCTTTGATAATTAGCCACTCGCGCTGTCTGCTTCTGATGGAGCTCGCTTGGTACAAACCCCGGCATATCGGCTCTGGGATGTTCCTGTAGTGTGCATTGATATTTACTCCCTGTTGTGGACCGATTCATATGAAAATGAGTCGATCGCCACTGGGCCGTTGAAGTCTGCCTGGACCTTTTTCAATGCCAGCTGATGCTTGCCTTGGGCAAGCAGTGGTGTCTGGAAGAGCTTGATGTGGGTGTTGGGCGCATAATTGCAGCGAATAGTCTCCAGGTGTGCACCGTCAACAAACACCTCGAACGTCCCCATCTGCCGGCCCAAGCGTCCATAGGCGCGTGCCCGTGTGCCATGAAACGTAAACATGACTGAATCGCCAAACGTCTCGCTGACCTTTTCGCTGTTCATGAAACAGTTGTCATCTGCTTCTGGGTTATTCTGCCAGGTTCCAACAAAATCGACGGATGGATCAATATGGTTGACCATGCGCCAGTATTCATGAACGGTGCCTGGTGCCACAACTTCGTATTCATTCTCATCACTGGCTGGATCGTCCAGGACAACCGCCACATGTGTCTTCTGATAAGGGGTGATGGGAGAAAGCTGAACTTCTTTGATCATCTGTCTACCCTTTGAGTTGTACTCATAGACAAATACGCTTTGCGCTTTAGATTCTTCCAAGCCACAGTTTTCTATGACGCTTTCGAGAACCTTCTTCCCGTTGACGTCCTTGATTGTAATCGGTAATGCAATCAAAGAAGCGGCTGTTGTGGATTTACCCGGCAGCAGTGCATAGCCGAATACCAGGTCGCCGTTTTTTGTTTTCCCAATCAATTTGAAATCAAAATCAAGGTGCGTCAGACCATGTTGGCCTGTAAAGGTCACAAAAAGATCCTTGCCGACAACCTGAGTACTCTTGGCTGTGCAGCCGCCCCCGTGATTGACCACAGAATCAGAACCGAAACGCAAAGAGTCGATATCCAGATCCTTTTTCGGAAAAAACCCCTTTTCAGCTTCAATTCTGAGAACAATGCTTTTTGTGCCTTTGGTGATTGGACTGTCACCTACAATGGAAATGGCTTTTTCTGTGACCAGGGACATGACCATATTCTTTGAGCTGTGGTTATCGTTGCCTTTATCAGCGCCTTTGGCAACGTCCATGATGGCCAGTGACAGGTGGGTGGCTCTACCGAGATCATCCTGAACCACTTTGGGTCTTTCAAATTTGTACCAGGTGTTTTTGGTGCCGTCTGTATAGAAGGTGGTTGACGCATCATATGGCAGGCCGTATTCGTTTTTCCAGTGCACCCCGTCAAGCGATCTCATGTACGCACTTCTGCGATCCTGTGCATGGTTATACACACAATGATACTGGTGACGACTGCGCCAGATCACGGGATCTTCCGGATAACCGGTTGCTCTGGAATAGTTGTGAATTGACATCATCTTGTAGGGACCAAGAATTCCCGTATTTGACAGTGCAATATAACCGTTCTTCAGCATCAGGACAATACTGCCGTCCGGGCGGTACTCGGAGGTGAGGTTGGATCCCATTCGATTGCTGGGTGTAAAGCCCCTGCTGTCCATACTCATGCGGCCAATTCTCTTCCAGGGGCCAGGCATTCTTTCAGAGGTATAGACATGGTTGTTCATGGTATGCAATGCAAATACCCCATCAGGCAATTTGAGAACTTCCGGATTATGTGCCTTTTTCACAATGGTCTTGGTGATCTGATACGGACCAAAGGGATTGTCAGAAACACAGTGTGCCACTTCCGACTCAAACCAGCCCATGTGCCCCGTGCTTTCCGGCCAGCGGCAAATGGCAATATGATAGTTGCCGTCCTTGCCTTTTATGGGATTGCCGCCCCAGTAACACCACTCGTTGTCTTCGATCCCATTGTCCTTGTCACGTGGTATCACATTCTCATTGCCCCAGATCCCTTCGGATTCCAATCCATTGATGATTGGCATGGGAAGAATGAGATCCTTGAACTGGCCACCGCGGACAAAGGGGGTGTTCACCTCACCGGATTGTCCATGAGTCGCGCCAACCAACAACATGAGAATAACGAGTACGTGCCTGTTTACTGAGTGTTTCATGGTGTAATCCTTATCTGATGAGAAAACAACTATTCATACCAAAGGGTGTTCTTGTTTTTATTTGACGCACTCACCTGGGATATGGGTACTATAAAAATACCAAGCAGCAGCCAAACGATCATTTTCACGGTTGATTTCATTCTCGGTCCCAATCATAACAGGTTTGCTCGAAAACCCGCTTCAGTTATTTCTCCACCGGCATCGCAATCTGACGTTTGAACTCAATGCGAATGGGATAGGCCATGCCATAGTCCGGTTTGGCAGGCAGATGGATTTCCAGACCTTGCTCGCTCTGACGCCAGGTCAATGCTTGATCGACACCCAAGACACGCACAGACCTCACACCTTTCAGATCTGCACCGGCAAAGGTCTTGATGACCGTCTGGTGTCCGGGCCAGTCAAGCAAGGTCGCGTAGAGAACCGTATTGGCCTTGTTGCGTGTGAAGCGGATCTTGCCTTCTCTGGCTTTTAGCCACGGGCGTGTGCTGTAAATTGCTTCACCGTTCATGCGTAGCCAGGCGCCAATCTCTTGCAGAATCCTCCGCTGCTTGGCATCAATCGTACCGTCCCCCTTGGGGGCAACGTTCAACAGCATGTTACCGTTATTAGACACGATGCTGATCAGGGATTGCACGATCTGCTCGGCTGAACGGTAATGGTCGTTCTGACGATAGTGCCAATTGCCTAGCGACGTGTCGGTTTGCCACGGATGCTCATAGGGTGTGTCCGGGTCCGTCATCTCGAAATCGTTAACCACGGCACTGGACAACATCTTCTCCTCCAGCGGGGTTGCAGCCACATGCTTGATGTTCAGTACGGCATCCAGACGCCCCTGGTGCCAGCGCATGTTCGAGTTGTAGTAGTGCGCCGCAATCTGCGTAATTAAGTCAGGCATGCCCAACACAGCGTTCAGCCGAAGGGTCTCATTCTTATCCAGCAAATGGTGAACTGCATCATCAAAATAGAGCAGGTCAGGCTGGTATTTCTGAATTAAATCGTCCACGCGCAACAGGAACTGCTGCACGAATTCAGGGCACGGCGTGTTTTCAGCATGCACCGGCCCATACAGGTCGCGGGGATCGAGCCCTTCCCAGGCCGTGCCCTTACCCTGCGCCTTTGTCACAACAGCACCGTCATAGGGAATACCTGCTTTCGGACCGCTGCTGTCACAACCATACCAAGTCGGCATGAAGGTATTCCAGCAACGGTACGGCGTGTTGTGGAAGGTCACGCCGAACCGAAGGCCATACGCACGTGCTGCATCAGCCCACATTTGACAGACGTCCTTTTTAGGGCCAACATTCACGCAGTTCCAGGGTTGATACTTGGAGTTCCACGAATCGAAATTGTCGTGATGGTTCACCATAAAGGTGAAGTATCGAGCGCCCACCTGCTTATAGAGCTGCATCAGGTCTTGGGGATCAAATCGCTCGGCCTTCCACTCGCACATCAGGTCCTTCGCACCATAGACCGAAGGATGCCCGTAGTGTTCCAGATGGTGTTGGTACAGAGGGTGTCCCTGCAGATACATGCTGCGCGTATACCAGTCTCCAGCCTCTGCCTGAGACTGGGGCCCCCAATGGGCCCAAATACCAAACTTGGCATCACGGAACCATTCAGGACAGCTGTAGTACTTGCGCAACGAGTCCCAGTTGGGATCAAACAGCCCTTCGGCCACCCTAAACTGGGGCATCGGCACACTCGGCCAGGCCGATGTATTGGAAGATGTGGCTGATTCAGCCAGATCGGTTGGCGTCTTGCCAAACGCAGAGCTGCCCCGCGGGCAAACACCGATCGCGGCGGCTGCAAGATGGCACTTAAGAAATTCTCTTCGTTTCATTTCTTCTCTCCAACGTAGATTGGATAACTACCATAAACTTGTTCAATCAGTTTAGCTGTGACATGCCCTTCAGAAGGACACCCTATAAAGTGACCTCACTCTATCAACTTTGCATCAGCCCACAGGGCATGATCGGAATTGCCATTGTTTCCACCGACTGTAGTTTTTAGACGCAGTTCAACTGGCTTGGCAATGGTTTCAACTGCTCGGAAACGAATGCGGTTGGTGGTTACCGGTTTCACACGGTCAATCTTTTTGTGGCCAATGGTTTCGTAACCTGGATTTCCGGTATAGGGCTTCTGCGAGATCAGGCGATTACGTGGTTCCAGCGCCTGCCAGCGTCCGTCCACGAAAGCTTCGAGCGAGTACTTCACCACCTTCTGTCCGTGGGCAATGTTTTCCATGATCACAATGGTGTTGATCTCGGTCGGCGTTCTCCACGTGAGTTCAATCGTATCACCTACCATCACGCCCTTGGCCTGAGCAATAGGATTTGAAAAACGTTTGCGAATTTCGTCGCCCAATGCTTTGGCTGCAGCCGAAATATCATCGGGAATTCGGCCGGTAGTATCGAGCGGTAGATTAATAATAGTGTTGGCGCCGAGGCCCACAGTAAAGAACGCCCCCACCTCCCAATCGGCAAATGCAATTTGTTTGGGACTCGGTTTGGCAAGCTCGGGCGATGAGTCTGCACTGGCAGCTGAATGGCTACAGATCGTTGGAGATATGAGTAGTACCAAACTTAAAAACATGACTTTTGCCGAAAGCCCTGTGGTGTACAGTTTTTGGTTTTCAGTTTTTAGTGAAATGTATTTTGCATGCTGTATACTGCCTACTGAAAACTGAAAACTTGAAGTTTGCAGAACTTCACTTATAAGGCTTCTGATTGTCATTGTCTTGGTCCACCTCAAAAAGTCTGTCAGGGAAACACAACCGAAAGGCTGTCACCTTCAAGGATCGTTTTTGACAGTAAGGCCTTCCCGTCATTGGCGATGTCAATTTTGAACTGTTGGCCTTGTCGGCTCACTTCAATATCAAAGTCTTGTCCGAATGCCTTGATTCGTCTCAGGGACATGGTGTTCCAGGCTTTGGGCAGACGGGGTGTCAATCTGAAGCTCTTTAGCCCAGTGGGCTCCATGCCAAACAGCCCTTCAGTGAATACCCGGCAGTACAGACCACTCTCTGCGGACAGGTGGGCCATGTTCCCTTCAGGATAGGCCTCAACCACATACGGCACGCGATTGCCCAGGAGCCTCTTTTTTGAAAACTGCTCCAATTTTTCGAGGGACTGCTCAGTGGCTCCGCAAAATAGAGTGCCTCTCAGGGCATATAGAGTGCCCCGATCCCAGAAGATTTTTGTGATGGCTTCGTTGTCGCTGTTTTTCTCAACATGGATACCATTATCCGTCCAGAGCCTGTCAAACAACGCCTCCACTGTGGCCTCTTTGCGATCATGAATGCCCACCACCAGGGGCAGGCAGATCCAGTGACGCAGGTACTGGTGTTCCTTGTAGTATTTATAGGTGTCCAATCCTTCCACATGTGCACCAAAGTAGTCTTCAATGGATTGACGCAGATGTTTGGCCTGCTCTGCATATTGGTGCAGGTCGGACTCTGGTTTATTCAGGGATTTACCGAGATCGGCAGCATGTCTCAATGCCCCATAGTACAGGGAGGAGGTGGACAGGTTGGCATTGCCTGTGGCGATGCGTCCCTCCATTTCATCTGATTCGGACCTGACAACGCCCTGCTCATTCAATTGACGGTTGCAGTATTCCAGACACCAGGCGATCAATGGCCACAATTCATTGGCCGTGCTCTCATCACCCAGGGCCATGGCATAGTGGGCAGCTCCATACGCAATCATGGCTGCATCACCACGATCCTTGAGAAAGGGCCTGACCAGACCTTCGATCTCAAAAGCATAACGGATTCTCTTGTATTCTGGATTTGTCTCCTTGGCAAAGGCCCGGTAGCAATTCATGGCAGACTGATTGCCCACATTATATCCCAAATACGGAAATAATGGGCTGATGTACTCGGCCTGGTCATTGGCCCAGATACCCACATAGTACCGACCGCCTCCAGGCGAATGGATCAATCCAAGTTCTGATTCGAAGATACTCTCTGATCCCCTTATCTTTGAAAACTCAAACAGGGTATTCAATACGGGATTCGGTGTTTCCAAAATGAGCGCATCCCCCATGGTTTTCAGGAATGCCTGTCGCTGAATGAGGGATTCTTTGGCAGTGTCAGCTGGGAACGTTTCCCCTTCAATCTTTGCCATGATTTGCAGGGAAAAGGTAGCTGTGCAACCTGGCTTTAATGCAAGCGTTTCCGGCGCATCGGAACGGATAAGCCGACTGTATTTGCCCTTGGCCCCGTAATCCTCAAACTGCAAAGAGGTATTGCCTGATTTGATGGTCATCACCTCTTCTGTGCGGTTAGTGATGGTCCACATTTCATTGAACTGGCGTTCATTCATCGAGGGGAACAGAGAGCGTGACAGGGCCAAGCCATTTTTGCTGACCTGGTGTTCAAAATTCAACGTGCCCTTTATGGACACTCTCCTTACCGCACCTGGCACAAACTGTTCATTATTGATGTACAACTTGGGGAGTAGGTCATCTTCATACGAATCCTGCAAATAGGCCCTGTAATCGTGAAACCAGGAACTCTCCGACGTCTTGAACTGGTGGAGCTGAGGAAAATAAACCGTGCGTTCCAGAGTCAGTTTTCTGTTTTTGTCAATCGTATAGGAGACAATGCCTGCCACACGCTTACCAGCCATTTCAATACTGTCCGAATAGGGAAGCACACCTGGCTTCTCAATATCCAGCTGAATTTTATGCTTGCCCGCGATTTGCCACGATGGACTGAAGGGTGTCTGGGCCATGGCAGAACCCAGACAAAGCACATGGGCAAGTGTCATGATTAACATCAAGCGTTTATTCATGGTGTGTACCTCAATTGAACAGGTTGTTATACCTTAAGCATACGTTTCTTCCATAGTATCCACAATGAAACGAACCACAAGCACACTGCATGCGAACAACAAGGATACATTGGCCTGTGCAGTTCTCTTCTGGCATTTGGCTAATCGTCGTAGACCATCACCTCATTGATGTGCACACCCGGGTTGGCACTGTTGGAGAGCATGGTGACGCGCACGTACCGAGCTGGTCGAGGCGCAAAGCGATGTTCGAATCCCTTGGCCGTGGACACTGTGCTGTTCTCCCGTTGATTCACCACTTCAACAAAGTCCTGGCCGTTTTCAGAGACTTCGATAATGTAGGTATAGGTGCGTCGCCCATCATGGTACGTGTGCAGCCTGATGCGTTGAATGGTCTTGACTTCTTCCAGATCCACCTGCAGCCAGTGGCCGCTGGCCTCGCAGTGCCAGCCTGACCGGTTGGTCGGATCCGCATCCACTGCATGGCTCGGACCATTGGGAGGTTGAGTCCCCCCCGAACAGGTGACAGGTTTGTCCGTGGCCAAGCTGAGATACGCCTCGCGTCCCGGATCACCAAAGCTGGCCGTCTTGGGCAGGCGGCTGAGTTTCGCCTCAGGTACCCATTGGGCCATGGGTAAGGCCAGACTGTCCAGAGAGACATAATCTTCATTTCCCGGTCCCAGCACCTGAATGTTCAGTTGGTTTTGTGTCTGTCTGTAGAAGTACTCGATACGCAGGGTATATGTGCCGGCCTTGATCTGACCTGCATACACAGCCTCTGCCCCCAGACGCTTGCTGCCAGCCACACAGGCCTCGTCCAGGTAGACCCTGGCCATGCCCTGGGGACTCTTCATCCGGAATTGATAGGTCCCGGACGCGGGGATTTCAAGTTGGCCTGAGAGCTCCATGGCAAAGGGACAGAATTGGTCCTTGGGTTGGGTATCGATATGCCCCAGGGAAGGCAGCTTGGCAAAAATGGTACGATTTAGCGCGGTCATGCGCGATGGATCGCTGTATCCCAGAACACCCTGGCGAGTTTCACGCAGGGTGGTAAAGTCCGGCATGGTCTGCCACCCCCGCTTGGGCACAGGACCCAATACCCGATAGTGATACACAGGCGTCACATTCTGATAGCCCTCCTGGGTATAGGGACTGATGCGCTGGCCCTGATCGTTAAACAGAGCGGCTGTCACCACCTGCGAATCGTTCAAGACCAGAGGCTCACTGTACAGGGCACTGTTGGCATCTGGGAACTGCCCCCAATTCTCGTCCACGCGATAACGCAGGACACCGGGCTGATCGCTCTGCAGCGTAACAGTCACGGCCTCGAAAAAGCTGCGACTGATCTGACTATCGTCTAGCAGACCCTCAGCCTGAATGTGAACGGGTCGCAGCAGTTTTTCAGCGTGATTATCAATCGCTTCAAAACGCTGTTGAAAGTGAACAAACGGCAACTTTGACTCAGCGTTCCACAGGCGTTCAGCCACCACGGGCATGTGCTCGCGTAACTGCGGAATCACCGCGTCGTAGGTCTGTTCCCAGAAACAGATCTGCCCCCCCAGCAAATCCACATCCTCTGTGACACGTTTCAATGGAGCCTTGCGTCGGTGTTCGAACTCTCGGGGATGCCAGGCATAGGTTCTTTCCTGGCTTTCCTTGTAATTCTGCGGGGGTACCAAGTACAACGGGGTCCAGGAACAGTTGATCAACGTGAACCCGTTTTCGGCCAGTTGCAGAGGGGGATTGAATGTGTTGTTCCACGCCATCACCACAATATCCGTGGGAATGCGTGCCTGCTCAGTGCCGGTCCCGTGGAAGCCTTCCCAGGCGATCATAGTCTTACCGTGTCCCTTGACGATGTCATTCATGCGCACCACAAAATGGGCATAGAGTTCATGGGTATCCCCTGCTTGCGCCCTGGGCAGATTGTGGGTCTTGGTGTAGGGGCCATACTCGACCAGACTCTTGAGACTGCCAGGCGCCACTTCATCAGCACCAATATGGATATAGGGACTGGTGTGGAAGATTTCGGCCACCTCGCCCAGGAGTATATCCAGGACCTCATACGCCTTTTCATTGGCCATGTTGATGACACCCCCGGTGTTTTTAAACACACCGGACACGGGATCGAGCGTGCCAAATGCCTCGGGGAATTGTCGCGACATACAGGCCGAATGACCAGGCATTTCGATTTCCGGCACAATCACGATGCCACGCTGGGCCGCATAGCTGACCAAATCCCGGAGTTCATCCACAGTATAGTGACGCCTTCGACCATCAGGAAAGGTCGATCGCAACTGGGGGTAGGCCCTGCTGGGGAAGGTAAAGGCACGATGGTCCGAGAGGTGCAGTTGCAGAAAGTTCATCTTGTAAAGAAAGGCCAGATCAATGGTCTCCTTGATCGTATGCACTGGATGCCAGAAACGGGCCAGATCCAGCAACAGCCCCCGATAGGGATAGGCAGGCTGGTCTTCCACTGACACACAGGGGAAAATCCAGGCATGGGTATCGGGCGTGGCCAGCTGAAGCAGGCTTGCGCACCCATGCACAAAACCTTGATGGTCTGCGGCTGAAACTAGAATGCTATTGGACTGGATATTCAGTGTATAGACTGCATGGGCCAGGCGATCATCAAACCGGAATACGATACCGGCCTCCGAGGCCTCTGAAACAAGTTTGCCTGTGATGCCGGTTATCCGGGTCAGACCGTCGTTGAGTACAGCCAAGAGCGGCGCCAAAGATTCATCAGAGATAAAGAAGCTGGAAGCCACCAAGGTCACAGCCTCTTTGTCCTGAACTGACTTGGGCCAGGGGATAAGCTTGGGACCGCGTACATTGGGCAGGCCATAATAGCCCTGGTATTTTTTCAACATGGCCTGGGCCACCTTGACGCTATCACCCACGGTCTGACTGGGATAGTCAGTGCGTGCATTGATCCATTTAAATTCAAAGTCCTTGACGTCCTTGAAAAATGCCCCTTGATTGAACGCTTCCTTGTTCCAGGCCTTGCGCAGCGCGTCAATATACAGGGACCAGCGTTTCAGGTAGAAATCACCATACAAACCTGCCCAGTCCTTGGACGCATAGTCTCGAAGATGACTATCCTTGCTCGGCTGCCACATGGTGACCTGGGAACGAGCATTGAGTTCGTACAGGGCCTCTTCCTCATCGCTTGTGGCCCATTGGCGTGCCTTCGCAAGCCAGGGACCCAACTGAAATTGTTCATGCGTATTGCAGAGTTGATCCAAATCCTCCAGCAATCCCAACAGACGGGAAGACGCCTGATCAAAGCTGCTCTGGTCCTGGGCCTCATAGGCCCACTTCATTTCACGTATCAATGTATTGGCCAGGTTGACCATCATCTCCCGGCATGTGTGCACGAGGTCAAAACGATAGGTCTCAACCCCTGCCAATTCCGAGGCGCAAGCCAGCAACGCGCGGCAGGCCTCGACAGTGTGGGTGGCATCGTAGTCCAGGCCAAACTGATTTTTCTCAGAGTCATAGTCTGCCAATCCGGGCGTGTAGTTCAAACGCGACCCACGCAGGATGTTGCGGCTGTACGGCCCCGCAAGTAGATGGAGCCAGGCCTGCTGGGCCTGTGCGTTCTCTGTGCCGTATCGACGCCGGGCATAGGCTGTGATCCACTCGTTCAGATCCACGGGATCGGGATCCCAGGTCTTGCTCAGCACAAATTCCTGAACCACAGGATTGTATCCAAAGCCCTCCATCATCACGCCAATGCCAGACAGCTTGCCTGCCTTGGGACTGGTCATGGCCTTGCTCAAATTGGCCTGCATGGTGTGAAGGGCACCACTCATGTTCACCTTCTGCCCGAGATTGCAGATCACATTCCACACCCAGGGTTTGCCGTAGAAGGCCTCGGTCTTGTCCCATACAGGATTGCGTTCACAGTACAGGTCCAGGCCAATAAGTTTTTCTTCGGGCACAGCACTGAACAGGGCGCGTGCCTGCGGGGCCTTCCAGAAGTTCTGCTGCCAGAACAGGAACCACCCCTGGAATACCCAGGTGGCCTCAGGGTCGGCATTCGCCATGGCCTTGTACACAGAATCGCCAACTTTGCTCAAAAAGACCGGGTCATTGGTGTGAGGATTCACTTCATTGAAGCAGTCAGCATCATAGAGATGGTCTGTACCATACAGGTCGGTCTGAACCTCAATAAAACGGGTCCCGATCTTTTGAAAGAGCGGGTCCTGAGGATCCAGAAAATAGGTCCCTGGCATGCCGGCCCAGGGTGTGGTCTGATGAATGGTGGCCGCAGGAAAGACCTCTTTCAGGGCCAGGGGCACGTGACCTGTAAATCCCTGGAGAACGGGTGTCATGCCAAGGCTGCGCTGACGCTTGAGGATCTTCTGCTGCAAGCCTTTGTGGCGATCGATCCAGGCCTGGGGCAAGGGACCTGCCATGCCGTCAATATTGCCCATCCAGCCCCAGGGCAAAAACGCGGGGCCCACCAGGAAATCAGCAATCTGCTGATCATTAAGACCGAGTTCCCGGCATACAACCTGCCACACAGCTTCCTGACCGGTAATGGCCAGGGGCATGTTCACACCATGCAGGGCCATGTAATCGATCAAGTGTTCCCACTGGGGCCAGTCCCACCAGGCCATGGTATAGGCAAAGGTGCAGTAGTTGAAGAAGTTTCGATATGTGAATTCCGTGACCTTGCGCACCTTGGCCTTGAGTTCAGGCAAGGGCGTGGGCAGGTCCAGCTGTCTATAGGTCAGAGAGACCTGGCACTGGCATTTTTTAGTCAAGTACCAGTTCAAGCCAGAGGCCAAGGCCACCCCACTGTTGCCTCTAATGTGGATTTTCCCCTGAACAGTCTCCACTTCAAAGAGGTCCTTGTCTCCCTGTGCAGGTATCTCTTCAAAAACAAAGCTGGCGCTGTGACCAGGTATGACCCGCTCCAACAAGGCATGGGCAGCCTCTGCGGCCCTGTCCTGTGCATTGACAGAGGATAGGCCGAAACAAACTAACAAAAACAAAGTGCGTAATGCTATTGATCGGTGCATTTCTTCAACACCTCCCTAAATCTTGATTCATCATGGTTATTCCTGGCACAGGGTCAAAACTCAATCATTCCCTGTAGGTCTTAAATCTCGTGTAGAATAAGCGATTCATGTACAAAAAGACACATTTTTCATGCCTGACTTTTCTCAAAAACCGTGATTCTTGATGACAAGATCAAGGCACGCATTGGCAACGGACACGCGAAGAATCTACCTCTCTTGTACATGATTTTATGCGTGTCTGTGGTGTAGTCTGCATATCTGGGGCTGCCCAACAGAACAGTCCCATTACCCACGTGCAGGGTGACATGACTTTTGAGGTACAGGGTACCAGTCATATACCGACCGCCCCCGGTCAACAGAACCGTACCGCCCCCTTTTTCAGAACAGGTGTCAATGGCCTTTTGGATAGACTACATATTGTGTTGTTGCTTTGTTGGAGATATGCCATATCTCCATTATTTAATCACTGTTCCAGACTCAGGAAGGCTGCCTCTCCATCCGGCATTGAATTGCACCATAAGTCTGTGCACCAGGGCAGATTTCTTGTCAGCCATATTGAGGGTTTCTGAGGGATCAGCTTTGTGGTCGTAAAGTTCAATGAAAATGGGTTCATCCTCAGGGCGTGTCCAATCTTTCCAAACCACAAGACGATACTGATCCGTTCTCATGGTATAGCCCATGAGGCGATTTTCAAACAGGTCTCTGTCCCATCGCTCTTTCTGCTGGGCAATAATACGAGCCTCCACCTCTTTGATCAACGGGCCAAAGTAGGTTTCCCGCATGCCAGGTGACAGGGGATTGGCAGCCCACTCCCGTAGAGCAGGATTGGGGAACTGACTGAAAGCCGCTGATTTCCAGGTTCGATCAGGGGTATCAAGCAATGGGGCAAAACTGTGTCCCTCCACATGACTTGGCACGTCTAACCCTGCAAGATCACACAGGGTTGGATACATATCGATCAGTTCAACCAGCGCCTCTGTGGCTTTACCGCGATGTTGATCAGGCATGTCAGGCGTCCAGATGATCAGTGGAACGCGAGTGGCAATCTCATAGTTGGTGGCCTTGCCCCAGATGCCCATGTCACCCAGGTGCCAACCGTGATCACTCCACACCATGATGAGTGTGTTGTCACGCACACCAGCCTCTTTCAAGGCGGCTATCATACGTCCGATCTGCGCATCCACGTAGCTGACACTGGCCAGGTAGGCATGTTTTAATGTCCTGGCAAGTTCAGGACCAATGGGGCCGGACTTGGGAATACCATGCCGAACCCGTAACTCAAAGGACGCATGCAGTCCCATCTGGGCACCATTTTTGGGTCCGTGCGTCTGCGCGGCCAGGGGAATCTCTGCCGGGTCATACAGATCCCAGTACCGTTTGGGTGACAGCCAGTTGAGATGTGGTTTTTTAAAACCCAGCCCCAAAAAGAAGGGCTTGTCCGAGGATCTAACCATCTCCTTCATGGTGGCGATGGCAAGATCCGTATTGTATCCATCAATGTATGTTTGGTCCGGAACATCTGCGCATTCGTAAGCCGGCCCCATGCCCAATCCGTACTTGGCAGCGTCACCGTATTTGGCACGCATGGCGGCCTTGTTCTCTCTAAAGATGGCCTGATTTTCAGGCAGCGCATAGCCTCCAGGAAAACTGGGTCTTTTGGCATGGACCTTATTTCTGGCTGGTTTCCTTGTCCAGGACAGTTCATCATCCGTGTATTTGCCGTGAAACACCTTGCCTACATAAACGGTTTCGTAACCATTGGCACGAAAATGTTGCGGAAGAGTCACAATACTTGGATTAAGATCCCGAAAATACGTGTAGTTCTCAATCACCTTGATCGTATCCGGACGCGCACCTGTCATGAGACTGGCCCTGGACGGGCTGCAAATGGCCTCTTGACAGTAGGCCCGTTCAAACAACAGGCCCTGCTCCGCCAAGCAGTCGAGATTCGGTGTGATCGCAATATCCGATCCGTAGCAGCCCAGTTCCGGACGCAGATCGTCAACGGCAATGAATAGGACATTTGGTTTTTCTGCAGCGTGGCAGCAAAACGCCAATGCAACGGTAGCTAAGCCCTGTATTAGTGTTTTCATCGTCACTTCTCTTTCATCAGGCCTCGTAGCAACGAACCTCAAACAGCTTGGCACTCTTGCATCCGTACGTCTCTTTCGGAAGCATTCGGAAGGCCGAAGTTTTGACCTTTTTAAACATAAACTTGGCTATGAATGTTCGGTTCTTTTCAATTGAAACTAGTTGGTGTCAATTTGAAACAGTACACCTGGCGGCTACCCGTATAGGTGGAGTTGAAACCGATCAGGTCTCCCTTGGGGCTCCAACGTGGATGCAGATCACAGCGCCAATGTCCCTCAAATTTTGCCGGTTCGACAAAGCGTCCCAAAGGTAGGATCGCTTCGGTCCGCATATCCATGAGGTAGAGCTTTTGTTCACGAAGTTTTCCATTTGGATAGGTGTCGGTTACCATCCAGCGGCCATCCGGAGAAAATGTGCCGTGACCGTCGTAGTCCAGCAGCCCCTTGCCCAGACGCTGGTAGTTCTGTGCCCCGACTGTAAACAGAATATGCCCCCATGCTTTTGCATTGAAAGCCGAGGTGATCATCAGGTTGTCGCCATCCAACCAATCGAAATGTGATCCCCCCCAACCGTCGGGAAAGCAGCGACGCAGCTTGCTGCCGTCACGGTTAACCACCAGTGACGTGGTATTACGCTGTGGTGTGGCGCGGGCCAGCCAGAACACCTTGCTGCCATCGCGGCTGAATAGGGTATGGTTAAAATACTCAATCCCCGCTGCCGGCACCTTGGGAACAAGATCCTTCACTTGATTGATCGAAACGATCAGCTTGGCATTTCCTGTTTCTAAGTCAACGAGGAACAGGCCGTCGTGGCTGGGAAAAGCCTCCTCCAAATGTGGATTCTGTCCCTCTCCTCCATACCCGTAATCCTCCCGAGTCTTTCGAAGACGTGCAAAGTTGATACTGATCGCCTCTTTCCCATTGGGTGAGACTGCGCTGACCGGGTAGGGTAGGGTCTTGACCTCCCGCTTTGAATGTACGTTCAGAATAACCGAAACAAACCTGCCATCCCGGAAGTCGTTATAAATAATTAGGCGATTCGGTGCCGTACCCAGCCAATGTGCCATACAGCCCTGTTGAAAATTCCAGGCGCGTGTCTGTGTCAGAGGAATGAATTGCAGGGTGTTCATATCCACCAGGCCCAGTGTGGCAGGTTCCTTTTCGGTGGGGAGTTGATCCTGGATATCAGTTTCCAGCACGGTGGCATAGCGCTGAGTGGCATCCCAGGAATTGATGCCATAGTAGCTGGCAAAAAAGTGCTCCTTGGGACCGGAGGTCATGGCTTGACATTCGGACAGATCCGGGAAACACACGGTGTTTCCATGACATACAGCCATACAGGAAAACAGGGCACAGCAGTAAGAAAGGAAAATAGGGGAATGACTTATTTTTTTCATAGGGGTAAATCCTTCCTTTAAATAGAATCTTCGGCCATATGATGCTGTGCCTATGTCTGTGAGTTTGAAACCTGCACTGAAAATAGGCTCACTTTATTCAGGCATTATCAGGTCGTTTACTCGGCAACCAACCGAACTTCACAAGGTAATTGTCAATCTCAAAAATCGTACGTCTCACGCACCAATCCGGACCGTATTGGAAAACACCAAACGCATGGTCAACGCCCTCAAGCTCGATTAGTCGGCTGGGTCGGTTCAGTTCGCTCATACGCTTGCAGAACGCTCGAGAATGTTCGATGTTCACACACCGATCGGAGTCCCCGTGGATCAGGAGGGTGGGCGGCGTCTTGGCTGAAATATGATGCAGGGGCGACAATGCCAGCGCCTTCTCTCCCAGGCTTTTTCCCCATGGGGTGCTGAGATCAGTAATGGGATTCAACAGTATCAAGGCGTCAGGGATGGCGGAATAGGATAGGTCATCCTCTGGATGATTGAACGCGTCGATCGTCCCCACTGCGCCAGCCAGATGTCCGCCGGCCGATTCGCCCACTACCGTGATCTTCCGGGGATCGATCCCCAGTTCGCCCGCATGCTCACGCAGGTAGCGGATTGCCGATTTGCAGTCCGCCAGACAATCCTCCACATCCACACCCTTGGTTCTCAAACGGTATTGTACACTGGCAGCCACCATACCGCGCAGGGCAAAATACCGACACTGAGGAAACCACTGATCGGAATTGCCATTTGACCACCCCCCCCCATGGATGAATACGATGGCAGGCCGCTGGTCGTCACGCTGCCAATCATGCGGACGAACCGTGTAAAGGCGTAACTGCGTGTGCAGTTTACTCGGATTTCGAAAGCGGCGATAGATGCTCCAGACATGGGGCAAGCCTTGGGTCGTCGCTGTGTCTTCCCACAAATCGTCCAACTTGTAGTCATCTCGTAGGTCGGCAGTGGCCGCCCGGGATGTGCACGAGGCGGTCACCCACAACATCATACACGTCACAACAGCAGGGTTCAACCATCCCAACGGTCTAATCATATTGCACCTTCCTTTGACTCTATTCCCTTGCCCAATCAATCCACGTTCCGGCCTCGTTCTCTTGCCACATAGCCGTCGAGAAGGGAGCAATCGATTTTACCGTTCCATCGGCGTAAAGCACATTGACCTGACCCAGATGGCCGCAGTAGTGATTGCTCACCATCCAGTCGTGCGCACCGGCGCAATCCATCAGCAGCCAGGTGTCAGGTTTCAGATCCGCCAATCGGTGCGCGCTGGTCTTCACATTCCAGACGTAGTTGATTCCCAGTTGATGTAATTCCGGACTGCATGCCGGACAGATCAGCAGGTTCGCAGCCTTGGGACCAAGGAGCACGGTCAAGCTGTCAGCGTCCTTTGAGGAAAGGGGAAAGAACGCAGCCCGGGGCAGATGGCCGTTGCCAGAATCGTATTCCTTCAGTAATTCATACAACTGCTTCAGGTTCTTCTGACAGGCCGCTTGTACTTCGACGTTGTCGACTTCCGAACAGGCCGTGTACAGCGGTTCTGACACCAGGTATTTCAAGGCGGCGATATCGCGCATCAGGGGCGGTACCTCTTCAGAGGGCGCCGCAGTCCAGGCCCGGGGCTTCCACGGAGGTAAATCCCGCTCGCTTCGTTCATCGGGAATCACCTCGCCACGGGCACCGTTAACGCCGCTGAGTCGATTACCTTTTAGAACGGTGCGCAGACCCCGGTCTTCAATGGGGGTATCCACATGGTCGAATTCGTTGCTCAACACCATGGTCTTGCGTGCCATCGGGTTTACACGGATCCCCGTATAGGTAGAGCCAAAAAAATTATCCGAAACGATGGTGTGAGAGGTCCCCACCCGGCCGGAACCGCCGTTGACACTGACACCCGGTGTGGCGCGGGGCACGTGATGGAGGAATCCGGTACGGCAGGTGTGGGGCTGACGAATGCGGTTGCCAACCATGAAGGTTCCAAAATTCGAGACTCCCCGGTGGGCATTGTCGGCCGTGCTGCCCGAGTTGGTCAGCCACAGGGCCGTGCCGTCCATCCAGCTATTGACAAACATGTTGTAGTAAACAGGAAAGAACCGGGTGAGATCCCGGCCCAGCCCGTTCTCGTCGATCCGACTGCGATCCTCACCCACGATATCCGCGCCCTTGGCGTGATCGTCCCTATGCATTTCCACAACATTGGCAATGCTGTCGAGCCAGAAGGACATGCGACAGGGCGTGTCGTTCAGATTGGCGAAAAAGGCGTTCTCCGTGAACAACGCAGACACCAGGTATTCCGTGGTGGTGTCGGGCTTGACGTTCCAGACTGTCTCCAGGGTCAAGGTGTCGTTCGTGTTGCCAATAACGCGGCGGTATTGACCGAATCCCCGTCCGGAAATGATCAGCACCGTGGCGTCGTGGTAGAAGTCTGGCTTCCAGTTCTGCCTTGTATCGGTCAAGGTGCCGGCCGAACTGCCTGTCGCAAAGCTGATGGTCTTCGAGCGTACCCCCCCGTGCACGAGGTAAACCTCTTCGGCATTTTCCCAGGTGCTGCGAAAGGCCTGGTGGATCTCGTTGAAGCGGAAGTAATTGTGCCACCCCATGCCCACACAGATACGCCCGGGCGTATCGATGAGCTGGTTGTCGTCGATCAGACTCTGGGAAAAGCCGCCCCCAATTGTCACCACGTCGCTGAGTCCACCGCCGTGGATGGTATTGCCGATGATCTCGACGCGAACCGCCTGGCCGGGACTGCCCCCGGTCCCCCAGCCCAGCCCCCCATAGATCTCGTTGTTCAGTATCTTTATCCGGTAGGCGGCCGGGTTCGAATAGAACGCCGACCGGTACAGCGGACGGCGTGAGCGAGGATCTTCCTCTTCCGCCCGTATGCAGCAATTGACGACTGTCACGTTCCGTACCTCGCCACCAGTAGGGAAGGATATCTCATTGGGCACGGCCTCGACCGGGCTGTGACTGCCCTGTCCCTTCCAGGTGGCCCCTTGAACCGTGAGTGATTCCAGATCCGTATCCGAGTGCAGGCGCACAATGGCGGTTGGGGGTGTGGCACGGTGGAACCACGCCTTGCGCGTCGCCTGCATTGGATCGCCGATGCCTTGCAGGATACAGGTTTGCCGATTGGCGCCGCAGAGCTTCACACCGCTGGGCACGGAGAGGGTCTCGTCCGTGACATAGGTCCCTGGTGAGAAGGATACAATACCGCCACCTGCCTGACGTGCCGCCTCAATGGCTCGGACGATCGCCCTGCGGTCGTTGGTGAACCCGTTGCCCTTGGCCCCGAATTGTCGCACATCAAAATACCTCTTGGGATTCGACTGCAATCGGACGACCTTCAGCTCACCGGCCTTGCGCCAACCCCATTGCGCACCGTAGGTATTGTGCAGGTAAACGGTGTATTGGCCGGGTTTGATCTCTCGGGGCACCTCAAAGTAGGCCAAGCGACTGTCCTTCGTACGCAAGGCACGGGCCTCGACGATTCGAGACGGATAAAACGTGCCGTTGGGGCCGGTGATCGCGATACTGGTTTTCGCATATGGAGCCCTTAGGCCAAATCCGAAGACATACAACAAGGCCCCGGGGCTGGCCTCTGATTCACTCAGCCAACACGGCTTTGCCACATTGAACATCAGAGGTTTGGAGAATCCCTGGGCTGTCTCCACCCACATCACCGATCCCCGGACCTTCGCAACGATGATCTGGGTCTCTACGTCGATCGGTCCGTGTGACTGGGCCCCTTTAGGCGGCTTGGCGGGTAGGGATGGCAGGCCCTGGTGGATCTGGGCCATTGCCTTTTTAATGCTCGCCTCGTCTGATTTCGGCGACCATGTCCACACGCGTGTAGAACCAGGATCAAAGCCTTCACCCGTAATGATCTTGGGTGCGTCACCGCTACCAGGGAAATCCGGGAAGATATGCGAGATCTCAGGGGGGCTTGCGCCAGCAAACATAGCGTCTAAGGCGAGTATAACAATACAGGCCAAAGCGAGGGATTTCACCGCTTGCCATATGCGCGCATCCCTACAACGAACAGCAGTTTCACCTTGATCTTCACAAGCGCGATAGTAAACAAACATACAATTCTCCTTCGTTAGTTTTATGTGCAATGCTACTACGGCCCCGTTTGCATGTTTTAAAACAGGAAATCCGCTGTTACTATAACCGGTCCTGGAAAAGAACGCCATTCTGTACGCAGTATTTTACGAAGGCCATGGCCATCATTGGATTGCTGGCCTATCTGCCGAAGCGCGAACTCGACACGGCTATCAGTTATGTCTCTTTCATCAGGCCTCGTAGCAACGGACCTCAAACAGCTTGGCGTTTTCGTCTCCGTAGGTTTCCTTCACACGGATGCGCACGGCTGTTGTTTTTAAGCGGTTGAATCGGAATTTGATCAAACGGGTTCGATTCTTGTCTAAAGAGCCGAGGGTCACCCATTTTCCATTAACACGTGCTTCGACTTCCAGAGACTTCAACAGCTCGTGGGGCACATCGTTCCAGAAGGTGTCACTCACTCTGGAATCCTTACGCATCATAATGTTTCGTTTTAAGTTGGTATCACACTTGATCTCCACGCGAGAGAGCATGATCGGGTGTTCCCATTCCAGGGTCACATGCGCAGGAAGGCCATGGGACTGCCAGTGGTGTATTTCATTGTTGATGTCACGCGACATGCCATCTGTGAGCCACGTTACATCACCAGAGGCTGTGGATGAGGCGGTAATCAAATCCGCCGTTTTGGCCAGATCCCTGGGATCTCTCGCAGGGCGCAAGGGAATAAAGGCTTCGTCCCGCAACAACTGCTCCTGCAGTTCATCCACATGGTTTTGTGCAATGTCACGGGAAGACACCGCCTTTTTCAGGCACAAAGCAGCAGCCGTACCCACGGCCTGCCCCATGAGAGAACAGGTGGCCATCACGCGTGAAGAAGACAGGGCCATATGTGTCTGACTGACGTTCCTGCCAGCGAACAGAAGGTTGGACACATTTTTCGAGTACAGGCTCCGGAAGGGTATCTCATAGATCTCGGAAAACCGTTCATGAAAGTAGCTGGGCGGTCAGGATAACGCATCATCTTCCAGTCGCCATCTCGAATGGCACCTCGGTTTTCCATTTTCCAGTACAGCGTCTGGTGTGGACGTGCTCGTTGTATTGGCCAAAGCCTCGCTCCATCAGGTTGCTGCTCTGGCTCATGACACTGGGCACATTGTTTTCTTCAAAGCCAAAACGCTGCTGGTATTTTCCAGTCATCAGGCCAGCGCGGGATGGGCCACACGTGGCGTCAGTGACATAAAAACTCGATAACAATACTCCGGACTGGGCCAGTCGATCCAGATGGGGTGTCTTGAAATGATGGCTTCCATGAAAGCCAAAATCACCGTAACCGGCATCGTCTGCAAAGAGCAGAACAATATTTGGCTTTTCGGCGGCCTCGACATGCATGCATATCGCACAAAATGCAGCAAGTATGAGCTTATTCATGGTTTATTACTCCCACACTAAAGGCATCCAAACCGTCATTTCACTAACCCCTCGGTTACTCCATGCGAAATAGGGAACAAACTGGGTTTCAACAATCTCCCAAGCCGGTTTTTTGAGGGTACTGTACATGGCCTCTTTCTGATCTCCACGCAACAGCACCTTGCCTTTTAAGAGGGTCATGCCGCCAAGGAAGTCTTGATGATTCTCTGCTGTGAGTTTAATATCTGAAGGAAGGTACACGTCCAGAATGTCCGTATGCTTGGGCAAATCCGGGGACTCAATGCAGTACACCACCGGCCCCCGTTTGATGGCGGCCTGGTTGCGTACCTCTTCAATACGCGGATGCCCAGACAGCAGTCTGGTTTCCATGGGCATATTCAGCGTCACGATGTCTCCTGCTTTCCATCTTCGTTTTATAGTAGTGTAGGTGCCTGGGTTTACTTTGACGCTGACATCTTGGCCGTTCACCTTGAGTTCGGTCCCTTGCGCCCACTCGGGTATGCGTAACATCATTTCAAAAGGCGTGTCTTTACACGCCTGCACAGCAATTTCAACGTCTCCGTCCCACGGATACTGTGTTTCCTGAGTAAGCTTGATTTCAGAGCCATCCAGCAGTTTGGTGGTTAGTCTGCTACCACCGTATAGATTTACTGCCACACCGTTTTCACTCAGGCTATAGGCCCACCCAGCCACCTTGGCAATGGTTCGCACCAGATTCGGCGGGCAGCAGAAACAGGGAATATAGGGTTCTCGTGTCTGCTGGTCGGTGGTATCCATGGCATGGTCAAGGGTTCGCCTCAGCGGATTGGTGTAAAAATAGTGCGTTCCCTCTGAACTGATACCAGAAAGCGCACTGTTGTACAGAACCAGTTCCATGATGTCAGCATATTTGGATTCTCCGTGGATTCCCAGCATGCGATAGCTGAACATGGCATTGCAAATGCTTGCACAGGTTTCATTGTACGCCGTGAGATTGGGCATCATATATTCGTTGATAAAGGCCTCATGCACAAAATCCACCTTGGAAGATGAGCCGTGATGCGTCTGCCCACACGCGCCGGTCACATACATTTTCTTATTCACCACATTGTCCCAGAGTCGATCCAACGCCTTGACCAGGGCCTTTTCGCCAGTTTCCGCATACACATCGGCGGCACCCGCATAATAATACAACGCAAGCACCGCATGTCCCACGGCCTCCTTTGATTGGCGTAAAGGTGTGCGTTCCTGAACCATGTCGCCCATGGCCTTATACCACACGGTTGAATCAGGTTCCACCTTGGATTTACCTCGCATGTTGATAAAGATCTCGGCCAGGTCAAGATACTCTCTGTTCCTTGTGGTGCGATACAATTCCACCAACCCCATGATCTGGGTTTGATTGAATCCAAATCTAGCCAATTCTTTGGGTTGGGGTCGGAAAGTCCTGTACAGATAGTCTGCATTCTTGATGGCAATGTTGAGGAAGTTTCTCTTGCCAGTCACACGATGATGAATGCAGGCACTGGTCAGCAAATGACCACTGTTGTAGAGCTCGTGGTGCTGTCTGTAGGACCAGCGTTTTTTGCTTTCACTTAGAGTAATCTGAGTGGAAAGATACCCATCTCCTTCTTGCGCCTTTCCAATCACGTCAATGATCTCATCCAGCTCCTCAAGAATGGCCTGATCCTTGTTGATGGCATACACATACATGGCAGATTCCATCCACTTGTAAAAATCACCATCGTGCCAATGCATGCCCTGGTGTTTGCCTTCTTTAAGACCCGCCGCAATCTTGAAATTGTTGTAGGCAAACCCGATATCTCCCTTGAGGAGTGATCCCATGTGCGGCACCATCACATTCTCACACAGTTTGAACTTGTCGGCCCAAAACCCAGAAGTCCACCGGCAATCTCCGATATTGATGCTCTTTAGCTTTATGTGGGGACTCTTCGCATTGTTGATGATCCCCTGTTCTTGAGCATTTGATAGATTGACCATAAAAGCACAAAAGAGGTATATTGTCAGTCTTTTCATACCAGTTCACCGCCTATTCTCTTACTAACATGTAGGAACGTACCCAGTCATAATGGGTACTGTTTTTGGTGTCGCCATTGAGCATGTCATCTGCAGGAAGACTGGGCTCCCAGCTATAAGTCTCGGTAACAAGATGCATGTACATGGGACGTGCAAAGGGCTGGGGATTGTATCGGGTGCTCGGATGAATGGTAAACACAAATTTACCATCGTAATAAAAGTGCATGGTGTTGACGTCCACCCACCACAGTCCATAGGTATGAAACGCCTCTGCTGACCGTTCGATAGCAGCACTTCCGTCTCTGGGGCTACCCACACTTGCATTGGGCGGACTCTCCTGCCCTTTAACTCGCAATCCATAATGTGTGTTCGCATTAAACTGCTTGTTCCAGCTCGGAAAACGAGTGGGCGTGCCCATGGTTTCAATAATGTCCAGTTCCTGCCGATGGTACTCGGTGATGAGCTTGCCATTTTTATCCACGTACTGAACGGTCTTGGGCAGGTTCTTCAGCCAGAAGGTCGACGACATGGGTGTGGGTGATGCCTTCATTCGGGTTTCGTAATAGCCATACCAGGCCTGGTCACTTTTGGAAGCCACCGCCCCCCCTGCCAGATTATACTTCGTACCCGGTTTCCCATCATTGCCTTCGGTTGGATTCAGCCTGCAGTTCTTTATGCGCAAACAGCCCTTTTCCACACTGACGTTGTACGCCTTGAACGTGGCTGGAGGTCTTCCATTGATCCAATACGGACTCTTGTCATACCACTTCTCAGCATTGAGACGGCGTCCTTCAAACTCATCGGTAAAATCCGGATTCACGGCCCACCTAAACCCGGCTGAAGGTTCAGGCAAGCTCTTGATGTGCTCAATGGCCTGGCCAAACTCGCTGTCATGAGGCGTTTTGGACTGTGCCATGGCACTGATAGAGAGCAACAGAATACATATTAGGCAAATCACAATAGAGCTTCTCATTTTGTTTATCTCCAGGCCTGAATTTACAGACACCAACTATAAAGGTTTTGACAGGGAACTCAAGAGTAAACAACTGTCGGAGAACTGAAACGGTCCGCCACAAATGCCTATAGTTCGCCAAACGACAAATACTAGCATTCGATGCCCCCTTGTACTTCGTTTAACCCGTAAGTACAGAGCGTTCGGTTCTCAGCCATAAGCTTAACACATAACCCCCCAATATTCAAGACCAATTTTGTCTGTTACAGATTTCTTAGATCGCCCAGATTAAAACCAAGCCACGAGTGAGGAAAATCGATCTCACACGAAGCCACAGAGCTCACAGAGATGTTGACACTATCTGAACAAACCCACGCATTGACCCTGTCATGCCGAGGCACCGAGGGATCTATCAAAAAACAGCCCACGCAGTGGCTTAAAAGAGCTGTCAGCTTTCAGTA
>CAZBTJ010000021.1:0-54618 GCA_964494325.1 uncultured Pirellulales bacterium
CCAACCTCAAAAGACAGTACGCATCAGGGCGTTGCACACAGCCCTGCTTGAGGGGTACTGTGAGCGCCTTTCAGGGGCCGCCCACCAGATTCAGCGTCTGGTGAGTCACTGGGAATACCTGCACACCAGCCTGCCCTTTGGGACCAGGCTGTACAACAAGGCGAGGAAGGCCCGAAGCATGGCCGAGTATCAGACTATTATTGGCCAGGCCTTTGGTAGTGGTGCATGAAGATGCCGGCTGCCACACTGACATTCAGAGAGTCCGTGCCCAGGGCCATGGGAATCGTGACTCGCTGATCGGCCAGCTGAAGCCAGGTCTCAGCCAGGCCATGGGCCTCCGAGCCAATGAGAAGCCCCACTTTGTGAGGCGGTGTGATGCTGTGTAATGGCACGGCCTTGTCACAAATCACGGACGCATGCCACTGAAATCCATTCTGTGCCTTTAGCCAATTCAGATCAGCCTGAAGATCTTGCGACCGGATGATATTGAGCTGAAACACCGTGCCCATGGACGTGCGAATGGCGCGCCTGGCAAAGGGATCACAGCAGGACGGCCCCAGAAGAAAATGGCCATACCCCAAACCGGCCCCAGTTCGCATGAGACTACCAAGATTCTCCACATCATTGATCTCAGGACAGATCACCAGGCGTGTAACACGCTTGGTATCAGACAGACCGTGTACCAGGGGTACGGCAGAGTGTCTTCGGCCCAGTGCCAACACACCCCGATGAAACTGAAAACCCACAATCTCAGAGATGATCGACTTGGACGCCAGATACACAGGCACTTCGTCAGGCACGCCCCAATCCCCGGCACGAAAACGCGTCTCGGTCATCAACACGGAATGCGTTTTGAAATCCGAGGTCAGCAAACGCCTCACCAAGAACTCCCCCTCAGCCACAAACAGGCCCAATGCCTGTGCCAGTTGCTTATCCTTCATATGGCAATAGGGTGCAATCCGAGGATCATTTGAATCGGTTATTGTCGTTATTGTCATGGGTGCCGTCTCAAAACAATCGTCACTTCCACACAGAATTGGTCTATGCATATCACCATTGTATGTTTTTCGCAATTGTGTAGATTGGCAATATGGGTTTTCCCAACCAGATTGGCCCTGTTTTCGTCAATAATCGCCCTGGAGACGTAATCAAAGCATTTTCAGAAAAACAAATCACAGAGAGTCATCCAAATCCTACAAGTCCAAGGTTAGTCCCCCTCGACCGGTCCCTCTGGAGGAACATTCCATTGAGTGAGGCACGACCATGGAATGTCCCGGCTAAATACAGTCGATTAAAACCCTTCGCAAAGGCTGAAGCGCATCGACAGCCCAACGCAATTAGAGCCTCGTCAACTCCAGAGATAGCATCGAACCGTTCGGGCTATGCGTGCGATTCTAACCGACCGCTATTGGCCGGGACAGTCACGCGTTTCGCTTGACATCGGACATCTGCCCACGATTCGATCGTAAATTAGACAAAGATCCACGCCAAACGACCCCGAAGCAAACCGCTCCACTAAAATGACAGTCCCTCCCACCTGCTTATTCGGCGGAGCGAGCGGTCAAACCTTATCATACTTCGCACTTCATACCTCATACTTCAGCGGAGCGTAACCCGTCCCTCCAGCCTGTTCACTCGGCGTCCTCTAAGAAAAAAACTTGATAGCCACGCTCCGGATTGCTAAACTTGGATATGGTATACAAAGGATTGACTGACACTTGACCATTTTTTCTGAACGTGCCAGTTTTTTTGAAAAATGCGAGAGGAGAGATAATGAGTCAAAAGAAACTCTGCTTGATCATCTGCCTTGCGATTTGTGTGGCACACGGTATCCCTGTGTGTGGGCAGCCCGTCAGCATCAATTTCCAGCCCCCCGGAAAGGTGCCAGCCGGTTACCTGCCTGATTTTGGTGAGGTCTTCGGTGATCGAGGTGATGGATTCAGTTATGGGTGGACTAAAAAACAGTCGGGCAAAATGTCCCATAGCCCATCCAGCAGCTTTTCTGATCTGAGGTACGATACACTGGTATACCGTCTTCCGGCTTCCAGCGAGGCCTGGGAGATCGCCCTTGAAGACGGCGTATATGACCTGCTTATCGTTTGCGCCAATGCGGGTAATACGTACCAGGACAATACACTTGATGTGGAAGGTGTGATCCTCAGGGACCCTGACTTTGGAGATCGCCTGGATCAACATCGTGTCATAATTCAGGTCCAAGACGGGCGACTGACGGTTAGATCCTGGAGCAGCACCTATGCAACGCTCTGTTTCATGGACATCCACAGGTATGTGCCCTGCATGTTACCGTTCCCGAAGGATGCGGCTCAGAAGGTCCCCATAGATGTGCTGCTGCACTGGACACCTGCCACGACGGATCAGACATACAACGTATATCTTGGCGAAGTTTTTGAGGATGTCAATGCAATTGCAACTCCGAAGGCCACTGGCCTAGATGTGAATTCCTTTGATCCGGGACGTTTGAAACTCAACCAGACATACTATTGGCGCGTAGATGAAGTCAACAGCCATGACACCCAGTCAGTACATCCTGGGCTGGTGTGGAGTTTTGCCACGAGCAACTTTATAATCGTTGACGATTTTGAACGCTACAACAATGTCAGGCCAAATCGTCCGTGGTGTACATGGCTGGACGGCCTTGGATTTAGTGCGTCTGAGTATTATCCCGATGGATATGACGGCAATGCTACAGGATCTGGTGTGGGATACGATATATTGAGCATACTACACGGACGCGGCTCCCATATGGAAGAGGAAATTACCATGACAGGCAGTTCTCAATCCCTGCCGCTTTATTACTTTGGTTATAAGAATTCTGTTATTTCCCAAACGGACCGAAGATTTGATCCGCCCCAGAATTGGAGCACCCACGGCAGTCAAACGCTCACATTACATTTCTACGGCAACGAGTCAAATGAATTGGGTTCCCTGTATGCCTTGATCAATGGCGAAAGGGTCACGTACCCAGACAATTCGGATCTCCAACGTACCCTGTGGCATACCTGGCCTATTGATCTGGGTACACTGGACACCAATCTTAATGCAGTCACAAATCTGAGTATCGGTGTTGAGAGTTCTGGAAAGGGCCTGCTCCTTCTGGACGACATCCTACTTATCCAAGATGTGTGCAACCCTGGTGACATCAGGGATCCAGGCACTGAGTCACTGGTGGCCAGGTACAGTCTTGACGGGCATACACTTGATACATCCGGTCACGGTCATAACGGCGTTGTGCGTGGCGAACCAACCTATGAAGAGGCCATTGTTGGCGAGGGCCTGGCATTCGATGGCCGCGCAAGTCAATTCGTAGACCTGGGCTTCCTGGATCCCTCAGAAGGCACAGGCCAGTTCACCGTGTCTATGTGGGTCAAGCGAACAGGCTATACCTCTGCCTACCAGGGTGTGATGGGCAAACGAAACACGTGGTCATCTAACGAGATGATGTGGCAGATCGAAGTGAACCAGAACAATGGTGTGATCAGCCTGACCAGACCTGATGAGCAGGTCGTCGGCAGGACACCAGGCATACCTTTCGGCGATTGGCCTTATACGACCGCGAGGTACAAGTGGGCGCACATGGCCGTGACATATGATGGTGAAATGGCACGGCTGTATGTCCACGGCCTGGAAGTGGGATCAGGCCCGTTCACACTGGGCCCGGACACGGACGCGACTCTGGTCCTCGGAGCGTGCGGTGCCAATGGCGAGAATCCGTTTCATGGTGTTATTGATGAGATCGCCATTTACAACCGTGCCTTATCACTGGGTGAACTGCGTTATCTGGCCGGTGATCGATGAAAGCGGGGGCCTTGCTTTGCTCCAGTGTCAAGGTTTTGGGTTTTTACTGCTAAGTAGTTGAACCGCTCCGCACGATACGCCCGGAGGGACATTCCATTTAGGGAGGCACGACCATGGAGTGTCTCGGCTAAATGCAGTCGATTAAAACCGTTCACAAAGGCCAAAGCGCATCGACAGCCCAACGCAATTAGAGCCTCGTCAACTCCAGCGACAGCATCGAACCGTTCGGGCTGTGCGTACGATTCTAACCGACTGCTTTCATCCGGGACAGTCACGCGTTCCGCTTGACATTGGACATTTGCCCAAGATTCAATCGTAAATTAAACAAAGATCCACGACAAACGACCCCGAAGCAAACCGCTCCACTAAAATGACAGTCCCTCCCACCTGCTTATTCGGCGAAGCGACCGAACAATCCCCTCTTACCTTCCCCGCTTCTTAGCTTCATCGCCTCAAAAGCCCCGCATGCACAAAATCACTCAGCCAATTTGGACACAAATTCCGCCCAGTCAACCAGGCTCTGTTCGCCAGCTGCCATATCTTTGATGGCGAGCTGACCATTTTCCACTTCTGAGCCGATGATGATGGTTTTGGTGGCTTTTTGCTCTGAGGCCTGTTTGAACTGCTTGCCCAGGGCGCCGGTTTTGTAGCTGTAGTTGGTGATCTTGCCAGCATTGCGAAGGATCGCTGTGATCTCTATGGCCTTGGATTGGTATTGGCCATCTGCGCAGGCCACAAAATAATCGAGGTTACGTGTAGACAGATCCGTGATGAGGCCCTTTTCTTCAAGCAGAATACCGAGCACACAATCACCCATACCCAGTCCTGTGGCTGTAACCTGGGGGCCACCAAACTGCTTAAGCAGATTGTCATACCGCCCGCCACCGCCAATGGCACGGAGCGTTTTTTCGCGGTCATAGATCTCAAACACGACACCGGTGTAGTAGGCAAGGCCCCTGACAATACTGATATCAAACATACAGTAGTCTGCGATGCCCATGGTTTTGAGCGTATCAAAGAGTCGGTTGAGTTCCTCCACGGCCGCTTGAGCTGTCTCGGTCAATGGGGTGACGCTGGCGATCTCCTGAATAGACTTGGCCTGCATCAAGGCCTGAATCTTGGCCTGCTGGTTGGAATCGGCCACCAATTCTGCCAGTTTCTCTGAAAAGGCCTCAGCGGGCAGCTTATTTATCTTGTCCAGGAGTACGTACAGAGGATCAAGCTGATCATCGGGAATGCCAATGGCTTTCAGTACCTCTGCCAGCATGCGCCGGCTGGAGATGCGTACCACAATATCCTTGTCCGTGAGCCCCACACTTTTGAGGTAATCCACGGCGCAGAAGAGGATTTCAGCATCGGCAAGCACATCTTCGATGCCAATGATGTCAATGTTCCACTGAAAAAACTCTCGTAAACGACCCTTCTGAGGGCGTTCGGCACGGCATAACCTGGGTACAGAAAACCACTTAATAGGTCTGGGAAGGGCATTTATCTGCTGATTCACCATACGCGCCAGGGTGGGTGTAATCTCGGGTCGGATGGCCAGATCCCGTCCACCTCGATCCTGAAGAGAGAAGAGCTGTTCTACAATTTCATCCCCACTCTTGACCTGGTACATCTTGAGCATTTCAAAAATCGGGCCATCATATTCTTCAAATCCATTGCGCACGGAAGCGGCCTTCCAGCCGTCTGTCAGGTGATTACGCATGGCCATGATGGGCGGGTAAAAGTCTCTGGTGCCTTTGACGGGTGGAATTTTCATGGCTTTTTGGACACACCTTTCTTTGTCACGTTCGCGAACTTGACATTGTTGTCGAACTTAACTTTTATGTACTCTTCCATTTGTTTATCATCTGTAAAGTACATGTCGTACTCATAGTCGCCTTCCACAAAGTCACATTCATCGTGGTCGTAACCTCGGCAAATCTTGGGTCTGTGGTCGTAAATCTTGCAGGTGTTATCCTTGCTTGACAGATGGCGGCACTTATTCTTGACATTTATATACCAATCCCCCTCCTCGACAAAGACTGTCACATCTTCGTGACACAGATACCATCGAATATCATCGTAGTCATCTCTGTCTTCAGGGGTTTCAAGAGGCAAGGCAAAATAACGACAACACAGCCCATTACAGAGTTCGCACTGGTTCTTTTTTGACATATACTCGTTGACTCCAATTCCTTTATACGGGCAAATCAACGAGGTACTATACGCGATGGGGCATACTAGGTCAAGATGGGCACGATTTGCACAGAACCATGCAGGTTTTTATAAAATACCCTCTAAACTGTGCCTTTCCAAGACCGGGTTATGCCTGTATAATGATCAATTGGACAAGATGTTAGGATGTGTTTATTAATCTCGTAAAGGGATTGCGAGGATCAGAATGACCATAAAAAAATGGGTTGTACTAGGATTGCTGGCCGGCGTACTCGTGTCTCAGGTATCGTGCGCCAGTTGGTCAGGCAAAAACAAGAAGCCTGTGCCACTGAGAAAATCGCTGAATCAAACAGAGGCGGACTTGCTGAACAAGGATGTGAAAGTTCTGCAAGAGCAGGTTGACCTTCGACAAAAAAGAGCGGTCAGACACACCAGTCGCCTCATGATGGCCAATTACCCCCACATTGCCCAGTATGAACTAAAGGATTTTCTCAAGGCTGAAACGTACCTGCTCAAGGGGAAATTCTCGCGTGCCGCCAAGGTCTATCAAAAAGTATTGGAAAATTACTCAGCCAGCGAGCTAAGAATGCCCACAGTCAAACGTCTCTTTAACATTGGCACCATGTATTTGGTGGATGGCAAGAAAAAGGTGCTATTGGGCATATTTCGGATTAGCGGCTATGAAACGGGCATCAAGATCTTGGAGATCGTGTCTGAAGCCGAGGGCCTGGAAGATCCCAATGGCGTAGGACTCAAGGGGGCTCTTTATATCGTTGACAACTACGAAAAACGACAAGCCTATGAAGATGCCTATCTGAAATGGCTGGAGATATCCATAGTCTGGGAAGACGGCGAACTGGGAAGACGAGCCCTAATGGGCATGGCTGACAATAAACACGCGTCATACAACAAAAATGCCCCTGACAGACGCCATTTGTTTGGCGCCTCAAGCCTGAAGGCCGCAAGAACCTACTATGAAAAGTATTTGACGCTCTTTCCGGATGACCCCAAAGAGACCTATGTCACAAATACCATAGATGAGATTGATGAGCAACTTGCTTACAAGGAATACTCTATTGCGGAGTTCTACGGTCGAACTGGCCAGAAACAAGCAGCCAATATTTATTATGAAATGGTAATCGAGAGCTGGCCCAAATCTAAGGCAGCACAGATGGCCCGAGAGACCCTTAATCAACCCTCAAATTAGCAAGGATTGCCCTGAATGACCCTGTTTAAAACGACTCTACAAAATCATAACACGTGCTGGAAGCAGGCCCAATGCGTCTGCGCTGCTGTGGTATTGTATGCTCTAACCCTGACCGGGTGTTCCCTTAAAGGCTATTCCAATACAACTTTATACCCCAAAGAAGTGACAAGCGTCTGTGTTCGTATGTTCGATAACCGAACATTTTGGCGGAATATGGAGTATGACTTGACTGATGCCTTGAGTAAGCGTATTGAGGCCAAAACGCCGTACAAGATTATTTCTGATGATGATCTAGCTGATACAGTCATAAGCGGACAGATTACGAATGTTAGAAAGTCAGTCCTGATCCGAGACCGTGAAATCGGGTCAGCGCTGCAAAACGAAATGTTGATTCAAGCTGTGGTGAGCTGGAAAAACCTCAAGACCGGAGAATTATTGATTGATAGCCAAGAGATCAGTGCGGCCTCTCAATACAGTGAATCTTTAAACCAAGGCGTGGGATACGCCACAAATCTGGCAGCCAATAAGCTGGCAGAACGAATCATTGAACTAATGGAAACTCGCTGGTAATACATGAGGCCCTCCAAAGCCTATTATCCAGCTTATTTTATACAGTGTAACCCAATAGACCTATGAGTAAAAATACAAGCAATCCAAAAAACGTAAAACGTCGTCCCCCAAAACCTGGCAAAAAGCCACCTATGCCTCCCCAGAAGGGCAAGCCCATTAATTACCTGGTGATCGTCCTCTTGATCATTGCGGCCATGACTTTCATTTCGCAGGGCTTTACAGCCAAGACGATTGAGTTCAGTAAGTTCCTGGATCATGTGGACGCTAATGAAATCGAGAGCGTGGTAATCGGCAGCTATGAGATCAAGGCCGAGTTTAATGACGCCTCGATACAGGACCCCAAAGAAAAAGAATTCCGCGTGGACTACCAGCCGAACACGGACGACACAGCCCTGACTGACAAGCTCACGAAGCATAATGTCACCTGGAAATACGAAGAGCACCAGGTCCTGCTTGAGTTCTTTATGAGTTTTATCTTCCCAATTCTGTTGATTGTGGGCCTGTTCTACTTCTTGTTTGCACGAAAAATGGGTGGTGGTGCTGGCGGTATGCTCATGTCCTTTGGTCGGAGCCGCCATCGCCTGCAAGGCAAAGACCATGTCAAGGTCACCTTTAATGATGTGGCAGGTATCGAAGAAGCCAAGGAGGAAATCGCTGAAATCATCGAATTCCTCAAGAATCCCAAAAAATTTCAACGCTTAGGCGGACGTATTCCCCGAGGCGTCCTACTCGTCGGGCCTCCGGGCTGCGGAAAGACACTGCTGGCAAAAGCGATAGCGGGAGAAGCTAACGTGCCGTTTTTCAGTATTTCCGGAAGCGACTTTGTCGAAATGTTCGTGGGTGTGGGCGCCTCGAGAGTGCGTGACCTGTTCAAGTCCGCCAAGGACAACTCTCCTTGCATTATCTTCCTGGATGAAGTCGACGCCATCGGCCGTAAACGAGGTGCCGGTTTTGCTGGGGGCGGTCATGATGAACGTGAGCAGACTCTTAATGCCATTCTCGTAGAAATGGACGGATTCGACACCAACGACCAGGTGATTGTTGTCGCCGCCACCAACCGAGGGGACATTCTGGACCACGCACTCACGCGTCCCGGTCGTTTTGACCGACAGGTCATTGTGCCCCTGCCTGATCTCAAGGGCAGAATGCAAATCCTCAAGGTACACGCCAAGAAGATCAAGCTGGACCCTGAAGCTAACCTGGAACGTGTGGCCAGAGGCACGCCCATGTTCAGCGGTGCGGATCTGGAGGCCATCATCAACGAGGCAGCCCTGGCAGCCACCATGTCCAACAAGGACCATGTTGAACTGGAAGACCTCGAGGAAGCACGTGATAAGGTTCGTTGGGGCCGCGCGAAAAAGAGCCGCATGGTTGACGACCTGGAACGCAAGGTCACAGCCTACCATGAAGCGGGCCACACGATCGTTCAATGCCTGCTGGAAGATGCTGACCCACTGCACAAGGTCAGTATCATTCCAAGAGGACCTATGGGTGGCGCCACCTTCTCATTGCCCGAGAAGGACCGCACCATGTTCACTCGAAAATACTGTCTGGCCTTAATGCAGGTCTGCTTTGGTGGACGCATTGCAGAGGTTATTTTCTGTGACGATATCTCCAGTGGTGCTCAGGGTGACATTGATCAAGCCACCAAGATTGCGCGTCAGATGATCGTGACCTGGGGTATGAGCGACAACATGGGCCCCATTAGCTATGGCTCAGATCAAGGCATGAACGACCAATCGTACTTCCTTCCCTCGCAACGGGAATACTCAGAGCAAACCGCCCAGGACATTGACAGAGAAATCAAGCGTCTGGTGGATGACTCCTACAAGAAAGCCCAGGCCCTAATCGAAGCCAACAAGGGCAAGCTTGAGAATGTGGCTCAGGCCCTTCTCAAATACGAAACCCTGGACGCCAGCGAAGTCAATCTTATTCTGGACGGCGAAACATTGGACAAGCCAACGGTCAGTGAATTACTGGCCCAGGAACAGGCCAAAACACCGCCACCGCCGCCACCAGCTTCCGAACAAATGCCTGGTGATCAAGCGTAGTAATCCTTGCTATCATTAGGATAAAGAAACTTAAAACCGATTCGGAGGTTGCCATGAAACGTGGAATAACAGGGTTTGTATGCGCTATTTGCCTGTGGATGACCTGGTCAGCAGGAGCACAATTCCCAATGCCTGAAGGCTATACCCAGTTAGCCATATCAGGTGATGAATTCTCAGCAGCCACACTGGTGCCAGCACGCTATCAAGACCAGGATGGAGTAGGCCTTCTTTTTGAAGGGTCCGACGACCTGCATTACTATGCTGATGCAAAATCAGCCCCGGCCAAAGGCATGGAACTCACAGTCACGGTCCAGGCAGAGGGACTCGCCTTTGGCAATCCCATACTGCCACCGTCAAGCGAATTCCATGATCCCTTTATGGAAGAAACGATCAATGTGTTTGTGGGGCAGTTTCAGATATTTATCCCCTTGAGCACGCTGCCGAAGCCCAGCCAAACCTACTCAGTCAAGGTGACCATCGACGCCCTCACCTGCACGAGTTCCGAATGCCTGCCGCCATTTACAGAGACACTGGAATTGGCACTAACGCCAGCCACTTCCAACTGGCACGTAATCGAAGCACAGACTCCCGGGCCAGACCATACCGCCGAAGCCGAAGCCGAAGCCTCTGCTCCGCCGATCATCTGGGGCAATGTGCTTCGTTATCTTTTTCTGGCCCTTTTCGCAGGCGTGCTGATAAATGCCATGCCCTGCGTATTGCCTGTGATTCCCATTATTATTATGCGTCTGGTGGAACAGTCCAAACAATCCAGATCACAACGTCTTTTTGCCGGCATCAGCTTCTGCCTCGGCATTATTCTGTTTTTTGCAGGCTTTGCTGCCATTGCTGCCATCATCAATATCACGACAGGAGCAGCCCTCAATCTCAATAGCCTGTTTCGCGATCCCAACATGGCGATTGGGCTGTTTCTCTTGATCGTCCTATTCGCACTGATCATGATGGATTTTCTGCCTCTGCTGTTGCCCTCTGCTGTCTCAGGCCATCAATCAAAAGGCTCGGGTGTAGGAGCCGCCCTGGGCACGGGATTTTTTGCCGCCATCCTAAGTATCCCATGCACTGGCGCCCTACTGGGCTCTGTGCTGGTCTGGGCACAGACGCAACCCATCTGGATCAGCAGCCTCTGTATACTTCTCATGGGCGTGGGCATGGCGCTGCCCTATGCCCTCATCGTTTCCAATCCTGCCTTGCTTAGCCGGTTGCCCAAGCCCGGGGCCTGGATGGAGCACTTCAAGAAAACCTGCGGCTTTTTGCTGTTGTTCATCGCAGTTAAGCTCTCCCTGGCTGCCCTGCCCAAGGACCGGCTGATCAATGTGTTGCTCTATGGCGTGGTATTTAGTTTCTGTGTGTGGGTTTCAGGTACGTGGGTCAATTTTTCCACACCCGCCCGCAAAAAGCGACTCGTACGACTCGGCATGCTAGCCCTGGCTGTGAGCGCTGGATTCTGGCTATTGCCTTCACACGTGGTTTTGGTGCCCTGGCAACCATACGACGCCGTTACCATTAAGGAAGCCACAGACGCTGATCATCCCGTGCTCATCAAATTTACCGCCGACTGGTGTACCAACTGCAAGGTTGTGGATCACAGAGTCTTTCAATCCAAAGAGGTCGCCAAATTACTGGAGGCCAAGGGTATTCTTGCTGTCAAAGGAGATACCACCACCAAAGACTTGCCTGCCACCCTCGATCTGAGTGCCCTGTATGGGGAAGCAGGTAATGTCCCTGTCACCATACTTCTGGTACCGGGGCAAGACCCTGTCAAATTAAGGGGTATCTTCAAGAAAGAAACATTAATCAACGCCCTGGCAGACTTGCCAGCAGCCAATTGAAAAACAGGGATCCGATAAAGTTAAAATTCAATTTGTCCGATATAGTCGTCATGTCCTGTCAGCCGCTACTATCCGGCTGAAACACATGTCACCTTATAAATGAGGATAAGAGCCAATGTTTACAACAGATAACAAACCCGTAAAAGACCTATGGCGACTCTTTCGGATCATGGCGGAATTTACTGAAGGCTTTGAAGCGCTCGCCGAAGTGGGTCCCGCAGTCTCCATCTTTGGATCTGCGCGTACACCGGCCGATGATCCCTACTTCAAACTCGCTGAAACCACGGGCAAGAAATTTGGTGAAGACGGCTTTGCCGTGATCACCGGTGGCGGCGGCGGTATCATGGAAGCTGCCAACAAAGGAGCCGACCAGTCAGGCGCCAAGAGTATCGGCCTCAATATTGATCTGCCCATGGAGCAAACGCCCAATCCGTACCAAAACATGTCGTTGGAATTCAGGTATTTTTTCTGTAGGAAAGTCATGTTCCTAAAATATGCCAGCGGGTTTGTGGTCTTTCCCGGCGGCTTTGGCACCCTGGATGAGCTTTTTGAATCTTTGGTCCTCATCCAGACGCTCAAGCAGGCCTTCTTTCCTGTCATCCTGATGGGCAGTGATTTCTGGACGGGACTGATTGACTGGGTCAAAGATCAAATGCTTAAGAAGCACCAATACATCTCTCCCGAAGATCTCGACGTGTTTCAGATCCTCGACGACCCGGATCAAGCCGTCAAGGTCATCAAGGAATTCCAGCAAGACCAGGCCAAACAGACTGGCCTGACCATGCCAGACGGCATGCGGGGTTTGCTTGGGCGATAAGGGGAAGGAAAGAAGCCCGGAAGGTAAAAAGGTAAGTAGGGTAAGAACGCTGTATTCGCCCCCCTCTATGTCCTATTGCTTTCCCGCCAACTTGATGGCTTCCTTAAGATCCAGGGTTCCTTCATAGAGACTTCGCCCGGCAATGACACCATGGATGCTGGGGACCTTGAGCAGGTCCTGGATGTCTTCGATTTTTGAGACGCCGCCAGATGCGATCACCGGAATGTTGACGGATTCGGCCAGAGATTGGGTACGTTCGATGTTGGGGCCGCAGAGCATGCCGTCTTTACTAATGTCTGTGTAGATGATGGCTGCCAAAGGTAATTCTGCGGCTTGCTTGGCAAAGTCAAGTATCGTGAGCTGACTGTCCTCCAGCCACCCGTGCGTGGACACGTTGGAACCTCTTGCATCCAGCCCCAGAACAATCTTTCCCTTGAAAGTCCGGGCCATCTTGCAGAACCAGTCATAGTCGCTGACCGCTTTGGTCCCAATGATCACGCGTGCCACGCCAATATCCAACAGCGTCTTGATGGCCTCTTCATCCCGAAGCCCACCCCCCACTTCCACGTGGAGGCTCGTTTGTTTGACAATGGCTTCGATGCTTGAGGTGTTGACTGGCTTGCCCTCTTTGGCGCCATCAAGGTCCACCACATGGAGCCAGATGGCCCCGTCTGCCTGAAATTCTGCGGCCTGTGCAGCAGGATTATCTTTGTAGGTAATTTGACTGTCATATTGCCCTTGAATCAGGCGAACGCACTTGCCATCTCTCAAATCAATGGCTGGTAGAATGATCATCTTTATTTCCTTCGTATTGTTGTCTTCGGGAATACCCGACAATTTTAGCCGACAGGATTGTAGAAAAATGCCCAGGCAGTTGCAACCATTTTACAGAATGAGCCCCAAAACAACATATGACCGTGAATCCTCACAGGTCCGCGTTTTACAAACTTGCAGTTTTGAAACTCTTGCATTATTCTGTATTTGTCATTTTAACATCAACTGGTTTATTGAAGGGAGTATACACGATGGCAGAGACCCAAAGTAGGCAATTCAGCAGACGTCAATTTCTTGCAACCAGCGCGGCTGTATCGGCCTTTTCAATTGTCCCCTCTCATGTCCTTGCTCAGTCCGGCACCACGCCACCCAGCGAAAAACTCAATTTGGCAGGCGTTGGTATCGGAGGCAAGGGATACTCTGATCTCACCTCCGTGGAAGCCGATGCCAATATTGTGGCGTTGTGTGACGTGGACTGGTCCGCAGGACGACGGGCCTTTAACCGTTATCCCAACGCCAAACGATTCAAAGACTTCCGAGTCATGCTCGATGAGATGCCAGAGATTGACGGCGTGATTGTGGCCACACCGGATCATACGCATGCGGTAATTTCCATGGCCGCGATTAAACGCGGCAAGCATGTGTACACACAAAAACCCCTGACCCATACTGTATACGAAGCCCGTGCCTTGGCCAAAGCCGCACGCAAGTACAAGGTGGCCACTCAAATGGGCAATCATGGCCAGGCTGGCGAAAGCCCCAGACGTCTGCGTGAAAAAATATGGGACGGCGCAATCGGACCCGTGCGGGAAGTCCACGTGTGGACGGATCGTCCCAACAAAGGTCTCACAGGTATGTACTGGCCGCAGGGTGTGGGTCGCCCAAAAGACACACCGCCTGTCCCTGAAAATTTGGATTGGGATCTCTTTCTGGGACCAGCCCCTGTGCGGCCTTATCACCCGGCGTATCACACCTTTAAATGGCGTGGTTGGTGGGACTTTGGCACAGGCGCATTAGGTGACATTGGTTGCCACTCTTTGGACCCAGTATTCCGCGATCTGAAACTGGGGCATCCCCTGACGGTGCAGGGTGTCTCCACGCTCATCAACACAGAGACCTACCCCTCCGGCTCCCTGGTAACGTACGAATTCCCCGCACGTGGCAACATGCCACCTGTCACATTAAAATGGTATGATGGCGGATTGCGACCGCCACGCCCTGTAGAATTAAAAGACGGCTATCCCATGGGCGAGGGCGGCACATTGTACGTGGGTGACAAAGGCAAGATTTTGAATTCCAGAATTATCACAGACTCCCTCAAGGGCTACAAAGCTCCGGATAAATATATCGCCGAGTCGCCTGGCCACTACAAAGAATGGCTGTTGGCCTGTAAAGGTGGCGATCCTGCGGGCTCCAATTATGACTGGGCCGGCACACTCACAGAGGTTGTACTGCTGGGTAATATTGCACTACGCCAAGAACTACGTACCAAACTGAATGGCCATAAACTGCTCTGGGATCCAGACAAGTTTGCATTCAGCAATGTGCCTGAAGCCAACAAGTTCCTGCACACTGAATATCGCGAAGGTTGGACCCTGTAAATACAGACGTAATGGTTCACGGTTAATGGGTTCACAGTTCACGGTTGGTGGCATTTGCAATCACCTGTGGGCTGTGAACTGTTTTTCTGCGCGATGGTACAGATAAGAGGCTGCAATGATGAGCAGTCCCAGCACGACGAATGAGATAATTCGGTAGACTTCCTCTACTCCGGCCAAGTCCAAAAAGACCAACTTCAAGGCGGTCACACCAAATAAGGCCAACGCACTGAGTCGAGCAAGACGCACCCCTTTGGCAAAGCCAAAGATCAACAGGCCCGAGGCATACACACCCCAGACCAGAGATATTGCCATGTGAGCCGCCCACCGCGCCTGTTGCGCTGCATGGATGCTCTCGACCGTAAACAGGTAGGTCTCCGCATTAAGCCACACGAACAACAGGATCGTGGCGAACAGAAATGTACCAAAGGCCGCTCTGGCCGTCTCCGAAACCTCCATATCTTCAAAACACCGCAAAACAAAGCCAAAGACCATGAACAGGGTCACAGTCGCCAGAGCCGTGACAAATCGCACATTCAAATACAGCCATCCTGGATGATAGATACGTTCAGCATAACTCCACACCACCAGAACCGATGCCACGCCTGCAAACAACAGTGTCAGGGATCGCAGTATTTTCAAGTTGAAGCGCTGGCCCAAAACCACGGTACCGATACCGCCCAATACCCAGATCCATGGCAAAGTCCATAATATGACATCATTCAAGTGCTTGGCTTTGAACCAATAGAACAGCTCTCCATGACACAAACAAAGGGCCGCCAAAGCACACAACACATACAGCCTTTCTGCCAGAGCTCTAGCCTTCACTCGTCCGTTAAAATCCAGGGACCGACTCAGGGCACCATACCCAGCCAAGACACCCAAAGCCATCAATGACGCCAGGAAACGACCATTTATCAGTAACAGGGTCACACCACGAGACCCGGAAGAATAAGCCCACACGCACAGCAGAGCACTTAGACCCAAGGCCACCATACCTGCCCAGTACCAGATCGGCTTGCGAACAACTGAACAGATCCATCCCAATCCCACTGCCCCTGCCGTCCAAACCAGCGCAGTCAACCAACATTGCATCGCAGCATATCTCTCAAATGCCAACCATAACCAGAGTTCGCTGTGCACAATAAACAAACCCAAAAATGCGACAGCCAATCCCACAATCTGTTTGACCCATCGCTCATCTGCGTCTTTGGCGTACCGGTGCCAGAGGCCAACAGACACGCCCCCGACCAGCACCACAAACATGGCTGTACCAAAGCCAGGATTTAAAAAGAGGGTAAAGGCCTGACCGTGCATGGGCCAATGAAGTGTAAACAAACGCATCACAGCCAGACACCACGGCACCACACTCCCCACACGCACAGGTTTATACGGATACAGATAGGCCAAAAACAGTAACAGCGGTCCTTCCACTGCCCAGGCAATGGTGACACCCCGCAGCTCCAAAGCAATGGGAATTGCCACAGTCAGCAGACTCACAAACAGAGCCGCACACCCCAAGGGCGCCTTAACATCCTCTGTTATGCGATGGCGAATGACCACCCCCATGGCCAGATAGGTGACACTCATTCCCAGCGTCAAAATACTGAGCAGCACCCGATGGTCTCCGTGCAGGACAATATACAATCCGCCAAACAACCCCATGGCATTCGTCACAGCCAGAAAAAAACGTTCACCCGTAACCGGTGTGGCGTGTCTAAGATGATACAAAAATGGCACCACCAGAAAGACCCCATGGAAACTCACCAGCCACAAAACCGTGGGCACCCAATCCATGCATGCTGCCTGCTCATATTCAAAAAACCACCCCATAAACAAAAGCATTGTTCCAGCAAACGCCAGCACATCCAATGCACGCCAACGTTTGAACCAAGCCACAGCCAACACGGCCAGGTCAAGCAGCAACACGTAAGAAAACAAGGCATCCCTCGCATTCTCACCGCTACGCAACAAAATCGGTGTCAAAAAACCACCTAGAACCGCCAGAAACGCCATGGACATGGCATTGTGCCAAATCGCCTGGCCCATACCCATCACAGTCACTACCAACATCAGTACAAACACATAACCGTGTGGCAGCAGTTCATAAAACGCATAGGCGCCAAACGCCGCAGTATACAGAATCGCCAGGCCAATCCCTACCAGCCCTTGACCCAACCACAGCATATTTCGCCGTAATCCAATCTCTCCTGCAGCCAGAACAGCGCACCCTGCCAGTGTACCAAAGCCCACCTTGGTCCACGCGCCCAGCCATGCCTGATCAAAGGAATACTTGACAAATAAACCAGCCCCTAAAAACAGGATCACCCCACCAATCCACGTGGTCCATTTCAAGCCCAGTACCAGCTCCAAATGGCTCCACCGATCCTCCTTCAAATCGACAAAGGTGCTGTCAGGGGACTTCAAGTCCACTGGCGTTGGGGGTGCTGAAACCCGAAAAACTTCGGACTTGGGAACAGACGATGCAACCACAGGCAGAGGGGGGGGAGCCATCTCAACCCCAGTGTCTACTCGAATCGCAGCTTCAGACTCCGACCGTTTTTCAGGCGGCTTGATCTCCCTGCCTCGAGACTCCAATCGAGACATCCGTTCTCGCAGAGTCTCGTACAATTGCCTGACCTGCCTGATATCACCGGCTATAGATTTCATCTGCCTCATTTGAAATACCAGCCAACATGCCAATCCGATCGCTATCCATACCCACATGATAGAGCCCCATTCGATTACACAAAGGAGTTTGATGGTTTCACAATGATGCAAAGCAAGGATCGTGCCAAATCTGCCAGTTCGGAAAAACGGCTATGACCTGCTGACTATTACCATAAGCCGAAACATTTTTTTTCACAAGAAACATTTGAGGAAGCAGTTAGAGCCTGAACCCTGTACATGAAATGCATACAGAAAACAGCATTCAGCTCTCAGCCATCAGCCATCAGCTCCTTTGAACCGCTTCGCGTACTGATTTAAACGGATACGGCAGTACTTGGGAATGATTCACCGGAGGCAACTTAAACGTGAAGATCAGAGGGTAAGAAAGTAAAAGGTCGGACTGTTAAACACTGCCCTTAATCGGTCCCTACACATAGATCCAAGCCGTTCTTAAAAGTGGGCGACCGAAGGAAGGTCGACCAAGCTTGCCCCCTGGGGATCTTTGACTTGACGAGAAGATCCTGGCGAAACACCCGCAGGGCCCGAAGGGACCTGGAACCTCATAGATCCCTTGGGGGACGAACGACCCGGCGTCAGCCCAATAAACCAGCCCACGCAGTGGCTCAACAACTCAAAACTTAAAACTCAAAACTGAAGCGCATCTCCCAACCGAATAACAATCGAACAGTCAAAAAATACAAGAGCGGATGCTTACAAACAAGGTAACCCTCACCATCTCGCGGCCGCCTCCATTAGCTTCCATGGTAGATATTTAACCCTTTTCAAGCGTAGCTTGAACTCTTTAAGACAGCCATGGCATCTCTTGCGGTCAAGAAACGTTCGCCAACGCACCAATATCGCCTTGTCGTATTGATAGAAAAGGAGTTACAGGAATGCTAGATGAAGATTGAGCACGAAGAACAACCCGTTGACAGGCTGTAACATGGAGTCAGGACGTGCCTCTTGGGCAGGCCAAGCATATTGGGGTTTATAAAACAAAAGCAGCCTTCGATCAAGATCGAAGGCTGCTTTTTCAGTCATTTGTGTCAGATCCTGCCCAGTGTTTATTTGACAATCGGGGTCAATACTAAATTGCGATACGTGATCTTGCCATGATCGCCCTGAAGATAGATCGGACCGGCCTTGAATTGATCCGCCCACATAGCACCTCCTGTACAACCGTCCATGGGTTGGTTGTCAATAATCACCTTGCCATTAAGGATCACGGTCAAGTGGCGGTCGCACAGAGTCATATCCATGGTCTGCCATTGACCTGCCGGTTTTTCAGCAGCCTCTGAGGGTGTGATGCGACTGTACAGACCGCCCATATTGTGGGAATTCAGAGATCGACCATAGGTATCGGCCACCTGGATTTCGTAAATGCCCCGCAGATACACACCGCTGTTGCTGCCCTTGGGGACATTCACCTCGAATTTCAGGTTGAAATCTTCAAACAAGCCTACAGTCTGGAGGTTGCCATAATTTTTGTGACGCTCGCCCTTAACCTGTACTGGATTATTGATCAGCATACCGTCTTTGGCGCTCCAACCGTTGGCCGCACCGCTTGACGTCAATTTCCAGCGTGACTCCAGGTCCTTCTTCGTGCCATCAAACAGAGACACAGGATCCCCATATCTTATCCTTTTTAGATCCGGGGCATAGCCCACTGGCGGAATACGCGTGCCAACAAATGACGTCGTCCTCGTGCCCTGACCATCGGTCCTCGGTTCCTTGACCAGACAGGCCAACTGCCCCTCTGCCTGAGGTTTCAATTCAATACGACGTGTCATGGTATGTGACCGCGCTGGACGACCCTGGTCGTCTTTTGTCCGAACCTGCTGCCGATTCATCTCCACAATCAGCACACCGTTATCTACATACACGTGCCCCACAGGCGTGACACTCCCGCCAAACCACAACAGGCTGGCATCCAGATAACCGGCCTCCTGAGTAACGCCCAACCAACCTGCCCCATTTGGCAGATGCAGGGCCCAATGCCCCAGAAACTGATCCGCGGGTGCGGCCATACTCACGGAACAACAGACCAACCCCATCATAAACAGCACAGACCCATTCATCAATAAATGCTTGCGAGTCATTTCAACACCTTTCCAAAATAGAATTCTCATTAACCTTCTGTCTACAGCCCGTACTATACTGGATATCGCTCAAAAAACCAAGAATTAGAATGGGTTTTCCTGGCAGACAAACAATCGCCTAGCGTTGTCCTTTGGAAAAACTTTTTGGCTTTTTTTCATTTCCCCCTTGGCCATCTTCTACAGATGTAGCAACCGAACTTCTACGATTGTAGAAGGAGTAGAGCCATGATAAACACGATAAATCAAATCGCAACCACGTGGTGGGGCTACTCAATATCTATGCTCTGGCAGGTCGGACTGCTGATTGTTGTCATTGGCTGTGTCGATGTCTTGTTACGCAACAGATGGCCGTAGCCACAGTCGATTATCGCCTGTACCCCAGCGTGACCTGTCCGACCTACATAGAAGATGCTGCCGCATCCGTGGCCTGGGTGGTCAAGCATATCAAACGATATGGCGGGAACCCCAATCTTGTTTTTGTATCCGGGCATTCTGCTGGCGGATATCTGACCAGCATGGTGGACCTGGACAAACGCTGGCTTGCCCCGCACAATCTTGACCCCGATGACCTGGCACCTGTCTTTTCTGATGTGGAACGAAAGGAGAACCTCACCTTTGGCACAGCCACAAATCAGGCAGGTCATGAGATAGAATTACAACTGGACATCTATCAGCCGCGTGGAGATACCGTGAAAAACCGCCCTACAATTCTGTGGATTCACGGTGGCGGCTTCAGACCGGGCAATGACAAGTAGCAAACATATATTGTCCACATGGCCACGGAATTTGCCAAGCGTGGTTACGTGTGCGTGGCACCGGATTACCGAACCCGACAATCCCCGCACGAGAATATACAGGCCGCGTTAAAGGATGCGGTGGAAGATTGCCTTGCCTCTCTCGAATGGATCAGAGGCAACCACCACCTCTATGGCATCGCCCCCCATCGTATTGCCCCTTGGCGGCGGATCTGCAGGCGGCATGATTGCCGTGAGTCTGGCGGCCTTGGAGAACAAGCTCGCGACAGACAGCGACAGACCCGGCTTCTTCGCGCTGGTCAATCTGTGGGGCAGCCCCACTGAAGAGTACCGACTGATGAAGATCCACCGCCAATCCCCCCCCACAGTCATTTTCCATGGCACAGCAGACCAAACCGTGCCATTTTCCTGGAGTCAGACTCTGGCGAAAGAACTGACAGAGGCAGGCGTGGATCACCTTCTGTACCCCATCCTAAACGCAAAGCACACTCCCTCCAAAGACCTGCCTGAAATAGTGGAGGTGTGTTCTCATTTTCTCTACAGAGCTCTGGAACAATAAAGACTTGTTCGCCCAATAGAATCTTCTCCAGAAGAATTCTTTGGAATTTATTACGACGTGCCTATAAAATCTGTGTTGTCTGTATCCTAAATTCCTTAAAGGAAGATTTGTAATGAAAGAACTTTATAAGTCCAAAAATGGCGACCTGGTGCTTCCCTATTTCTTGCCATATGGCGTGTTTGTGGCCATCGCATTGTTGCCTTCGGGGCAATTAACCCAGGAATGGATATATTTCATTCAAATCATGCTGACAACAATAGCCATGTTTTGGTATTGGAAACGTTATGTCCCTATTAAAGGCCCAAAATCGCCTTCCGTTTCGATTTATGTCGGTATAGCTGCAGGAATCCTGGGAGCGATCATATGGGCACTGCTACTGACGCCCTTTGTCGACCCAACTGGAAAACCGTACAGCAATTGTGCATTTGCACTTCGAATGGTTTCCGCCGGACTGCTGGTTCCTATTTTTGAAGAATTGCTGACAAGAGGATTCATACTCCGAGCCGCGGTTCAATGGGATAATCTAAGAAAAAAAGGCGTGAAAGATCCGCTGGGTGAAGTATTCGAGGCTTGTTCCGTTGCTGACGTGGAGCCTGGTCAAATCACGACGCTTGCCATAATTATTTCCACAGTGGGTTTCGCAGCGGGCCATACTATGCCAGAATGGATCGCAGCCATTGCATACGGCCTGTTAATGGTGTCGCTATGGGTGATCAGGAAGGATCTTCTGTCCTGCGTAATTGCCCACGGCACGACAAACATAGCTTTGGGGATTTTTGCCAAGGCAACCGGGCTATGGGGGCTATGGTAAGTTTATCGTAAACTTCCAGGCTTTCCCAGGGAGTGTCAGGGTCGATGGACATGCGTCACATAAAGGATTAACGGGGTCATGCCGTAAGAGGATTAACGGGGTCAAGGATTACCGGGGTCATGCCGTAATTATTAACATTCAACCAGGTGACTATATTGTGACATGTTTCAACATGTCAATCCAGGGCACTTCTTGATCGCGTCGCGATCTGCTAAGGCGGCCCTGATCTTGTTGTTCTTTGATATTATGCAATTAACCGTCAGCTCAATATAGAGCGGCTTTGTATCTTACTGTTTCTTTTTTGCTTGGCGTGCATCCGCCCTGGCATTTAACCGTGACACTCATATACTCGCTTAGACTCGCATAAATGAATGTCACATATCACAGCTTTGTCCTGGGAATGCGTAATCAACGTTCTCACCCAGCAAAAGAGAAATGCATACATCTTCGCTAAAGCTACGCCGGCACAGGTGGGACTATCATTAAGGAGCACAGGACCCACATCTGTAAACAGTGTGCCAGGATGCCCAAAGAGAAGCATAGTTAAAGGGTTAGAATGCAGACCGTTCTACCGGGCAAATGGTTAGTCTTGCTTATCGTTCTACCAGTAGAACGGATGGGACGTTTCGTTAAGGGAGCCTAAGCGACCACCGATGCGTCCCGGCTGAACACAAAGGCGAAGGCAGCGTTTTGCCGAAAGTAACGGTTAGCAACCAGAATCGATATCAAATAATAAACGTGACTGTTCGCGGAAATTATATTTACAAAGAAGACAAAAATGTCTCGCGCATTTGTGGATAAAGTGATAGACAATAGTCTATGGTATGATACGATGTCCTTTTTACTGAACTGATCGCTCCTAAGGAACACCGCATTTTTCGGCAAAGAATGGGCTTTTTGTTCTTTTCTTACATATGCCCCTTCTGGGGCGGAGAACTCGCAATGACACCTAAGTTTTATGAACTGAGCCTTTGCGAAGCCTGTGGGGTTTATACCTGGACGCGTCAGCACAATAAAAATAGAAAGTTTCATCTGATTAACGTTCATTTTGAGGATCCATTGAGAAGCAGAGCCTTTACGCCAGTGGTTTTCCGCTGTTGCAGCAGGCGTATGTGTCATGTCTCGTAATCACGTCGCGAATGACCTCATCCTGTGTGTCTGCCCCAAAAGTATGGATCAGGCGGCAGATGCCATAAAACCTGGACTTGGATTCGTACTCCTGAATCCAGCGAGCATAACGCTGCTGCTTTTCCGTCGACTCCCTTGGATAGTCATGTGGGGGCCGCTGACATCCACAGCGCCAGGGCTTGGGCGTTAGCCTGGCTCTGAAACAGGCCTGCTTGAATGTGAGCTTTTGGTACAGCACATCACTGCCCAGGGTCTTGAATAAATCGCCAACCTCCGAGGATACGGGGTCGTACGTACGGTCTGTGAACAACAAACGCAGTCCAGCCGCTGTTTGGTACAACCGAAACGATCGCTTCGGATTTTGCCCAGACCAGTCTGCCACCGCCTTAATAGCACCTTCCTGCGTATCCTGCTGTGTCTTTGTTTTTTTGGAGGAAAATACCCAACGAATCCCTGCCCAAAAACCCAGATGTTTTGGCACGGGAAAATCAATATCCACAAAACAGACTGAGGTGCAGTTAAGAATCAGCGCACCATACCGATTTCGGGTAATCACCGCAGTTTGCTTCGAGTCATGCTCAATGGACTCGACAATTTCCTCGCGAAGCGGATGCTCCAGGTAATCGTAGGTGTCAGGCTTTTGCTGATTTGTCACATAGTCAAAGATACGTCTGGCCCTGGCTGCACCATCCTCTTGAGCAGCTTCTAGGCTGTCAAATGACCAGCCCCACGCAGAAAAACTCAGTTTCTTGCCATGGGCCTCTTCTGCACTGTAGTATCCCTTAGTCCAATAGGGTGGTATTCTCATGAATCATCCCTGCTCTATTGCAAGTTACTCGGCATGACAATGGGCGTCTTCCATGATGACGTCATACTTGTAACCGGACCCAAAATCCTTGTTCAATGTAATTTTCCCTTGCACCACAACCACGTCACCCACTTTGGCGATTTCATGAGTGGTCACGGTCAAGGCAAAGACTCATTGGAATCTTCCTTTTGCTTGCACCCAGAGATTACAAGCCCAATCACAATCAACAATACACTAAGTTTGAAATTCATAGTATCAACTCTTTTTTTAGTCTATTAATTATTTCGACCATGTTCTAACTGATCAACACCCCAAACACAACCCAGATTTCTCGACTCCAACAAAACGTTGCCGGATTTTTCATTTGGATGTTTCAAATACCTGTCCTGTTTTGGTAGAATAAAACAACCATTCATTTTGAACGTAAGACCATGGCAAAAGCAAAATCGTCACTTTCGCATCAGGCAATTTGTGCGTTTCAGCAAGGTCAGTATGTTGAGGCAGCCTCGCTTTTTAAACAGCTGACAAGCCAAAACGCGGAACAACCTGACTATCACCTGGCACTAGGTGCCATCTATGAACGTCTAAGCCAACTGGATGAGGCTGTTGTCTCGTACCACAGGGCCCTGGACCTGGACCCTGACAGCCGTGAAGCACTCACCCACTACCAACGCTGTATTGAACTCTCACCCACAGCTGCCAAATCGTACAACCAATTGGGCATTGAACTAGCCATTTCAGACAAACCAGACCTAGCTCGCGATTGCTTTCAAAGAGCCCTTGATCTAGCGCCACAGTATGCCACGGCACACAACAATCTCGCCTTACTCTGCAAAACTCAGGGACGTGTCAGGGATGCCCTGAGTCACTATCAGCAGGCTGTGACACTCCGCCCGGACTATGCCCAAGCCCAGTGGAATCTTGCCCTCATGCTCCTGCTCACAGGGCAATTTCAAGCAGGCTGGGAAAAATTTCAATGGCGGCGTCTTGCAGAACTGGATGCCATTACAGATTGCCAATGCCATTTGCCTCCCACCTGGGACGGGACACCCTTTAGAAACCAACGGCTCCTCATTCGTACAGAACAGGGCCTGGGTGACAATCTTCAGTTCATCCGTTACCTGCCCCAGGTCAAACACCTCGGTGGCTCCATCACCGTAGAAACACCCCCCCCCCTGACAGATCTATTTTCCCAAATTGGGGAAATCGATGAACTGAGTGAAAGCCAATCGGAATCACAGCATCCCTGCGACTATGATTTCATCGCGTATATTATGGATCTGCCCGCCATTTTGAAGACCACACTCGAAACCTTACCAGCAGACGTGCCCTATCTCTACGCAGACATCACCAGGGTCAATGCCTGGCAAAAGAAATTAATCACTCCTAAATTCAAGATCGGCATTGTATGGGCAGGTTCACGAGAACATGCCAATGACAGCAATCGTTCCTGCTCATTAAAGGATTTAATCCCGCTTACAGAGCACCCCAATATTCAACTGTACTCCCTCCAAAAAGGTGACCACGAACAAGATCTTTTCCGCCATAACCACTTGCCCATCATCAACCTTGCCCCAGACCTGCACAGCCTTGCCGATACAGCCGCTGTCGTGGATCAGCTCGATTTGGTGATCTCTGTTGACACAGCCGTGCTCCATCTGACCGGAGCCCTGGGCAAACCTGCGTGGGCCTTAATCCCCTTTGCCCCGGATTGGCGATGGATGCTCAAGCGAGAAGACAGTCCCTGGTATCCCACGCTGAAACTGTTTCGTCAATCCAAAGCAGGACAATGGCAAGATGTGATCCAGCAGGTCACCGAGCACCTCAATCGCACGCTTTTATAGGTGAGTCCACGGTGATTAGACTTGAACATAGAAAGTACATGTGAGATACTTCAGATGACTGTAAATATTGGCATTCTCAATCAGGTAGGTACATGACGATTTATAAGGATTACAGGGTCGCCCTCGAAGAGGTGTGTCGACAGTTTAATGTCCGTCAATTGGAGGTATTTGGCTCTGCAGCACAACAAGACTTAGATGACTGCCGAGATGTCGATCTACTGGTTGAGTTTAATGACCAGGTAGAACCTCATCGTTTTGACAACTACTTCGAATTTCTAAGATGCCTGGAAGATCTCTTCTCGAAGCCCGTAGACCTGATAGAACCAGAGGGCCTTCAGAATCCCTTCTTTGTGAAACAAGTCAATGCGTCGCGGAGAACGCTCTATGTCGCATCGTGATCCTGAAAAGTATCTGTACGACATGAAAAGCAGTTGCGATTTTCTGATTGGCTTTACTGCTGGAAAAACGATTGAGCACTACAAGCAGGACCGTGCTTTTCGAAGCCTTGATGCAATTAGATCATCATTTCCCAGACATCGCCTCCCAAGTGCCCGATTATCTCAATATTATTGGTTTTCGTCACGTCTTGGTGCACGGATATGATCGTCTAAACCCTGCCACAGTATGGAATGCCGTGGAAACCAAGCTTACTCCCTTGAAAGCCGTACTTGAAACTCTATTGGCCGATGTCTAACGTTTTTACGTTTCATTGCCCCGCATCTCCTCATCAAGGGCCTGATCAAATAGCAGACCAATTCGATGTTTTTGTTCATCAAATTTGATTTGTACGGCCTTCAACATCTTCTGCGAACCTACGATGCTAGGATGGTTTGAATCCATCTCAAGACTATACGCCAACAATTGAAGCTCTAATTCCACCATCTTGTCAGACAACGCCTTGACCATGGGGTCACTCTGGATAAATTGAGTGCGTTTTGTCAAACGTTCCACAGCCCCCATGCGCGGGCTTTTTGCAGTGGGTTTTGCCGGAACAGCTTTGGGTGTTTCAGGCTTCTTCTCAACAGCCTTTAAAGAACCTGCTAGTGGCCGCATCTTTCCAGTAAACGCTGGTGTGATCACAACCACCATAAATCGATCCGGATCATCAGGCACGGACATACCACTGATGACTACAGATTTGCCATTTTCTGTGGTGATTCGCGCCTTGACGCCGTTAGTAACCTCGAAAGGAGTCTTTCTGTTAACCACATCTTTGATCGAGCATGCCTCAGACACATGAGTTTCAATGACAAGCCGGACCTTTGAGTTCCCTTTTTGGATTGTCCCAACAACGGACAGCGTCAAACCTGACTCTAGCATTTCCAGCGATTCATGTCCTGAATCTCCCTCCCCTGTTTTCTTGGGGTTAAGCATGAAATACTCTTCAGTAATGATAGCCATGGTGCACATTTTCCCATCATGGGAAATGGCCGAAGGACTGGCTACACATTTCACGCCTTTCTTCTCTTTTGCCAACTCAGCAAGCTGTTTTGCATAGGCCTCATCCACACGAACAGACATGGCCACTGCATCATTGGAAATGTTCTTGGTCTTGTCCACAAGGTAATATCTCGTGCTAAAGAGTATTTGTCCTAACGGTATTGGCATCAGCCCTTCTTTTACGGCTGCAGCACGTTCAGATTCAAATGAACTCGCCGCTCTGACCCGCGTGGGCTGCCAGGCGAAGGGCACCAGTGTCAAGGCAATCAAAAGAATGCAGACAACATCTAAAAAACTAGCTCGTTTGTGGAACTGTTTGTTCGGTTTCATAATACTCCTCAATCTTTCCTCTATACTTTTTAATGGGCCTGTTATGGCCAACGAACTTTGAAGGGGTGAGTTTTGCTTTGAGGCAGCCAGGGTTGCAACAATGGCTTGGCCGTACTGCTCTGACGTTGTGTTGAGCATGGCAATGGCTCCCTCGTCACAGCAGCTTTCCCGCTCAAAACGTAACTTGCGATTGGTCCACCAAACACATGGATGAAACCAGAACACGGCCTGTGCCAGGATCTGCAGGGCATTAACGCTCGCATCCCAACGCATCACATGGTTCAGTTCATGGGCCAGGGCACATTGGATGTGTGATTGGCTGTAACCCGTCCACAGAGACTCCGGCACGTAAATCGCCCCTCTGGGCAGACCCCACACAAAGGGCTGAGCCAGGCCATTGACCTGCCAGACACGAATGGATCGTTTATATCCCAAGGCCAGGGCAAGTTGCTGAACAATATTCTGCTGCTGAACTGTTAAGGGCTTTCTCTGCTGCCCGAGTTTAATGGCAATGCGAAAGACCTTTCCCCATGTCAGGAGCAAAAACAGGACACACCCGCTCAGCCATACAAAACCAAACCACAAACGATAATTTGGCTTGGATGTGTGCACTGGCATGTCAACCAGCAGAGTCTCACTCGCGGATATGGGCTCAACAACAGGGTCTATCGGTGCCTCGGTCGCAGCGGCCGGTATGTCCAGGGGCACTGACATCATCTTGACTGGTAACGTCTTTGTATGCATGACAGGCACGTTCACATGAATCATGGGCAACACAAGACACTTGGCCAGGACCACCAACCACAGCAGGTATCGAACATGCGCACTGCGTTTTCTCAAAACGTAAGTCACCAAAGCCACCACCAGCACTAATATCGCGATTTGCAGACTCTGACTGGCCAGATGTCTTGTGACTTGATTCATTAGATCCAACATTGGACACTCTCCCGGTTATTTCTTTTTTACAATATCTCTAAGACGATCAATATCCGCTTCGCTGATTGACTCGTGCTCGGCCAGATACTGGATCAACGGAATGGGATCACCGCCGAATAGACGTTCTACAAAATCCCCCACCGAGACCTTGAGTACCTCGTCTTGCTGAATTTCGGGTGTAAAGACAAAGGCCTTGCCCTGTTTGTGATGACTAACATAGCCCTTGGACTCCAATCGCCGAAGCAGGGTTTGCACCGTACAACCGGCCACATCTCTTTCTACAGGCAGTTGAGCATGCACCTCGTTGACCGTCGCCTTTTTCAAGTGCCACAACAAACGCAACACTTCCATCTCTGCCGGACTGATATTGGGTCTTTTCTGTTTCTTCACACAATTCTCCTATGACAACTGTACAACCTTATATTGTACAGTCGTACAATTTACCAGCCAAACTTTAGTTTCTTTCCCAAATTTCACAAAAAAAGCCTGCTGAAGTCTAATTCAGCAGGCTTAAAAGATGGTTCCATTAACTCTGATAGAAATGCTTACCTAGCATTACGTGAGCCTCGGCGACGGACAACTTTTGTACCGGTGACTTTCTGAGTCCTGTTGGTGGAAATCAGTTCCCCTGTAAGCTTTGATTCAGCCACGGTGGCGGCAAAATCCATTTCAAAGGTACGTTCACCAAACTTCATCACGATCTTAAAACTCACCTTGTCGCCGTCCAACGTGATCGCCTTGATCAGCATGGAGCCATACAGAGCGCTCAAATCCGGATTAATCACGAGTCTTTGCTTACGCTCACGATTTTCAGATGACAGATCAAGATTCCATGTGCCAATCAGATCGGCAGCCTTGCGTGTGGCTGTGGCAGGTATCTCGCCACGTTCAGACTTGAATGTACCAGACATTTCATTTCTCTGAAGAGTACCTGAGAATGTCATTTCAAATTCCCGATCCTGAACCTTTATGGTTCTCTTAAATGACAGATCGGTTCGATTCTCCAATGTTATGTTGGAAATCGTGTTTTCCACGCGGTCACTCGGCATTTCAGCAGAGAGATTACCTTCTGCATCCGCCTTGATAATGAGCATGGATGTAATTTCGCGTTCGCCCATTTTGTACTTCATTTCCCACTGGCCAGCCACTCTGGACATACGGGGAGCGCGCTTGCCTGTGAGTTCGTACTCGCCTCTGGTACTCGACATGGTGCCTGTCAAAACACCCTCCTCAATCGTCCCTGTAAACTTGGACTCGGACGTTTCACCGTTACGACCTCGTCTTGTCTGGGTAAAACTCAGCTTACCCTCTTCAAATGTGAGGTTCTGGAGTTCATTCATGCCCATAAAGCTGATCCAATAGGCAGTTCGATTGCCTTCCTGATCTCTGTAAAAGCTTAGAATCGACTCCATGGTCCTACCGCCAAATTCAGATTTTATGACCCAATCCCCATAAGCACCGCGTCCTCTGCCTTGAGGCTGGGCCAATGCTGACGTAACCAAAAGAGAGACAACCAACAACAAAATCACCTTGATGAGTGTTACTTGCTTCATACTGATACTCCTTTCAATAGTGTGGGGTGGGTTTCCTGCCTAGAAACGCCTGAGCCATCTCATTTTGCACAAATGGCTTAGAATTAGCGCAGCCTAGGCCTTCTATTTAAATGTGGAGTGCGAATTGAAAAGGTTTCGCAGAAAAGTCTAAGATAATTCAAATAGAGTCCAGAACCTCTTCCATATCCTGAATCAACTGGTTTTTTATACCCTCTGGGACTTTTCTGTCAAATCTGACGCGTTGAAATGTCACCTGGCCAGCCGCTAATTTAACGAGATAGTCATTAAGAAGTACAGTATTGGGCGGTAAGTTAACATGCTTGGCCGCTTTGTCTCTTATGTCGTACAGAGCCTTAAACACGCTTTGCTGAGGTTTATCCAGGGCCTTGTACTTTCCAGAACGGAATACGGTGGGTTTCTTGTCATAGATGTGGGGCTTGTTTTGCGATTGTATGTTTTTCAGGATAAACTGATCGAGTAGACTGTTGCCCACAATATCGGCCAAGAGTCTTTCTTTCAGATCAAATAGGTGAATCACATCATCCAGTGCATAGTCAATGGCTTCCGAGCCAATAGGTCTTTTGCACCAGTTATATTTCTGAAATCTCTTCTTTGACCGATTGAAGTCCAGCCCCAGGGCCTGCTTCAACACAGAAGACAAATCCCTCTTCTCATAATCCAACAGAATGGCAGCCGCCTGAAGATCCAAAATGGACAAAGGATCAATACCATTGTTTTTATAGAGAAACGCCCGATCGCCGGCCGCATCAAACATGATTTTTAAAATCGACCGGTTCTCAAGAAATTCCTGAATCGGCTTCATGGGCACCTTAAAGGGGTCAATAATGACAGCATGATGACCATCATAAATCTGGATCAAACACAAGGTTTCACCGTATTGATGCAGATTGGATTCACCCTCAATGTCAAAAGCAACAGATTCAGTCCCTTGCGATTTCAAGACATCAGTAAAAACGATAAACTTCTCTTCAGTATCAATATACTCGTAAGTCACAAAGTCACGGCTTTCCAAAATATTGTATGGATGGATGGGGCAGCGGCACAATCGCGATAATCAGCAGATATGCCAAGATTATTCATGAGTCTTTTATAAGGAAAACAGGATTTTAATCGCCCTTGGCCACTGGTCCTCCCAGCTAACTCCTGTGTCCTCTGTCCTTCCATGTCTGGTCTTTATGCCCATACCCCTTCGGATTGGTTCATGATCAAACGGGTATTGTAATTGAATCTATCCTGTTTTACAACAAACATAGAACTCTCGCTGAATTTATACTGTTTTCAAAAACTCTGCCATCAAGAAAAAGCCTATTTTAAGACGAAAACATAGACAGGATCTGCTATACTAGTGACTTTCACTGGTGAGAATAGAATAAAGACAACTCAAGGAGACTTTGGTGATGCTAAATAACCAACGCGGGACATTCTTTTGGACTTTCATTATTTTGGCTTCATGTCTTGTTTTTTCATGTTCAGCCAGTGCTGCTGTGAGAATCAACGAACTCATGGCCTCCAACAAGGAGTCGCTTCTAAGCAGCCTCAATGAATCGAGTGACTGGATCGAGCTTTATAATGAGGGTAATGGGATAGTCAATATTGGAGGCATGTATTTAACTGACGACGCCACAGCCCCCACCCGATGGGAAATTCCTGCAGGCACACAAATCAGTGGCAAAGGCTATTTGATCATCTGGGCAGATGGAAAATATGGCGACAATGAACTCCATGCCAATTTCAGTCTGAGTGCCAACGGTGAACAGCTTGCCCTGTACGATACAGACGGACAAACCCTGCTGGACTCCGTGGTCTTCGACAGGCAAGTCACAGACATTTCCTATGGACGCAGCCCCAGCACTTCCACCCTGTGGCAATATATGAGTCACTCCACGCCGGGCACAGCCAACAAAAGCGGCTACGTTGGCCTCGTCGCTGACACTCAATTCAGTGTGGACCGCGGTTTTTACGATCAGCCCTTCCAATTGGAAATCACCACAACCACACCGGATGTGTTCCTTTTTTACACGACCGATGGCAGCGACCCCATTGCATCTTCCACAATATCGCTCTACAGTGACCCCATCACCATAGACAAGACGACCTGCCTCCGTGCGTATGCCATGAAACCAGGCTGGCTTCCCACAAATGTAGACACACAGACATACTTGTTTCTGGACGATGTGATCACCTTCAGCCAGGCGCAGGCCTCTGCGGCAGGCTACCCAAATACCTGGTTTCAAAGTGAACCAGGCGACTATGAAATGGACCCGGATGTCACACAAAATCCTGAGTACAAGGATCAGATGAAGAGTGCTCTGCTCTCTTTACCAACCCTCTCGCTGGTCACCGACAAACAACATCTGTTCAACAAAACCAATAATCCAAACACAGGCGGCATCTATATCTACACAGGCCATAGTTCTACAGGCGGCCGGAACTGGGAACGCCCCGTCTCAGCAGAATTCTTTGACGCCAACGGCGCCCAGGAATTCCAGGTCAACTGTGGTTTGCGTATCCAGGGTGGCGAAAGTCGAAGACCCTCAAAAATGCCCAAGCACAGTTTGAGTCTTCGATTCCGGGAAGAGTACGGCCCGAGCAAACTTGATATACCATTTTTTGACAACTGGCCGGTAGATTCATTTGACAGCCTTCAGCTACGAGGTTTCTTTAACAACAGCTGGGCCCACTGGTCATCAGGTCAAAGGCGACAAGCCACCTATGTACGAGATCAGTGGATACGAGATGCGCTCACAGCCATGGGCCAAGAAGATGCTGGACAAGGGTTCTACGTCCATCTGTATATCAACGGCATGTACTGGGGTCTGTATAATCTCGAAGAACGACCGGAAGAAGACCACTATGCAGCCTATCATGGGGGCAGCCCTGACACAGTCGACGCCATTAATGGCGGCTCAGCCACACATGGCACGACCCAGGCCTGGAACAATCTGAAGCAGGTCGTACGTCAGAAGAATTGGAGCCAGATCCAAACGCTGATGGATGTGGACAACTTCATTGATTTTATGATGGCCCAGCTGTATAGCGGCAATCAAGATCTCAAAACCAACGGCAACTGGCGTGCCGCTGGCGGTGGCGAAGATCAACGCCCCTGGCGGTTCTATGCGTGGGACAGTGAACGGATCCTTGAAAACCCAAGCACCACATCCAACAGGCCTTCCCAGGATCCCACCGGGCTGTGGAACTCTCTGAAACAAATCGAACAGTTCCGTCACCGTTTTGCCGACCGTGTACACAAACACCTCTTTAATAACGGACCACTCACACCCGGTCCAGCCAGTGAACTATTTAGTATACGGGCCAATGAAATCGAAGGCGCTGTGATCACAGAATCCGCAAGATGGGGCGACTATCGGGCATCAAACAATCCCTACACACGAAACGACCACTGGTATCCGGAACGGGACAGAATCATCAACACCTATTTTCCGCAACGGACCGACGTGGCTGTGGAGATCTTCAAGAATCTGGACCTTTACCCTGATATAGAAGCGCCTGAGTTCTATATTGACGGTCAATACCAACATGGTGGTGCCATGTCACCGGGCCAGTCACTCTCCATGATCTCTTCAGAGCCCTCTATACTCTACACGCTGGACGGCACAGATCCCAGGAATGACACTGTGACACCGCCCGACAGCGAGAGTGAAACATTCGTCCTTGTAGAAGAAAATGCCACAAAAAAGATTTGGGTGCCTCTACAAGACATGGGCACAGCCTGGCAAGGTAACGATGAACCCTATGATGATTCGTCCTGGACGGATGGTACACCCACCCTGCCCGGAGCCACAGGGGGCGTGGGCTATGAATTTGGCGCAGGGTACGAATCCTTTATTACATACGATCTATTGGACGCCATGTACGCCATGAATGCCAGTTGTTATATCCGAATTCCCTTTACCCTGGCAGAGGACGATTACGCGGTTATCACAGGCATGGCACTGCATGTGCGATGTGATGATGGCTGCGTGGTCTATCTCAATGGCGAAGAAATTGGCGCCATTAACAAGCCTAATCCCCTTCAATGGAACAGCGGCTGCAACAATCGTTCAGACGATACAGGCTTTGCTATCATCCCTGTCACGAAGTATATCAGCCAACTCAAGACAGGGTTGAATATTCTGGCAGTGCAGGCTATCAATCAGAGGAACGACAGCTCAGACTTTCTGTTCTCAGCGGAACTCGTGGGTACCACAGGCGACAATGCCAATCAAGGAGGCTCCCCATCGGCCACTGCGGTCTATTATTCGGGCCCTGTATCACTGCCCTATAGCACCCGAGTCAAAGCCAGGTCCTATGATGGCCAGTGGAGTGCTCTCAATGAGGCGGTCTACTCTGTCGGACCGATTGCAGAGAATCTGCGTATCACTGAACTCATGTATCATCCCAAAGATCCCAATGCTGAGTACGTCGAACTACTCAATATAGGCAGTGAAACCATTAATCTTAATCTCGTTCACTTTAGCAATGGCATCAACTTCACCTTTGGAACCACTGACCTGATGCCCGGCGAACACATTCTCATCGTAAAGAACATAACGGCATTCCAGGCCATCTACGGAGACACGCTTCCTGTCGTTGGAGAATATCAAGGCAGTCTGGATAACGCGGGCGAACGCCTTGTACTTCAAGATGCCAGCAACGTTGAACTATTGAACTTCAAGTACAAAGATGGCTGGTATGAAAGCACGGACGGCCCAGGATTTTCTATGGAAGTGACCGATCCTGCCATTGCAATCCCAGCCACCTTTTCCGACAAAGCAACCTGGCAAGCCAGCCATTCAGAAGGCGGTACACCGGGTTCTTAACGAAGGTGGACACCTGCCCCACGTTTTATAAATAGGTTACCGGGTAAACTCTGAACTAAACCCTTGAGTTGGAGATTGACCAGATCGGCCATGACCTTGCCTGTAGGCAGGTGGGTCTGGATGATGATGTCGTCCGCGTGGGTGGGGGTGTGCGAGAGTTGATCATAGATGGATTGCTCCGTGGGCGTCATGGCTACCCGCGGCTTCGATACCTGTTTCTGGACTTCGTGTGTCTTTATCGTGGTCTCGACATGGTTCTGGAGTTGCTGGCCAATCACACCCAATGCCTCCACCACCGCGTCCACAGAGTCAACCAGGACGGCGCCCTGCTTGAGCAGGTGATGGGGGCCTTGAGTCAGGGGATTGTCAATCTGGCCCGGAACTGCCATCACTTCCCGATTGTGTTCCATGGCCAGGCGAGCTGTGATCATGGCACCAGATCGGAAACTAGCCTCCACCACAATGGTGCCCATGGATAACCCAGCGATAATGCGATTGCGTGCGGGAAAATGTTCTCTAAGCGGTTCAGCCAACAACGGTAATTCACTGAGCACACACCCCTGCGCAGCAATACGACCATATAAATCCTTGTTTTCAGGCGGGTAACATCTGGCCAAGCCACACCCCTGCACAGCAATAGTCTGGCCCTGACTGCTCAATGCACCTCTGTGGGCCGCTGTATCAATACCTCTTGCCAGACCTGAGACAATGGTGAATCCCGACAAGGCCAACAGGTGCGACAGGCGTGAGGCCTGCTCCTGTCCATACACACTGCATCGCCTGGACCCCACAATAGCCAGGCAAAGATTGTGTTCAGAGAGGAGATCACCCTTGACGCTCAATACCAGGGGAGGATCATAAATCTGCTTGAGTAATATGGGGTAGCGAGCATCCTCCCGATGTACAAACCAGACACCCTGTTGGCCTGCAATAGCCAGTTCTTTTTTCACATCAACCTGCTCAGACGAAACAAGCATCCGTTGAGCCGTCTTGGGGCCAATACCTTCAATCTCTGATAATTGCCCAATAGAAGCCCCTAGGACCTGCTGCGGCGTGCCGAATGCCTTGATCAAACGCCAACACAGGGTGGGACCCACACCCTGAGCGCGGGTTAACCGAAGCCAGTCCGAAATTCCCTCTGAATGACGATTTTGTTCACGCAATGCAACCTCCTGTTTTACTTCTTTTATAGTCTATCCCAAAATAGGCGCGTGTCAAGGCTGATGTCAACGAGAAGGTAAGGGCTTGACCAAATCCTAGGTTATTTATAAACTTATCGTTTTATGTTCCCAACTGAATGAAAGGACCTTGAGTATGGACACTGTTTTACAGACTCAAATTGACGGTACTCAACCCATTCGCGGCAAGGTACGTGATATTTATGATCTCGGCGATAGCCTGTTAATTGTAGCCTCTGACCGAATCAGTGCATTTGATGTGATTATGACCAATGGCATCGCTAAAAAGGGGATTGTGCTCACCCAGATCTCCAAGTTTTGGTTCGAAATGTTGGGTGATTCCGTGGCACATCATCTCATGACGGACAAGGTATCTGAATTTCCAGAACCGTTCTGCAACCATGCCAATCAGCTCGAAGGCCGCAGTATGCTGGTCAAGAAGGTGGACGTCCTGCCTGTGGAATGTATTGTACGCTGCTACATCACGGGTTCGGGCTGGAAAGAATATCTCAAAAGCCAGACTATCTGTGGGATCAATCTACCCGCTGGACTCAAACAGTGCGACCGGCTGCCTGAATTGATTTTCACCCCCTCCACCAAGGCCGAGTTGGGTGAACATGACGAAAACATAAGTTTTGACCAATGCTCAGAGATTATAGGCAAGGATCGCGCGGAATATATTCGCGATAAGAGTCTGGAAGTCTTTACCATGGGCTCCAACCATGCGGAGTCCAAAGGTATTATCCTGGCAGATACCAAATTTGAGTGGGGCGTCACAAAAAAGGGGAAAATTATCCTGATCGACGAAGTCCTCACGCCAGACTCATCACGGTTCTGGCCTGCTGACCAGTATGAACCGGGCCATGATCAGGAAAGTTTTGACAAGCAATTTGTGCGTAATTATCTGGAAGAGATCAATTTCGATAAATCGGGGCAGGGTGTGGCATTGCCTAAGAACATCATTGACAAGACAGCGGCCAAATATATTGAGGCTTACGAACGCCTAACAGGTCAATCATTCAAGTTCTAAACAGGACTTTTGCAAAAAGCCCTGTGGTGTACAGTTTTTTCTTATTGTGGCCTGCCCGCGGCAAGAAATGACACTTCCCCAGGCTCCAGCGCTCTGTCATACATATTGAACTCATGAATTTGTCCGATCCATTGGGGGTCACCACGAAATCCACTCTTGGCCAGGTAGGCCAGGTGAGAACTCACGTGAGAAAGACTGTCGCCTTCTCTTAATTGAGCCATGCCCTGTAATCGCCCATCAATATACAGGGCGATGCGTGACTCACTCAAGGTTGCCACCATATGATGCAAGGCATTATCGTCATACTTTGGACCGTCCACGCCAGACTCCGCATCCAAAGGCGACAAGACATTGCCCACGGAGACAGCCGCCCGACTATTATCATTCGCTCTGGCCGAACTCATATAAAAATAATCGGTGGTCACCCTGGACGAATCACCAAAAAAGGCCAGTACTGACCAGCCAGTGTTGGCGCCGGCGACAGGCGTGTACCATGCTTCAAGGGTCACCCCGGCAAACGTACTCAAGCCCAAATCATCCCCAGGCAGAATCAAAAAATCTCCCTGCTGCCCCGTGACCAGCGCCCCATTTTGAATGTGTGCATTGCCAGCCAGGACACCATGGGCAAAGCCGACCGTATCATTGGCAGTCCCATCTTCAAACAAATACGCATGTGCCAGGTTGTCTGAACCTGGATCAGCCGCTTTGAACCTGAGCATGTACGCCACTGTGTTGAGGAACACTTGCTGACCCGTGGTTGTCAGATTCATGGCACCTTGAGGTGTCACTCCGATGATTTCCTGGGTGCCCGCCATAAACATCATACGCTGGCCGCCAGCCACTTGCCCAGCACCCTCGTAAAACTCGGCACCCTGGGCCCACTCAACAATCCAAAGGTTACCGCCCGTTGTAGAGGCCAATTCAAACCCATTGCCTGAAGTCGTCGAAGATATGAATGACGTCTCAGTCGCATGATTGGGTTGACCGGGGTCAGCACCGGTCGTGCTATCCAATAGGTCAATTGGCTCAATGCCATTTAGACCTATACCGGAAAATACCTCATGATCAGCCAAATTAACCCTCATCAGAGGAGCGGCCACATGATTTAGATTGGGGGTATCGATCCATGCCCAGCGATCTGATCGTAACATGGAGGCGTTCGTCTGAATCAAGGGCGTGGTCACAGTATTCCATAGCAATACTTCATCATGGTCCGTAGCATAATGCTCACTGGTGGAGGTTCGGCTGACAATCACAAGGTCAGCCGCATTAAGCTCATTCACCTTGTTCAAATCAAGCTCTCGCCAATAGTCCAGAGTCACATCAACCGTATGCCCCGCGTCTCTGAGCATCGTGGCCCAGCCGAAATCATCCTGCAGCAGATCACCGTCAATATCATTGGCTTGCGACACCCAGATAATCTGTGGCGCTCGTTCCGAGAGCAATTGAATATTGTCGAGATAATACGAGCCACCAGAGGTATATCCCTCATCAAAATGGACCACCAAATGAATCTCAAACCACCAGAGGCTATTTACGTTGATCTTTGACAAAGCGGATGTGGTATCAAACACCAGAGTTTTGGTCTGATCGCCCTGGTCCGGTGTCCAGTTGCCGGCGACCTGCTGATCCCAAATATCCCACCCCTGCCCCCCGGCGTTGACAACCATAAAAACCTGATTGTAGCCATTGTCAGGATTTCCAGACCATTCAGACGCCAATCGCGTCACATCCACAGTCAGGACATTGCTATTCATAAACGCGGCAGTTAGAGTATTATTCCCCACAAGATCCAGAACCATCGCATCCTGCCATCCCCCAACATCGGCCTGAAGCCTGAGACTCACCACGTTATGAGTGGCCCCTGTGAAATTGTACATCAGGGACACATTGGGATTATTCGGTACATGCCAACCCTGCATATCTCCCTCAAAATCACCAATAACGGTAGCCAGACTCGAGCTGGCCAGACAAAACATAAACATCACGACACACAAGCTCCGATGGTGCATCACCGTTCTCCAAAAGTTTGACAGGTGTTCACATACCACTCAACCATACTATGTTCCCCTCAGTATACGTTTTGAGGCCCTGCAAAACAAACCCCTAGCAAGAGTTTTTCGGGCATTACATGCTTGCAGCCTCCATTAGGGCCAAACGAGCGACCTCGTATGATGAATCAGGCCACACATTTTTCAGCACCTCCTGAGCCAGCCCCACATCATCCATCTGCAAATAAATAAAGGCCAATAGCAACTTTAGCTCGGGTACATGCTTTCCCCCGGCACAGGCTTCAAGTTGATCAATGTGGTCCTTTACGACATCGAGGCCTCCCACCAGGTCCGACAACCCCATATCTGTCTTGGCATAAGTCGGCAAATCATTCAAGGCTCGAACCAGAAACAAGGCACTGCTGGAATAGGCACGCTTGGCCAACAGGGCGTGGCTTTTGCCTGCCACAGCCAGAGGGTGCCCTGACTTATACACACAGGCCAGGGAATAGGCATCGTCAGCTTTGTCATACAATCCCTGCTTGAGATACATTTCACCGGCGTTCATAAAGGTATTGAACTTGGTCTGGGCATAGGCCTGCAACGCCATTTTACTGGTAAAGCTATAGGCCCCAGCCATCCTATTGGGGTCCTGAACGCTCACCTCAGGGGTCCCCTCTGCGAATCTCCCGCCAAGGTCGTTGACATCGATACTGCCTGGTGAGACCTCCAACTTGTGTGTTGAAAAAACATTCACATCCAAAGGCAGCACCATGTCCATGCTCATCGCATTTTCAGGCAAGTGAAACAACCTCTCCAAATTCGGTGAAGCAGGCATCAACAAAAAATCGCCTGCTATGGATGTTGCCCCTGCCTCTTCACCAAAGCGCCGCTTTGGCCGGTACAGGGATGTCTCAGATATTGGCATGTCCATGGATGTCAGCCCTGCAGATTTCTGATAGGTTTGATGGGCAGGAGTTGGCATGTTCGGTAATTGAGAGAATGTCACTGGCGTGATGATGCCCGACTGTTCTGCCGTGGTGTACGTGGCCGTGGCCGTCATACTGTAATAGGGTGTATACGCCATGGGAGAGGATGAACGATAATCCTGCTGCTGCGTCAAACGAAAAAAACTGCTGAGGCTGTCCGAGGGCATGGACGCCTTTAGAGTGCTACCCGAGGTATACGGCACGAACGCACGAAAGTGCTTGCCACCTCCCACATGCCCCGTCACCATCAGGTTGTTGTTGTAAGAAAGCTCCTGATTGGCCTGACGACTTGCCACCCGCATATCCATGACCACTGGACGGGCATTGGGAATCTCACGATTGACAGCCGGAGAAGCGACAGGTTGAATTTGAGCCATCCCGCATGGCTCCGCAAACAACATCCATCCCACGACAGCGGCACACCACCATCTACTCTGCTTTACACACATAGATCACCTTGTTAAGAACAAGAACCATTCAGACGTCTTTATTCATCACTGTACTGCGGCTTTTGAGCCCATCTCAGTTTGGTGGCAAGTGTATCCCATGCATTTCGCAGGGGATTGTTCACCACCAGAAAATCGCCTTTGGCCCGGGTAATTTTGACACGATCTTGGGTTGACATGGGCCAGGAAACCTGACCATCTATCGACACAGTCGTTCCATCATTCACACGGCGGCCAATGATCTCTATCGTGCTTTCAGCGTTCAGTACAACCGGTCGAAAACTCAAAGAATGGGGGCAGATAGGCGTTATAACCACCGCCTTCATCGCACCCGTCAGAATGGGACCACCTGCAGACAGGTTGTAGGCTGTCGATCCAGTGGGTGTAGATACGATCAAACCATCGCAAATGCTGCTGGCAACCATATGGCCGTTCACACAAATATCCAGCTCGACCATACGAAATGGTGCACCTGCCGCAATAAACACATCATTGACAGCAGTACCCTGACGGTCACCATCACCCAAAAAACATGACAACAACATGCGTTTTTCAATGGATGTTTGACCTGCTACAATCTGATCGAAATGCCCTTTGAGTTCTTCAACACTGAATTCAGCAAGATACCCCAGTTTCCCAAGATTGACCCCAATCACAGGTACATGTGTTTTGGCCAGGCTTCGGGCAACTGAAATGATGCTGCCATCACCGCCAAACACAATGGCAAAGTCGCACTGCTTCAGGGTGTGTGCGCTGGCGCTTTCAATAGTGGCCTGACACACAATATCGGCCTTGCCGTCCAGAAACTCGGCAAACTCCTTCATGGCGCCAGACACGGAACCCTTCTGAGGATCGCCAAAAATCACCAACTTGGGTACTAGTTTTTTCTTCGACATAGGCATCTTACTGTTACGCTTTCAGCATCTCAATGGCCGTTCTGGCTATATCATCGGCATTTAGCCCGACCTGCATAAGCTGCTGCTCACGCAAATCATGCGGTATAAAGGATTTTGGTGCACCCACAACACGAATCGATTGAGAGGATAAGCTGTGATCCCCAGCAGCCATTTCCAACAGGGCGGACCCAAAACCTGCTGCCACACGATGGTCTTCCAAGGTCAAAATCTGCTTACCCTGCCTAAGCCAGTTCAGGTAGTCCGTATCCAAAGGCGCAGCAAACCGGGCATTGACCACACCCACATTGACACCTTGACTTTTCAGTAAGGCACAAGCATCCAACGCAGCGGCCAATGTGCTCCCATAGGCCAATAATATGACAGACACTTGATCCACGGATTCAATGACCACAGACTTGCCCAATTCAAAGGGGGTGTCACAAACGCCATCCACCTTTTCATCTGGTACAACCTTGTCCTTGGGATAGCGAATCACCACGGGTTGAGACTGCTTCAGGGCAAACGCAAGGGCATGCTTCATATCTGCGGCTGTGGCTGGTGACGTCAAGATCACATTCGGCATCATGCGCAAGTAACCAATATCCATCATACCGTGATGCGTGGGACCATCAGGCCCCACAAAACCAGCCCGATCCACACAAAATACCACAGGCAGGTTTTGCAAAGCAACCTCCTGAAAGATCTGGTCAAAACTTCGCTGCAAAAATGTCGAATAAATACACACCACCGGCCTGTACCCGCTGTGTGCCAGGCCTGCTGCCACATCCACGGCGGTACTCTCTGCAATACCCACGTCAAAAAAGCGATCGGGAAACGCCTCTCTGAATCCATTCAGGCCTGTGCCATCACACATGGCGGATGTCATGGCCACAACCCGATCATCTTTTTTCGCCAAAGCCACAATGCTCTGTGCAAACGCCTCAGTATAGGTGACCGGTCCCGCCTCATTGGCGTCAGGCGATTTGTAGGTATCACCATTGACCTTGTTGAAGGGACCACAGGAGTGAAACTTACTTGGCCCGGTCTGTGCAGGAGAGAATCCCTCTCCTTTTTTCGTATGGGCGTGCAAGAGCACCGGATGATCCACATTTTCAAGTGCCCTGAACAACAGCACAAGAGACTCAATATCATGACCGTCCACAGGACCAAAATAGGGTACATTCATGGCTTCAAAGAGCTGACTGGCTGGCAGCACCATACGAATCTGCTTCTTGAACCGCTCAACAACCCCCTCCATACTGCGCCCAATCTTGGGCACATGCTCCAACACGGCCTTGGTGATTTTGCGAATATCCTCATAAGGGTGACTCAAGCGCACCCGGGCAAAGTACTTGGCCAACGCCCCAACAGTCACATCAATCGCCATATTATTGTCATTGAGCACGATCAGCATTTGACGTTTGATCAGACCGAGATTGTTGAGCCCTTCAAATGAATTGCCGTTCACAATACTGGCGTCTCCCACCAGAGCCACCACATTACGCTGTTTCTCATGCCCCTGAGTCTTTTCATGCAACTGTTCCCCCAAGGCCAGACCAATGGCCGTTGAAATGGCCGTACCTGCATGCCCCACCCTGAAATGGTCGTACGGACTCTCTTTGGGATCAGGAAATCCACTCACACCGCCCTGTTGCCGCAGTTTGTTAAACTGGTCCCTGCGACCTGTCACAATCTTGTGGGTATAACACTGATGCCCCACATCCCAACACAAGCGATCCTGCTCGAAATCAAAGACATAATGCAGGGCCAACGTCAACTCCACAGCCCCAAGATTACTGGCCAGATGCCCGCCCGTCTTGCTCAATGACGACAAGATGAATTCACGTATTTCCTGCGCCAGATCCTTGAGCTGTCTCATGGAGAGCTCCTTAAGATCCTTTGGCGACTGTATGTTCTCTAGAAAATCACTCATAAACAGAAAATGCCCTACAATTGATTATTACAAACAGGTTATTCTATCAGAAATGCACAGCCCTATGCATTCGTGAAGGTCACGTACGTAGGCTATCCGATGTGTGGTCGGCCTATTCTTTAGCAGCCATCACATCCAGTTCAGCGATTGTGGTGTAGTATTCTCTGGCCCATTCATCCAGGGCCACGAGTTTGACAAAGCAGGCCTTGACCGGGCTGTCAAAACGAATGGTCTGCAGTTCGTTGCTTCCGGCAAAGGCACCCTCTGCCACAGGATCACCCCAGTTTTCCGAGTCGGTGCCTACATAGAATTTGTAGTGTCTGATTCGACCGTTGCTCTGGCCCTGCCTGGGCAATTGTGTAAAACCAATAAGTGTCACGGTCTCGCCCAGGTCGATCTGGATATCATGTGGATGTTTCTCCTGGGTGGACGACCAGTTGGTGTGCCAGAACGTGCTGGGGTCATTGTCAAGGACATGCTTGGCCAGGCCTTCTCCGGGTTCGACACTGCTGGTGTGGATAATTTTCCACTTAGACCTGTCCAGGTCTCGCAACGGAATAATCTTGTGCAGCTGGAGGGTGGCCGTATCGCTGGTCAACCCACCTGCCAAACGGACCTGAGCCTCAACCAGGCCGGCCTCAGCATAGTTGAACGAACTCGTGTAGGAACGCCAGTCACCTCCATTGATGCGGAGGAACAGCGAGCCGGTCAGGCTTGACGTGACTGAAATCAGACCGCCCTTGCTTCGCCTGATCTGTGGCGCCTTCAGGTCTGGATACTGAATCCGAGCCTCGTTCCCCAGGCGATCGCCTGTGGGACAGGGCCGCAAGGAATAGCTGAATTGCATCACGTCCTGAGCACGCAGAATGTATTGAGCCATAGGAGCCGGACCACAGCTGTTCCCCCCCAGACCGGAATGACCGGCATCCAGACACACATATACAGCATCACGAGGTGTCAGCTCATTGGGATGTCTGGCCTCGTCAAAGTCCTGGACCGTATTGTGGTGGGCGCTGATGGAAAACGTCCCATCGGTGACCATCATCAGACCATGACCTTGACCCTCTGTGAGTGCGGCCCATCTGACGTCGGTCTTGTTGCCATTGTCCTGCGGACGCACGTAGTTTTCCAGTTGATCTGCCACCTTACCCGTATACAGCCCAACATCGGCGCTGCGTTTTCGATCCACATAACTCTCATGGGGTCCACGACCCAACCAGGTCAGTGTGTCCAATGATCTGGGCAGGGCAAGGGTCACGCCCAGCCTGGGCAATTGTGCCAGGCCCTGAGTACGAACGTCGTTGGTCACCTGAATCACGCCGTCCGCAAAAATCAGATACATGGCTTTGTGTTCCAGTGTGGCCTCGCCCTTCAGATCGGCTTCCTGGGTCACGGTCACACGCACGATGCCGGGCATGTCACGTGCCACAGACATGGTCTTAACAGAGTAGCTTACGTCATCCAATCCACTTTGGCTGACGGCATTGCGCAACCAGTTATCATTGTCTACACGAGCCCTGTACAGATTGAGTTGAGGCCCTTGTCCATCCTTGAGGATCTGGACGCCATCATATTTCAGTGAGGTAAGTGTACCAGTGTCACGACTGAACATGGCGATGAAGTTTTTGCCCGTAACGGTGATGGCCTGATCTGTGTCTTCCAGTTTGGGCTGCGAGGCTTCGTCTAATTTGGCCATGGCGCGAAGGTCGACTTGAGGGGCTGCTGGCACGTCATAGGGCATGGTGATTTGCTCAGAAGCGACCTCGTGGCCCGCCTTGGCATAGAGTGTCTCACGAGGGAATGTCAGGCTCAGATTCAGAAAATACTCAGCACCAGGGCTGAGTGGCGACTTCGGAATCCGAAGTGTCACAGTCGTTGAATCCCCCGGCAACAATGAACTCAGCATATGTTCGCCCAGACTCATGACACAACCATCCCGGGTCAGTTGCCATTTCAGCACGTAGCCCCCGAGATTCGTGAAATAGTATTTGTTGGTGACGGTCACTGCGGCGGTTTTGGCCGTGACCTTGTCCAATGCCAAGCCCACATATTGATAGACCTTGCCAACCTCCAGAAGCTTGGCTGAAATGGCTCGATCCGGAGGCACCACACCGTTCATGCAAAAGTTGTTGTCATTGGGACGATCTCCATAGTCTCCACCATAGGCAAAGAACCATTCCCTGGAACCATCAGGCAGGACCTTGCCCGTGTATTTTCGCAACCCCTGATCCACCCAATCCCAGATGCACCCGCCAATGAGATTGGGATAGGCCTCAATGGCATCCCAGTATTCCTGGAGATTCCCCATGGCATTGCCCATGGCATGGGCATACTCACACATAATAAAAGGTTTGTCGGACTGGCTCTCGCCCCGACTGATAAGCCAACTGACAGACGGGTACATGGTGCTATCTATGTCAGCCACGGAATTCATACGTTCATAATGGATGGGGCGTGATGTGTCAATATCACGGATAGCTTGGGCGGCAGCGGTAAAGTTGGGACCACCGCCGGCTTCATTGCCCAGCGACCAGACCACCACACAGGGATGGTTCCTGTCGCGAAGCACCATGCGCACATTGCGATCCACATGGGCCAGTTCCCAACTGGACACCCTGGCCAGAGTGTCACGGCCATACCCCATACCATGGGACTCCACATTGGCCTCATCAATGATATAGAGTCCGTACAGGTCACAGAGGTCATACCAGATAGGATGGTTGGGATAGTGACAGGTCCGTACCGTATTGATATTGTATTGTTTCATCAATTCAATGTCACGGATCATGGAGTTGATTTCCAGGGCATGACCGCGGTCGGGGTCGTGCTCGTGACGGTTGACGCCCTTGAGCAGCACAGATGTTCCATTGACATAGAACTGCCGGTCCTTGAGTTCCACTTCCCTAAAGCCAAGACGACAGGCCCTGACCTCCTGGACACGGCGATTACCGAGCAACTCTACCACCACACGGTACAGATTCGGGGTTTCCGACGTCCACTTGAGAGGCGATGTGACCTGGGCCTTGAGTGTCACGGAGGCCGTTTCACCAGACTTGGTTTGGGTCATAACGGATCGACCCAGCGGTATCTTCCCGCCATGGGCATTCACAAGTGTGGCTCGAATGCGCCGGCGTGATGTTTTTGTTCCACTATTACGCAGAGTGACCTGAATGGAAAGATCCGCATCCTGATACGTGTCGTCCAAATCACTTTGCACAAACAAATCTTGAATGTGGGTCGCAGGTATGCTGAAGAGGTACACATCCCTGTAAATACCGCTCAATCGCCAGAAGTCCTGATCCTCCAGATAACTGCCGTCACTCCAGCGATACACCTCGGCGCAAAGCACATTGTCACCCCGCTTGAGAAACTTTGTGATGTTGAATTCAGCCGGTGTGCGACTGCCTTGACTGTACCCGACCTTGCGACCATTAATCCACAGGTAAAACGAAGAGGCCACGCCGTCAAAGTGGATGAAGATTTCACGGCCATCCCAGGTCTCGGGCACGTCAAAGGTGGTCCGATAGCTGCCCACTGGATTCGGTTCCTTGGCTGCCGTATAATCATCCCTGACATGGCCGATGATCTTGGGAGGTTGACGCAGATGGGGATAGGTTACATTTGAGTAGATGGGTGTGCCATAGCCCTTCACTTCCCAGTTGGCCGGAACCTCAATCCTGTCCCAGGACGTGTCGTCAAACCCGCTCTTATAAAAGTCGACAGGCCGTTCGCTCGGTTGCTTGACCCAATGAAATCTCCACTGTCCGTTGAGCGACTGATAGAACGGCGAGGCCGTCCACTTCTTGAACGCATCAGTCGGAACTTTCAGGTCATACGCCTTAATGGCGTCATTCACCGTTGAAAACGACACACCCGTGGCCCGGCCTGGCTCCTTATGGGTCCCAATCACTGTCTCATTTTCCCAATCCGGTGCTTGAGCCCACAAACCAGCACATATCACCAACACAACACCACACATCCCACGATTAATCATTATGAAGCCGTCCTTTCTGAAGGGTATTCCATCTGACACGTTTGACAAAACACGCATTATACCGAGGATTTTTCTCCCGTCAAAACCCATATACCTGGGAATAGACACTCAGGATTCGCCTGTCATACAATTTAGGGAATACGATAATGCTTGCGTGCATGGGGTTTGAGCAAAGCATTGGCTTCGGGACCGGTCGTAAAGGTCTGCCCTCAAGCAGGAAAACGCCAAACACCTGACCTGATGTCATGTCTTTTCTTTTGCCCGTAAAGCGAGTATCATAGTCCAATTGATCAAATGACTTAAATTTATTCAGGAACCGTTTCTATCGCTGGCCGAAAAAGGATGGCAAACCGCTGTTTTCGTTGTCGAATGCACCCTCATTTGTGCATCTGCTCGGTCACGCCCAGACTTGATCTGGCCACGCGGTTGATCATGGTTATGCATTTTCGTGAAATGAGAAAAGTAACCTCAACCGCCATACTTGCGATGAACGCCTTGAGCCATAGTGAATTGCGCCTCAGTGGAAAGCCGAATCAGGCACTGGATCTTGGTGATCTCAATGATCCTGACAGACGTTTACTCGTGCTTTACCCTGATCCCAGTGCGGCCACGTTAAGTCCCTCTTTCTTGGAGAAAGATGATCGTCCCGTGTCTCTGCTTGTCCCTGATGGCACGTGGGGACAGGTCGCGCGTATGAGAAAACGCATCCTCGGACGGCCCTACGCTGAAACCGTCAAGCTTCCAAAAGGACCACCCGGTGAGTGGACCATACGAACAACCACGGATCCCAATCAACTCTCCACGTATGAAGCGATTGCCAGGGCGTATGGCATCATCGAATCCCCTTCCGTCCAAAACCAACTGGAGATAGTCTTCCGCCTGATGGTCGAACGAATTCGCTATACTCGGGGCTTGGGGCCTGTTGGCGAAATCACTCGATGAGGTGACGAGTCACTGTGCGCAAGATGGTGTCGAGTACGGAATCCAGATCCTTGCCCAGATCCTCAGCAAGAAACCGTAATACGATGTAGTGATTTTCCTGGAGGAGCAGATCCTTACGACGGTCCCGGCGGTAGGCCTCGGGCCTGGCCAGGTGCTGGGCACCATCTAATTCGATGGCCACACGGCCCTGCGACCACAACAGGTCCACCTCCATTTGGCCCCAACCGTCAAAGGGAATGGGTAGCTTGGTGTTGAGCTGGAAACGTCCTTTTGTTTCCGGTAAGGTTTCGAGACGCTGGTACAGGAAAGCCTCGCTTGCACTGCGTGCCCGGTCGAGCCCCTTGGACGTGGAGTCAACAGTTCGTGCAGCATGAACAAAAAGGTTGGCCAGCGAAGTATCCACGCCGTCACGAACAAGCCGACGCACACTGGCGGCATAATCGTTTTTCCACTTTGTATCCACGGGCAGCGGCACGTCAGGCGGCCATCCGGGCACGGCACTGGCCGGTAGCAGGATTGAGTATCCCACAGCCTCATAGCTTCGACAGCGCCGATCGAACATTCGCGACAGCATCGGGACATGAAGATCGGCATAGTCATACACTCTCACCTCCCGTTTACCGTCATTGAGGCGATGCAAGCGACCTACGTACTGAGCGATCGTTCCACGCCAGGACACGGGAAGCGTAACGAACAAAGTGTCCAGACGTGGATCATCAAAGCCCTCGCCGATATAGCGTCCGGTGGCCAATATCACACGTGGTTCTTCCTCCGGGATGCACGACATATGCGATGATACCTCACGCATGCGCTTGGTTCCCATGCCGCCACTGAGTACAATGACATGGCGAACATCTGGCATTAGTCGGTTCGCCAAGCACTCGAGGTGCTCTTTACGCTCTGTCAAGACCAGTGGAGAACGTCCCTTATGTACCGCGTGAACCACATCCTCGCAAATGAGCTTATTACGTTCTTCATCAACAATCAGTTCACCGTAAAGGCCCTGAAACTGAAGGCGTTTGTCCGGATCAGCAGGCTGCAATGGTTCAAACGAAGTGGGACGAACATGCACCAAGTGTGCAAAGGGCCGCGCATCCGCCTGTGATTTGGCATCTACACGGTAACGTATCGATCCGCATTGCATAAAGATAATCGGGTGGTGCCCATCCTTGCGCATCACCGTAGCAGATAACCCTGTCACATATTTGGCTTTGGCTCGACGTACGACCTGTTCGAAGCTTGATGCAGAGAGATGGTGACATTCGTCGGCAATGATGTACCCATAGTCAGCCACACAATCCTTGACCATGCCTTTTCTCACCAAACTCTGAATGATCGCGACATCCAGCGACCCATTGGGTTTATTGCGGCCGCCTCCTATGCGCCCAATCGCCTTCTTGGGCAGATCCATGAACACCGATAAACGATCAATCCACTGCTCCAACAACTGACGACGGTGTACAAGCACTAACGTGTTTACCCCGCGTTGAGCAATAAGCCAGGCAGCAATCACGGTCTTGCCAAAGGCCGTGGTTGCGGATAATACGCCCGTGTCATGGGCCAGCATCGCTTGAGCAGCCTTCTCCTGCTCTGGACGCAGTGTGCCGGTGAACTGGACATCAATCGGCACACCTGCAAATCGTTTATCTTGAAGGATGATGTTAATATTCAAATCCCCCAGCAGTTTCTGCAAGTCTTGCAGACATCCTCTTGGTAGAGCGACATATTGATCAAGATCTTCAGCACAACCAATGATACGTGGTTTGTCATAGGTCGGCAGACGCATGGCCTGGGCTTTATAAAACTCCGGATTCTGAAAAGCGGCCAACCGGATCACGCGATTGCGTAATCCGGGCGTAAGTGATGCTTTGGGGATGTAGATTTGATCACCCAGTGTCAACTCAAGGTTCTTCGGTAAGGCGCCATCCATCTGTGATAGCCCACGTCCAGAGGGAGGCGAGATCCACGGTTCCGCGTCGTTTTCCATGAGAGCCATGCGTACCCCCACAATGCGACCTTTCTTCTCAGCCGCATGCACGAGGTCTTCGATGGTCTCACGATCAATCTTGCGTATGGATGCAAGATAAGCCCATTGATCGGGGTAGGGGTGACCAACGTCATCAAGAAATTCGGTATTCGCACATTCCCTAGCCTGCTTCTGGAGTGGTAGAGCAATCAAATTCCCAAAACCACCCTGGGGCAATGTGTCCTGATTGGGAAAGAAACGATCATATGAATCCAGGCCGATGTCCGGTCTACGTTCCATGGTTTCCGTCAAGATCATGGCACCCAATCGACGTGCCAAACCAGCGGCTATGGACTCAGAAAAGAATAACCAGACATGTCCACCCTGACCGGATCGAGACCGCTCCAGGGAGACCGCCAGCTTCATGTCTAGACAGGTCGTCAGAAAAGCGAAGGCATCTTCCTGCCAGTGTTTTTTGTCAAAATCAACCGCCAGAAAAAAACATGTCTCGTCCCGCAACATCGGATAAACACCCATGACAAAATCACGTCCCTCCTCATCCCGACCAGACAGATGCCATCGAACGACCTCGTCAGTCACCGGAAGAAACCGGCGATGAGCACAATCGACACACTTAATCCGGGGTTTCTCACACACCCCTCGAATCCATTCATTGGCGCAAGCTGGTTGATACCCGGATTTGCCCGTTCGCCGACTCTCGAACCGACGGGCATATACATCCTCGCGTCCCCTAAAAAGTGACTGGAACAGAGCAATTTTAACCTCTGGCGGAGAATGATCATTAACAGAACTTCTCATTCCTTGTGTTATCCTTTCAAACTAGCCAACCTATGGTACTCCCACCATATCATCTCCTATGGTTATTTGACCAGCATTTTTTCCCAGGATGAATCGTTGTTTAGCCGATTGGGAGATGTGACCTCCAAGGTAAAGTACTCTAACAGAACTGCGACTCTCATTGTGCGAGGAGCCGGGGATCAGCGGTAACTTTCCTTGGCAAGCATTGGTGTTTATGCCTACCCAAAAGCATTACAGATGAATGGCTAATCAACCTGAAATACTTAAGCTGTGAAGCGGATGGCCCCCAAAAAGCCGCGGAGTACTTGAGGAAGTCTGGAATCCGATTGGTTATTGTGCCCCGTCTATCACATACGCATCTGGACGGAGCCGCATTTTTGCTTTCTGATGGATCTCCTGTTATTGGGATGACTCTACGGTATGATAGGATCGACAACTTTTGGTTTGTTCTCTTTCATGAACTTGTTCATGTTATGAAACATTTACAAAAGGGACATGTGGAGAGCATATTTGATGACCTTGAGGCGGAGGCTAAAGATATTGAGCAGGAAGCCAATACACAGGCAGGAGAGATCCTGGTTCCCGATAGCAAGTGGAATACGGCTCTGGCTCGTTATGTAAGAAGTGAAGATTCCATTAAGGACTTCGCAAACGAGATGGGTGTGAGTCCGGCGATTGTAGCAGGAAAAATACGAAGAGAGGCAGACAACTACACGATTCTAAAGGACATGGTCGGACAGAGTGAAGTGAGAAAGTTATTTCCAGGGGAATATGATGAACTATGATCATCTCCATTATGTGCCATGTCTTAGATGGAAGCTGGGTGAATACCAGGCCATGTTACAACTTCCCATAGCAACGAAACAGGGGCTCATGCCACTCATAGAGGTCCCAGAGATTGGCTGGGATTTTGAACATGAAAAATGGGCAAAAACCATTGATGAACACTTAAAACCGTTTGCCAAACGTGTTCAACAGAAATGGGGGAAGAACGCTTGCTACGTTGATTTGTGCCATATTGGGCCTGCTGAACGGATGACTACTGGAATGCATCCGGTTCGTTTTGTATTTGATGAGTTTCGTGAGATGAAGAGTTTAGCCATTCCAGTGACCGGGTTGGCCAGAGATAAGGTTTACAACCAAGAAGTAAAGAGCGCTGTGGCTACAGATCACCGGGGTGCTTGCCTTAGATTGTCACTAGAACAAGCTGCAAAGAGCTCAACAAAAACAGAAGTGGATTCTCTACTTTTATCTTTGGGGATTCAATTCAATGATTGTGATCTGATACTGGATTTGGACTCCCCCAATTTCCTTCCGCTTGAGGGATTTTCAATGGCCATTCAGGCTATTGTGAAAAGACTCCCAAGTTTAGACAAATGGCGTTCTTTTACGCTCATTGGCACTTCTTTCCCCGAGACAATGGGTGGGATTAAAATTGGAACGGAAGTGATCCCTCGCAATGAATGGAGATTGTACAAACTATTGGTCGCGGGTTTTAAGGAAGAGGGGCTTCGCCTTCCGGCTTTTGGTGATTATACGATAACAAATCCAAAGATTCTTAACCTAGATATGAGACTTGTGAAACCTTCCGTAAAAATCATATATACCATGGATGATGGATGGTGTATTGCCAAGGGAAGAAACTATAAGGATTATGGTTTGGGCCAATACCACGGGCTGAGTGGTCAAATCATAAGCTCAGGCTATTACTATGGTTCGCTTTTCTCATGGGGAGATGTTTTCATTCAGCAATGTGCTGAAGGCGGAAAAACCAGCAATCTGACGATGTGGAAACAGGTGGGTACTAATCATCCTGTGGAGAAGGTGATTCAAGATCTCGCCAGTTTTTACGCTTCTTCAGATGTTCTCTAACGGTTTTCTGCAATTCGCGAGTGCTGAATACACTTGCAAGATATTCATACAATACAGCGCGAGGCTGCCTAAGTTTTTTTGCCGAAAGATTCTTGTGTTGCAATATCTTTGCTGCTTCATTGCGCCACAACAACCGAGCAATAGATATTGGGTCTACGGAATCATTTCTTTGGGCTTTCCTGAGCGACCTGAAATCAATCCCACCCCTTGGACCTTTTGTTGACAGAATCACTCCCCACCAATGGGGGACATAGTTCTTCACTGACTCTGCGTAACGCTCTCCTACAATCACGAATGCTCTGTCAAAAACCGAATTATAGGATATAACTTGCTCCTCAAGCCTGCGGAGTGAATCACTATCACTTTTAATCTCATAGCCTACAAGATGACCATTTACCACTGCAATGTCAGCTCGGCATCTTCCATGATTCAAGCCAAGCTCATCAATTACAAGTGTAGCTTTGTTAGCATGATGCCGTTTAAGTCTTTTCTTATGAAAGCTTTGTCTTATTTCAATGTCATTCATCAATCAATATCTCATATGGCCGATTCGGAATTTCAAGTGATCATAATGCAATTCAAAATAAAATGAAGTAGAAACTCCCACGTTTTGTGCTCTTTCCTACTACATTAACTAACGACAGTCGCCAATATAACAATCTGACTGGACGTATGGGTGTAAAAGAAAGAGAAATTTGTTCAGGGTTATTCGTATCAAAAGAAATGGTATGGTTCGAAGTCCAAGGTTCCGGGTTCACAATCGAAGGAAGAGGCTGCTTCACAGCATCTGACCAGGAATCGTCACTGACAGATGCCCACGGATAACCTCGTCAGTCACTGGAAGCAAACGACGTTGGGAACAATCGACACACTTAATCCGCAGTTTCTCACACACCCCTCGCACCCATTCATTGGCGCAGACTGGCTGATACCCGGATTTGCCCGTTCGCCGACTCTCGAACCGGCGGGCATATACATCCTCCCGTCCCCGGAAAAGCGATCGAAACAGGGCGATCTTGGCCTCCGGTGGAGAGCGATCGTTAACAGAATCTTCCATTGCTTGTGCCTCATCAGAGCTTCATTTCATAGCGACTGGTTCTGCAGCTACCGATTGGCTTGAGGATGCCAATTATACATCATGACCCCATTAGGTGGAAACTTTTCCCTTCAGGTAGAGCGACCTCTTTTCGGTAGGCATATCGTTCTGAACAGAATATAATGTCAGTATCCTTGGAAACATCAGGAGTTCTTCTTGGATAGAGACCCAGGTAAAGCCGTTTTTAGTAATGAATTGATTGAAAGATTCACCCATGTGGAATACATCTATTGGAAAACGTACACTAAAGAATGCCGAAGCCGCACTGTTTGCCGAGGCACTGCATACGCTCGTGGATGATTCATCTGTTTGGGATTTCGAAGACTACTTCATGGGTGTCCAGGCCTTTGACAGTCTCACTTCCGGACAAAAGGTCTCTGCCCTGTGGACCATTGCCAAGGGCCTGCTCAAGGAGGATGTTGAACCTATAAGGCATACCGCTGCCCTGGAGGGTACCATCGCAGCCGTGTTCAAACAAATTGAAGACAAAGTCACGGTTGAACTGGAGGATGCAGAATCCAGATGTAATTGGCGAAAATTGGTGATTGCCGCCAGAAAGGCTTCGCAGGCCGAAGATGTCATATCCTTGGAATGTAACGACTTTGACGCCTGGCAATTCGAGATCGAACAAATCGAAGACAACATCCTCTGGGACAACGACTTCGACACCTGCAACCTTTACATGGATCTACCTCCAGAAGAAGCCAAAGCCATGAAGGAATTAATCGGAATCTCGGACGCCTACACATTAACAATCCCAAATGATCTCAATCAGGAACACATGGAAAAAACTATCGCCGAAATACGAAAACTATGCTCTCGCTTCGTACCGTAACTGAAGTTTTGCAAACT